>NZ_CBDDFJ010000004.1:0-37156 GCF_965227005.1 Roseococcus sp.
TCGAGAAGGCGAATTCCTTGCCCTTCGGCCTCGCCGCCTATGCCTTCACGCATTCGGCGCCGAACGTCGAGGCGCTCTCGGACGGGTTGGAGTGCGGCAATCTTTCGATCAACCACCTCACCGCCTCGATCGCGGAGACGCCCTTCGGCGGCGTGAAGGACAGCGGCTATGGCCGAGAGGGCGGTTCCGAGGGGCTGGCCTGCTACACGGTGACGAAGAACGTCTCGCATCTGGTGGCCGCCGCATGAGCGACGCGGGCGCCCGCCGGGTCCTGCAGGAGGCGTGCGATTGCGCGATCCGCCTGCCCGGCCGGCCGGCGCCCGCCTTGCCTGCGCTCGCCGCCTTCCTGGCCAATGCGCCGCCGCCCTCCGTCGCGGTATCGGCGCCGGCCCCAACGCGGCGCCGCCGGATCTGGGACCTGGCCGGCACCTTCCACTGCTCCATCGTCGGCACCTGTCTCTCGGCCGACGAATTGCGCCGGCTGTTGCGCAAGCTCGACCTTGTCCCCGCCGGCGCCAGCGATCACGACCTGCATGGCCGCGGTGTCGGGCTGGGCTCGAAGGACGATCATGGCGGGAAGCTGCTGAACAAGGCGCTGGACGAGCGGCATTCCGGCGCGATCCACCGCTTCGCTGCGGCACGAGACGTCAATGCCCTGCGCGCGCTCTGGCGCGAGGCGCAGGAGGCTGGCGACATCCCCGGCGCCTATTGGGCCGTATTGACGCATCCGGCGCTGGATGACGCGCTGACGCGCGAGGCCTTCGGCGCGGTGCACATGCTCTCGCACCTCGTGGGCGCGGCCAATCGCGCCGATATCCGCCGCCTCGTCGCGCAGGACCGCGAACTCGCCGAGCAGCGCGAGACCATCCAGCGCCAGCAGGCCCGGATGCAGGAGCTGGTCGAGGAGCGGACTTCAGCGCAGGAGGCCTTGGCCACGCGGCGCCTCGTCCAGGTCGCCGCGCCGCCGCCGGAGCCGCCCTCGGAACTCCAACGCCGGCTGGAGGCGGCCGAGCAGCGTGCGGCGGCGCTGGAAGCGCGTCGCAGCGAAGCGGAGGCGAAGGCCGAAGCGGCCGAACGCCGCGCCGTCGCGGCCGAAGCGCAGGTGGAGGAAGCGCGGCGGCGCGCCGCCGAGGCCGAGGCCGGCCTGGCCCTTTTGGCGCCGGGCGAAACGCCGGGAGCGCCAGCTGCCTCCCTTCTCGGGACCGTGCTCTATGTCGGGGGGCGGCCCAGCCAGGTTCCCGCCCTGCGCGAGGGCGCCGCCCGGCTCGGCGTCGCGCTGATCCACCATGACGGCGGTGTGGAGGAGAGCGGCAGCCAGTTGCCCGGCCTTGTCCGTCGCGCGGAGCTGGTAGTCTTCCCGGTCGACTGCGTGAGCCACGAGGCCGTCTGGGCCGTGAAGCGGATCTGCCGCGCGGTGGGCCGTCCCTACCGCCCGTTGCGCTCGTCCGGCATGAGTAGCTTCCTGGCAGCCCTGACCGAGCAAGGCCGACCGAGCGAAGCCGAGACCCCGCTGTAACGCCGCTTTCCGCGACGCCGCCGGCAAGCTGCATCGGACGGATGGCCGATCTCCAGCGCGCGGCTCATATCGGCGGGAACGAACCACGGCTCGCCCCTCTCAGCTGTGCGGCATAGCCTCGCCTGAGGGAGCTTCATGAAAGGATCACGCACAACCCTGCCGCCCCATGGCTAGAAGCCGCGCGGCATAAGGGAACTGGCATGGCGAGCGTCGACCTCATCGGCATCGGCAAGAAATTTGGAACCACCGACGTCCTGCGCGACGTCACGCTGCGCGTGGCCGATGGCGAATTCCTGGCGATCCTCGGTGCCTCGGGCTGCGGCAAGTCCACGCTGCTGCGCATCCTCGCCGGGCTGGAAGGCACGGACCAGGGCGAGGTGCGGCTGGGCGGGGTGGAGGTCGGGCATCTGCGCCCCAAGGCGCGCGACCTCGCCATGGTGTTCCAGAGCTACGCGCTCTACCCCTACATGACGGTCGGGCAGAACATCGCCTTGCCGCTGGAGATGCGACGCCTCTCGGCCTGGCAGCGCCTGCCGCTTCTCGGCCGGCTGCTGCCCGGCACGCGCGCGGCGCGCGGGAACATCGCCGAGGATGTCGCCAGCGTCGCGGGGCCGCTCCAGCTCGGGGCCCTGCTGGGGCGCAAGCCCGCGCAGCTTTCGGGCGGCCAGCGCCAGCGCGTGGCGCTGGCCCGCGCCATGGTGCGCCAGCCCGCCGCCTTCCTGATGGACGAGCCCCTCTCCAACCTCGACGCCAAGCTGCGCATCGAGGCGCGGGCCGAGATCGTCGCGCTGCAGCGCCGCCTCGGCGCCACCATCCTCTACGTCACCCACGACCAGGAGGAGGCCATGGCGATGGCCGACCGCGTGGCGGTGATGCAGGGCGGCCGCGTGCTGCAGGTGGCGGCCCCGCAGTCGCTCTACGACGATCCCGTCAGTCTCGATGTCGCGCGCTTCGTCGGCAGTCCGTCGATGAACGTCTTTCCTGTTCGCCTTCTCTCCTCGGGTGCGGTCGAGGCGCTCGGCATGGCATTGCCTTTCCACGCCACGGGCACCGAGCGCGAGGGCGTCATGATGGGTGTGCGGCCCGAGGCGCTGCGCCCGGCGGGGCAGGGCATCCCCGTCACCCTGGCACGGATCGAGCGCCTGGGCGGCGAGGCGCTGCTTTACTGCACGGCGCCCGGCCTCGCGCAGCCGCTGGTCGCGCAGGTGGAGGCCGCCGAGGCCAATGATCACGCGATCGGCGCGCCGTTGAGGCTGATGCCGCGCCGCGCGCTGCTCTTCGATGCGGAGGGCAAGCGCATGGTCTGTCGCGCCGGCAGCTTGGGGGCCATGGCGCTGGAGCCCGCCCATGGCTGAGGCCCGCGCCGGCAAATGGCCGGGGGGGCGGGCCGAGGCCCTCGCGGCCTGGGCGCTGGCCCTGCCGGCCCTCATCCTGATGATCCTCATGCTGCTCGGGCCGGTGGTGGCGGTGCTGCTGCTCTCCTTCACCGGCTGGAGCCTCGGCGACGCCGAGATGGAGTGGATCGGCCTCGGCAATTACGAGCAGCTCGCCGCCGATCCGGTGTTCTGGACCTCGCTGCGCAACACGCTGATCTATGTCGGCGTCTCCGTACCGGCCACGGTGGGCCTCGGCCTTGGCGCGGCGCTGCTGGTGGAGAGCGTGGGGCGCTTCCGCGGCTTCTACCGCGCCGCCTACTTCCTGCCCGTGGCCTCCACCCTGCTCGCCATGGCGCTGGTGTGGGAGTTCATGTTCCACCCGACGGTGGGCTTCGTGAACCAGGCCCTGCGCACGCTCGGCCTGCCGGTGACGGACTGGCTGAACAACCCCGACGTCGCGCTGCTGGCGATCGCGGTCATCGGCGTGTGGCAGAATCTCGGCCTCGCCATGGTGCTCTTCATCGCGGGGCTGCAGGGCGTCCCGAAGGATCTCTACGAGGCGCTGGCGCTGGACGGCGCGGACGGGGCCTGGGAGCGCTTCCGCCGCGTCACCTGGCCGATGCTCGGGCCCGCACTGGTCTTCGTCGTCGCCATCACCGCCATCCGTAGCTTCCAGGTCTTCGACACGGTCGCGGTCCTGACCGAGGGCGGGCCGAACAAGTCCACCGAGGTGCTGCTCTACACCATGGTGCAGGAGGGTTTCCGCTTCCTGCGCACCGCCTATGGCGCGGCGATCACCGTGGTGTTCCTGGTCTTCACCCTGGCGATCACCGTCGCGCAGACCGTGATCCTGGACCGGAGGGCGCATTATGGCTGATCGCCTCGGCCCTCTGTTCCGCCACGCCGTGCTGCTGCTCGGCGCCGCGGTGATGCTCGCGCCCTTCGTGCTGATGCTGTCGCTTTCGGTGAAGCCGGCGGCGGAGATCTTCGCGCCCCAGTTCCGGCTGCTGCCGGAGCAGTGGAGCGCCTGGGAGAACTACAGCGCCGCCTTCACCAAGGTGCCGCTGGCGCGCTTCCTGATGAACGGCTTCATCGTCACCTTCTGCATCTTCGCGGCGCAGGCGGTGACGGCGCTGCCCATGGCCTATGCCCTGGCCAAGCTGCGCTGGCGCGGGCGCGACACCGTCTTCGGCCTGGTGCTGCTGGCGCTGCTCATCCCGCCGCAGGTGCCGGCGATCCCGCTCTATATCGGGCTGTGGCAGCTCGGCCTGCTCGACACCTATGCCGCCATCATCCTGCCCTCGACCGTCAGCGTCTTCGGCATCTTCCTCATGCGGCAGTTCTTCCGCACCGTGCCGAACGACCTGATCGCGGCGGCGCGGATGGACGGGCTGTCGGAGCTCGGCATCGTCTGGCGCATCATGCTGCCTACGGCGGCGCCGGCGCTTGCAGCCTTCGGCTGCCTCTCGTTCATCTGGAACTGGAACGAGTTCTTCTGGCCGTACATCGCGGTCCAGAGCGAGCATCTCATGACGCCGCCGCTCGGCATCGCCTTCTTCAGCGACACCGAGTCCGGCACCAGCTGGGGCCCGCTCATGGCCGCGGCCACGGTGACCACCGCCCCTCTCGCCATCGCCTTCCTGCTCGCGCAGCGCGCCTTCGTGCGCGGCGTGACCATGAGTGGCGTCAAGTAAACCACCCCCAGGAGATCACCTCATCATGACACCGACCCGTCGCGGCCTTCTCGGCACGACCGGCCTTGCCGCCACCACCCTTGCCCTGCCTCTCTATGCGCGCGCCCAGTCGCGCGAGATCGAGCTCAGCGTCCAGTACGGCAACGCGGCCACGGTGCGCGGCCTGATGGAGGAGGTGGCGACTGTCTTCATGCGCCAGAACCCCGGCATCCGCGTGACCTATCGCGCGCCGGAGGCGGATTATGAATCCATCCTGCAGCGCAACCTGCGCGACGCCATCACGCGCAACCTGCCCGATGTCGCCTTCCACGGCCTCAACCGCCAGCGCACCCTGCTCGAGCGCGACATCCCCGTCGATTTCCGCCCCTTCATGCAGGCGGATCCCGAGACGCCATCGCTCGGCTATTCGGAGAGCCTGCTGAGCCTCGGCCAGGTCGGCGGCAAGCAGATCGGCATCGGCTTCGCGCTCTCGACGCCGGTCGTCTACTACAATGTCGATCTGCTGCGCCGCGCCGGCGGCGACCCCGACAAGCTGCCCTCGAGCTGGGAGGAGGTCGCGGCCCTGGCGCGCGCCATCCATGGCAGCCAGGAGGGGATCAACGGCCTCTTCTTCGACTGGACGATCACCGGCAACTGGTCCTGGCAGTCGCTGGTCTTCAGCCGCGGCGGTAGCATGCTGAACGCCGACGAGACGCAGGTGGCCTTCGCCGATGCGCCGGGCCGCGCGGCGGCCCGTGACCTCGGCACCATGTTGACCGAGGGCCGCATGCCCGATGGCCGCTCCAATGCGATGATGGGCGAGTTTGTCGCAGGCCGCATGGGCATCGTCATGAATTCCACGGCGCAGCTCGGCCGCTTCAACCGCGAGATCGGCGGTCGCTTCCCGCTGAAGACCGGGCGCTTCCCCATCCCCGGCCCCAATCCGCGCCTGCCGGCGGGCGGCAACGTGGCGATGATGTTCGCGCGCGACGCGGCGAAGCAGCAGGCGGCGTGGAAGTTCATCAAGTTCGCCACCGGCCCGGTCGGCGGCACCATGATGGTGAACCACACCGGCTACATGCCCGCCACCACAATCCCCGCCGCGCGCGAGGACCTGCTGGGCCGTTTCTACCGCGAGAACCCGAACCACCTCACGGCCATCGGCCAGCAGGACGTCATCACCGGCTGGTACGCCTTCCCCGGCCAGAACGCGCTGAAGATCACCGACGTCATCAACGACCAGATGCAGGCCATCGTGGCGCAGCGCAGCACGCCGGAGGCCGGGCTCGACCGCATGGCCACCGAGGTGCAGGCGTTGCTGCCCCGGCGGAGGAGCTGAGCATGGCGCCGCGCGTCGCCCTGATCTCCGACCTCCATCTCAGCCGGGCCAAGCCCTATTTCCACGCCAATTGGGAGCTCCTCCTGCGCGCTTTGGCGGAGGAGAAGCCGGACCTGGTGCTGGTGGGCGGTGACCTCGCTTTGGACGGGCCGCATCGCGAGGACGACCTTGCCTTCGCCCGCGCCGAGCTCGACCGGCTGCCCGCGCCCTGGCACGCGGTGCCGGGCAACCACGACGTCGGCAACTGCATCCCGGACTTGCGTGGCGAGGCGGTGGTGACGGAGGCCCGCCAGGCCGCCTGGCTGCGGCATTTCGGCGAGGACCGCTGGATGCTGGACATCGGTGCCTGGCGGATCATCGGGCTCAACTGCCTGATCTGCGGCTCGGGCCTCGCGGCCGAGGCGGAGCAGGAGGCCTTCCTGCAGGAGGCCGTGGCGAGCGCGGGCGGCCGGCCGGTCGCGCTGCTTTTCCACAAGCCGCTGTGCAACGCCGATCCGCTGGAGACGGCGGCCAGCCAGTCCTTCTGGTATCCGGAGAGGCGCGAGCCGGTCGCGCGGCTGCTGCGCGAGCAAGCGGTGCGGCTGCTGATCTCGGGCCACCTGCATGAGGCGCGCGATCGCGTGATCGACGGCGCACGCCATGTCTGGGTGCCGGGCACGGCCTTCGTGCAGGACATCGCGGGCGAATGGCTGCCCGAGCGCGGCGGGCGCCGCCGCGTGGGCTACATGATGCTCGAGCTGGCCGAGGAGCCGCGCGTGACGCTGCGCGAGCCCGCGGCCATGATCAACATCGACATCGGCAACTGGCTGCGCGGCGGCATCGGCCACTACGGCGAACTGGCGGGCGGTGCGCCCTTCCTGGGCCTTACCCCCGCGACGACGGTGGACGAGGCGGCCTGACGGAGAGTTCTGTGCAGCCGGCGCGGGGGGGCCACGCCGGTTGCGCGGTATCCGAAGAGGCCGCTCATCGCCGATGGCTGTGGCGCGAGCCGGGGGACAAAACCCCATCCGTATGACCCTGCGGAGGTCCGAAGCGGGCGGTACTAATCGCTGCGCCGTAGCGCGTAACGCTTGCTGATCCGATCGACGGGCGTGCCGTTATTCAAGGGCACGGCACGACGGACGCTATGTTCGGTGAAGCCCAATCGGCCATAGAAGGCGAGGCCGCCGACATTGTCGGCGCGAATGGTCGCGTTGATCGTTGTGAGCGCTCGCTCCCCGGCCGCCCTTTGCGTCGCCACGAATAGGCGGGAGCCCGTTCCCTTCTGCACGTGCCCAACGCGAGTGAAGGTGCCGATGTCGCCGAAGCCAACCGGCAGTTGGGCCGATCGCGTGAGCGACTGAAAGCCGACGAGGCTCCCGGCGGCATCCTCGGCCACGAAGCAGCAGATCACATCGGGACCGGTCAACATGGCCGCAGACAACCCCTCCGGCGTGAAAGGCTCTTCCAGTGCGGTCGTCCCTCCACGGGCGATGACTTCGTTGAGCAGGGCGGCCAGCGCGGGCGCGTCAGCCTCCCGAACCTGTCTGATACGAATATCACCTTCCACGACAGTGAACCTTCCGAGGCGTGGCGTGCGCAGGGCACTGGTTGCCGGGCGCGAACCTATAGACGGTCAGGCTAAAAACCTGGTCTCCGCCAAGTGAAAGGCCGGTGCACGCCACTTCCGGATCAGGACAATATTCGTGGTAGCCAGAGAGCGATTTCTGGGAAGATGAGCATCAGCATGACGGCTCCGAGGTAGACAAGGAGGAAGGGCATGACGCCCACGAAGACATCTGTGATGGGTCCTGCCTTGGGTCGCATACCCTGGAGCACATACATGACGGTTCCATCTGGCGGGCTGATCTGTGCGATCTCGACGAGCATGGTCACGATCACGCCGAACCAGATGGGATCGTAGCCCAGGGCCACGACCACCGGGAAGATGACCGGCACGGTGGTGATGATCATGGAGAAGCCCTCCATGAAGGTGCCGAGCGCGAAGTACAGCCCGATGATGCAGAGCATGATGGCCCAGGGCGGCAGCGGCAGGTCGGAGATGAGTGCGGCCAGCGCCTGGGGCACGTTGATGGTCGTCAGGATGTAGTTCAGCAGATAGGCGCCGAAGATGATCAGCCCCAGCAGCGCGGTGTTGCGCGCCGTGGCCTCGGCCGAGGCGTGCAGCATCCGCAGGGTCAGCTTGCGCTCGAGGGCCGCGAAGAACATCGCGCCCGTGACGCCCAGGGCCGCGGCCTCGGTCGGCGTCGCCCAGCCGGCATAGATGGAGCCCAGGACGAGCACGATCAGCAGCACCGTGGGGATCAGGTCGCGCAGCGCGCGGATCTTCATGCCCAGCGGCAGCTTGGGCGGCTTTTCCATCGGGTTGCGGTGGCCGTGCCAGGCGATCAGCGCCAGGAACATCCCCGTCACCAGGATCGAGGGCAGCAGGGCCGCGATATAGAGCGCGCCCACCGAGGTCTCGGTGATCAGGCCGTAGATGATGAAGGTGATGCCCGGGGGAATCAGGTTGCCCAGCGCGCCGCCGGCCGCCAGCGAGCCCAGCACCCAACGCTGGTTGTACTTGGTGCCCTGGAAGAAGGGCAGCGCGACCGAGCCCATGGTGGCGGCGGTGGCGACGCTCGATCCGCTGATGGCGCTGAACACCGCGCAGCTGACGATATTGGTGTGCAGCAGCCCGCCCGGCAGGCGGTTCAGCCAGACGTTGAGCGCGCGGTACAATCGGTCCGACAGGCCCGCGCGCAGCAGGATCTCGCCCATCAGCAGGAAGAGCGGCACCGCGACGAGCACGAAGTTGGAGGACGGCCCCCAGAGCGTCTGTCCGGCGAAGTTCCACCAGGGGCGGTCGCTGAACAGGAAGCCGGTGAGGAAGGCGAGCACGCCGAGCACGGCGGCGATATAGACGCCCGATCCGAAGAAGACGACGAAGATGCCGATCAGCATCAGGATCTCGGCGATGGGCAGGGCCTGCGCCCCCGAGGCCGCGGCGAAGAGGACGACGCCGAGCAGTCCGAGCAGGAAAACGATTGCGATCAAGTCGTGGAGCCCTCGCGTGCCATGGCGACAGCCTCGAGGGCTTCCTCCGCCTCGTCGTCGATCGTGCGCGAGCCGAGCAGCCGGTCGAGCTGTTCGGGCTGGCCGAGCAGGAGGGCGAGCGTGCCCTCCAGCATCAGCACCAGCGTCATCGCCAGGAAGGCGGTGATGCCGACGGCCCAGAGGCCTTGCGGGATCACCATGGGCACCCGCAGGGCCGAATTGTCATGGGCGTCGAAGAGCGCGCTTTCGTCCACCAGCTCCCAGGCGACCCAGGCGGTGAAGGCCGCGAAGGCGATGAGCAGCGCCAGCGAGAAGAGGTGCAGCGGCGCGCGCAGGCGCAGCGGCATGCGCGTCACCAGCACGTCGACGCGGATATGCGCGCGGCAGGCCAGGGTATGGGCCAGCGCCCAGGCGATGCCGCAGGCGAGCATGTAGCCGGTGATCTCCACGGTCGCGGCCGAGGAGACGCCGAAGACGTTGCGGCCGACGATGTCGCCGGTGATGAAGAGGGCGCAGGCGACGTAGTTCCAGCCCGCGACCCAGGCCATGAACGCCGCCACCGCCGTGGCGCCGCGGCGGAGCTGCGTGGCGAAGCGCAGCACGCTCAGCCGCCGAACCGCACGCCCGAGAGGGGAGCGATCACCTGGTTGTAGATCTCGCCGCAGCGCGCGCCGCAGCGGCGCACGAAGCCGGGCAGCACGACCTGCTGGAAGATGCGCCGCGTCTCGGCCTTGTCGGCGTCACTGGCCTTGACCTCGGTCATGGGGCGCGCGGCCAGGGTGTGGATGCGGCAGTTGTCGCGATTGCCCGTGGCGCAGTCGATGCCGTCGCGCGTCCCCGTGGCGCCGAGCTCCCATTGCGCGTCGCTGAGCTGGCGGAAGGTCGCCTCGATGAGCTCGCGCACCGGCGGCTCCAGGCGGTTGAACCAGTTGAGGTTCACGATATAGGCGGCGACGGCCCAGCTGACCGGCAGGTCGCTGATATGGGTCGAGACCTCGGGCCAGCGGGCGGCGACGCCCGAGCCGGAGCCGGTGATGGCGCAATCCACCACGCCGCGCTCCAGGGCCGAATAGACCTCGGGGAAGCCGATGGAGGTCGGCTGGGCGCCGAGGGCGGCGTAGAAATCGACGAGGCTGTTGCCGAAGGTGCGGACGCGCCGCCCGCGCAGATCGGCCATCGTGGCGAAGGGCGTGCGGCAGAAGAGCACCTGCGCGGGGAAGGGGAACATCGCCATGATGCGGACGCCGAAGCGCTCCAGGTCGCGATTGGCGACGGGCGTCATGGCGTCGGCGATGCGACGGGCCAGGCCGATATCGGGCGCGAGGCCGGCGAGGTCCACGCCGTCGAGGATGGGCACGTCGCCCGAGAGGGTGGAGAGGGTGCCGGCGCCGATCTCGGCCTGGCCGGAGCGAACCAGCCGGACGATCTCGTTGCCCGAGAGGTTCCGCTCGGCATGGCTCGCCAGCGTCATCTCGATGCGACCGCCGCTGCGCTCGCGCAGGCCGTCACGCAAAATGCGCTGGTCGAGCACGTATTGCGGCTGCGTGGGCAAGGGCTGCGTCACCGCCGTGATCGCAACACGAGGGCCGGCGGGCAGACCTTGGGGAGTCTGAGCCAAGGCGGGCAATGAGGCCAGGCTCAAGGCGGTCAGCGTGCAGTGGAAGATGCGGCGGATCATTATATCTCGGTCCTCTGCGTCGGGGCCGTTGTGCCTGGCGTGGGCCGGGCTGCTTCTGGAGGCCTTACGAGGCGGAAGTGGATCGCCCCTGGGCGGTCAGATCAAATCGTCATTGCGAACGTCGGATCATTAGAATGTCTTATGCCTGTCTGCATAAGAACGCGACACTTCGACCGCCATCCTCGCAAGGCTGGGCATCAGCGCATCCTCGGGCGCTGCCCGGCATGTCGCCGTGAATCGGATCGGCGGCACATCGATCCGCGGATCGACCAGATGCAGTTCGTTTCTCGCGAGTTCCGCCTGCATGACCGCCACGGGAAGCATGCAGATGCCGATCCCGTCCACGGCCATGCGGATGATCGTGGCGATGGAAGCGCTGACGTGGATGCGCGGGATCTTCCGCGTCCTTTCCCTCAGGATCTGCTGGAGCTGGTGATAGTTCGGCGTGTTGCGCGGATAGGTGACGAAGGCCTGGCGCTCCAGCACGTCATCGGACAGGGGGCCAGGGCCGAGGCCGAGCTTGGGACTACAGGCGAAGACGTGCTCGAAGGGCTGCAGTTCCAGGTCGATGAAGCCCGGCTCGAAAATGGGACCGACGCAGAGCGCCAGGTCCAGCGCGTGCTGCAGCAGGTCGCGCCGCATGCGGACCGTCAGGTCGACCTCGATATCGAAGGTCACCAGCGGATGGGCTTTGCTGACGCGCTCGATGAAGTCGGAAAGCCAGGTCTGCGCGATGGTCTCCGAGACCCCGAGGCGCACCAGGCCGCTGAACGAGGAGGGGGCGGCCACCGCCTTCAGAAGTTCGTTCCGCAGCTGAAGCAGGCGGTCGGCATACTCCAGCAGCACCTTGCCCTTCGCGGTCGGCAGCGCCTCCCGGCGCGTGCGCTCCAGCAGCTTGCCGCCCAGTTCCAGCTCCAGCGCCGCGATGCGCTGGGAGACGGCGGGCTGGGTCGTATAGAGCCGCTCCGCGGCGCGCCCGAAGCTGCGCAGGGTCGCAACCCAGTAGAAGACCTCCAGACTTCGAAACTCGACCAAGACCAAAGGCCCCCCACTCCGGTCAGGATGCCGGAGGGGTGTCGCCCTCGCAATGGCGGCCTCTAAGTCCCTGGACTAAGCCCCGAGGCCGGTGGCGATCGCGATGTTGCCGTGCGCGTCGAGCCTGGCCGTCATGCCGGGCGGCACCACGCAGGTGCAGTCGTATTCCTCGATCACCGCCGGGCCCGGCCAGTCGCGGCCGACGAGATGCTCACGGCTCAGGACGGGCGTCGCCAGCCAGCCGTGCTCGGGTCCGAAATAGGCCTGGCGTTCGCCGGGCGCCTGCGTCGATGCCACGAGGCCGCCGCGCGCGTCGCGCAGGGTATCGAGCTCGCCCACCGCGGTGAGGTTGAGGCTGACCAGCTCCACGGGCTCGCCCGGGCCCGCGCGGTGGCCATAGGTGCGCTCGTGCTCGTCGCCGAAGGCCTGGTCGAGCTGCGCCGCGGTCGCCTCGGTGATCGGGCCGTCGGGCACCGGCACCGAGAGCTCATAGGCCTGGCCCTTGTAGTGCAGCTTGGCGAAGCGCCGCAGCTTGATCTGGTCGGGCCGGAAGCCATCGGCGGTCAGCTTCGCGCGGGCCTGATCCTCGAGCCCCTGCCAGGCCGCGACGAGGGCCGGCAGGTCGAGCAGGCGGGTGTGCTGCCGGTAGGTGCGCGAGAGATTGTATTCCACATCCGAATAAAGCAGCCCGACGGCGGAGAAGACGCCCGCCGAGGGAGGCACGATGACGCTGCCCATGCCGAGCGCGCGCGCCATGCCCGCGGCGAAGAGCGGCCCGTTGCCGCCGAAGGCGACCAGCGCGAACTGGCGCGGATCGCGGCCGCGCTCCGAGGACACGGCCTTGATGGCGCGGATCATATTGGCCGCCGCGACCATATGCGCGCCATAGGCCGCGCGCTCCACCTCGATGCCGAGGGGCTTGGCCACCTTCTCCGTCAGCGCCGCCTTCGACTTGTCCGCATGCAGCTTCACCGCGCCGCCCGCGAGATGGGTCGGGTTGAGATAGCCCAGCACGACATTGGCATCGGTGACGGTCGGCTCCTCGCCGCCGAGGCCGTAGCAGACCGGGCCGGGGAAGGAGCCCGCGCTCTGTGGGCCCACCTGCGGCGCGCCGCCGGCGTCGATCGCGATGATGGAGCCGCCGCCCGCGCCGACCTCGGCCAGGTCGATCGCCGGCACCTTCAGCACATAGCCCGCGCCCGACATCAGCCGCGAGCCGATCATGATGCCGCCGCCCACGGAGTACTCCTCGGCGCGCGTCACCTCGCCGTCCTCGACCAGCGCGGCCTTGGCGGTGGTGCCGCCCATGTCGAAGGAGATGATCTTGTCGAAGCCCGCGCGGCGGGCAAGCGAGCGCGCGCCGATCACGCCGGCGGCGGGGCCGGATTCGATGATGTGCACTGGCATTTCGGCCGCGACCTCGGCCGGCGTCAGCCCGCCATTGGACTGCATCAGCAGCAGCGGCGCGGTGATACCGACGCCCTTCAGGTCCTGGCCCAGCGAGGTCAGGTAGCGGTTCACCACCGGCTTCACATAGGAGTTGATGACGGTGGTGGAGGTGCGCTCGTACTCCTTGATCTCCGGCAGAACCTCGGAGCTGATGGAGAGCACCATCCCCGGCGCGCGCCGGCGGATGATGTCGCGGATCCGCTTTTCATGCGTGTCGTTGGCGTAGGAGTGCAGCAGGCAGACGGAGATGGCCTCCACCTTTTCCGCCACGAGCCTGTCCACCGCCGCCTCGACCTCGGCCTCGTCGAGCGGCGTCACGATCTCGCCCTTGGCGTCGACGCGCTCGGTCACCTCCAGGCGCAGGCTGCGCTCGACGAGGGTGGGCGGCTTCTCCCAGAGGAGGTCGTAGAGCCGCGGCATGCGCAGCAGGCGCAGCTCCAGCACGTCGCGGAAGCCCTTGGTAGTGATCAGCCCGGTGCGCGCGCCCTTCAGCTCCAGGATCGCGTTGGAGGCGACGGTGGTGCCGTGCAGCAGCTCCGCCACATCCGCGCCGCCGAGCGCGTTCTCGCCGAAGGCCGCCGCCAGGCCCTCACCGATCGCGCGGGCATAATTATCGGGCGTGGACGAGACCTTCTTCGTGATGATGCCGCCCTGGGCATCCATGATGCTGATATCGGTGAAGGTGCCGCCGATATCGACGCCGATGCGAACCTTGCTCATGTCTCTCGATCCTTACTCGGCGGCCAGTGCGGGCATTTCGCGAAGGGCATAGGGCGTGTCCTGCCAGGCGCGCGCCTTGCGGAGCCTGACCCGCAGCGCCTGGGTCGCCACTGCGTCCACCGAGCGGCCATCGGTCGCCAGCACGACGCCGTAGAGCTTGCCGGCATTCCCGGCGCTCACGAATTCGTTCCGGACATCCCGCAGAACATGCTCGGGATCGCGCTCCAGCGGGTCGCCCCAGCCGCCTCCCGCCGCGGTCTCATGCACGAAGAGGTCGCCGTGGCGAAGCTGGCCGTAGAACTTGGCGGGGTAGACTTCCGGGGCGCCGCCCGTGCGGGTCAGGTAGTTCATCGAGACGCCACCGGGATAGCCGCCATAGAGCCCATAGGGCCGGATGTCGCGCCGGTCGGAGCGGATGGAGATCACCGCCTCGTTGCCCAGGAAGCGATAGGCGCGGCGATAGGGCGCGCCGCCGCGGAACTTGCCCGCGCCGCCGCGATCGCCCACCAGCTCGTAGCATTCCACGAAGAGCGGGTTCTCGGCCTCGATCACCTCGGAGGACTGCCCGGCCATGTTGGCGAACATGTGAGAATTGCCGTCGATGCCGTCGGCGAAGGCGCGTCCGCCCCAGGCGCAGCAGGTGAAGTCGCAGAAGATGTAGGGCTTGCGATCCGCGTCGTAGCCGCCGATCGAGATATTGGTGTTGCCGCCGTCGCCGGCGGCCGTGACCTTGCCCGGAACCATCTGCGCCAGCGCGCCGAAGACGGTATCGACCATGCGGAAGCCGGTCAGGCCGCGCGCGGCGACCGAGGCCGGATGCACGCAATTGGTGATAGTGCCGAGCGGGGCGATCACGTCGATGGCGCGGAAGGCGCCGTCATTGTTCGGCACCCGGTTCTCCATCACGGAGAAGAGCCCGCAATAGGCGGCCGACTTGGTGAAGGACAGGGTGCAGTTCAGCGCGCCGCGCACCTGCGGCGAGGAGCCGGTCCAGTCGAAGAGGATGCGGTCGCCGGTCTTGGTGACGGTCACCTTCAGCGCGATGGGCTTGCCCACGTCGATGCCGTCATCGTCCAGATAGTCCTCGAAGGCGAAGACGCCGTCGGGCAGCTTGGCGATCTCGGCGCGGGTCATGCGCTCGGAATGGTCGAGCATCGCCTCGCCCAGCAGCTTCACCTTCTCCACGCCATAGCTGCGGCAGAGATCGATGAAGGCCACTTCCGCGACATGGCAGGCCGAAAGCTGCGCGCGGATGTCGCCCGCGACCATCTCCGGCACGCGGACATTCATCAGCAGCATTTCGAAGAAGGTCTCGTTCCGCGCGCCCTTGTCGTAGATGCGGATCGGCGCGATCCGGACGCCCTCCTGGTAGATCTCGATGCTGTCCGGCGCATTGGAGCCCGCGACGCGCCCGCCCACATCGGTGTGGTGGGAGATGGTGCCGGCGAAGGCCACCAGCTCGCCGTCCACGAAGATCGGCTTGAAGATGAAGATGTCCGGTAGGTGCATGCCGCCATGGAACGGGTCGTTCAGCGCATAGACGTCGCCCGGGTGGATGTCGCCCTTGAAGCGCTCGATCACCGCGCCGAGCGCGGTCGGGATGGAACCCAGATGCGAGGGCAGGGAGAAGCCCTGGGCGATCATGCGGCCCTGACCGTCGAAGAAGGCCGTGGAGTAGTCGAGGTTGTCGCGCAGCACGGTGGAATAGGTCGTGCGGTGCACGGTCAGCGCCATCTCGTCGGCGACGGAAAGCAGCGAGTTGCGGAACAGCTCGAATTCGAATGGATCGAAGGACGGCGCGGACATGTCGGGGTTTCTCCAGGCTGGCAAGGTGAGCCCGGGGGGAAGCTGAGCGGCGGCGGAACGAGTTGTCCAATCCTCAAGCCGAAAGCCGGACTATAAGGCGACCTTATCGAAGGCTGATCCGGATCGGTCCGACCTGATGCCAAACCGCGCAGTTCCCGCCGTGGAAGGCCTGCGATCCGGCCGCGCCTGCCTGGTAGGGACCGTTATTTGCAGCGGGAGGGAACGCCGCTAGGCTGGGCCCGAATCAGAATGGCGGCATCGACCGTCTTCGCTCCAAGGGGAAGTCCATGTCCATCAGCCGACGCCCGTTCCTGGCGACGCCCGCCCTTCTGCTCGCCACGCCCGCATGGGCGCAGGCCGCCCCGGTCAAGGTGGGCGCCCTGCTGCCCCTGACCGGCGTCGCGGCCTCGGCCGGCAACTCGGCCAAGGCCGCGATCGAGCTCGCCGTCGAGCTGATCAACACGCCCCAGCCCGACCTCGCCGCCATGCCGCTGATGGCCACGACGGGCTTCCCCGGCATCGGCGGACGGCCGCTGCAGGTCGTGATCGCGGACCAGCAGGGCAGCCCCTCGGTCGCGCAGAACCAGGCGCTGCGCCTCATCACGCAGGAGCGCGTGGTGGCGCTGGTGGGCGCCTATCAATCCGGCATGACGGTCACCGCCAGCGCCATCGCCGAGCGCCACGGCATTCCCTTCCTGACCGGTGAATCGGTCGCGACCAACCTGACCGAGCGGGGCTTCAAGTGGTTCTTCCGCACCACGCCGATCGGGCCTGACATCGCCGCGATCTATGTCGAGTTCCTGAAGGCCGCGCGGGTGAACGGGCGTCCCATCTCCAAGGTCGCCATCGTCAACGAGAACACGGAATACGGGACCTCCATCGCCGAGGTGATCCGGCGCACGGCCGAAGCCGGCGGCATCAACATCGCGCTGCAGATCCCCTATGCCGCCAACAGCGCCGACGTCTCGGCCCAGGTGCTGCAGCTGAAGGAGGCGCAGCCCGATGTGGCGATCTTCATCAGCTACACCTCCGACGCCATCCTCTATGCGCGCACCATGCGCGCGCAGGGCTATCGTCCGCCCATCCTGATCGGCGACAATTCCGGCTTCTCGGACGATAACTTCGTGCAGACCGCGGGCGATCTCGCCCAGGGGATCATCAACCGCAGCGCCTTCGATCCGAGCCGCCCGGGGAGCAATTCCTTCAAGGTCAACGCGCTCTACAAGGCCCGCACGGGCCGCGAGATGGACGACACCACGGCGCGCGTCATGCAGGGCTTCCTGGTGATGTGCGACGCCATCAACCGCGCCGGCTCCACCCAGCCCGCCGCCATCCAGACCGCATTGAAAGCCACGAATCTCACGGCCGATCAGCTGATGATCGGCTATCGCGGCGTGCGCTTCGACGAAAAGGGGCAGAACACCCTGGCCTCGGTGCTGCTGGTGCAGCTGCGCGGGCGCGAATACGTCTCCGTCTGGCCCGAGGCGGTGGCGACGGCGCCGCTCCAGCTTCCCTATAAGGGCTGGGAATAAGCATCGCATGATCCTCGCGCAGGTCATTCTGAACGGCTTTCTGGTGGGAGCCGTCTACGCCTTGTTCTCGTCCGGCCTCACGCTGATCTGGGGCATGATGAACGTGGTGAACTTCGCCCATGGCGACTTCGTCATGATCGCGATGTACGTCGCCTTCATCGCCTTCACCGCCCTGCATCTGGGGCCTGAGCTCTTCGTGCCGCTGGCGGCGCTGGCGCTCTTCATGCTGGGGGTGCTCGTCTATTACGGGCTGGTGCGGCACGTCATGCGCGGGCCGATGCTCGCGCAGATCCTGGGCACCTTCGGCCTCGCTCTGGTGCTGCGCTACGCCACGCTGTGGATCTTCTCCGCCAACTTCGTCTCCCTGCCGGAAAACCTGTTGGGCGATGTCCAGACCTTCGCCGGGCTGCGGCTGGAACCTTCCCGCGTGGTGGCCGGCCTCGCGGCGCTGACCCTGACCATCGGGCTGCATCTGCTGCTGACGCGCACCGCGCTGGGCAGCCGGCTGCTGGCCGTCGCCGAGGATCGCAGCGCGGCCATGCTGGTGGGCATCCGCCCCGACCCGATGCAGGCCCTGGCCTGGGGGCTGGGCGCGGCCTGCACGGGTGTCGCGGGCGCGCTGATCGCGCTGTTCTTCTACATCTCGCCGACAGTCGGTGAATCGCTATCGTTGATCGCCTTCGTGGTGGTCTGTCTGGGTGGTTTCGGCTCGGTGCCGGGGGCGCTGGTCGCGGGGCTGACCATCGGGATTCTCGAATCCCTGACCTCCTTCTGGATCGGCCCGGCCTTCAAGGACGTCGTCGTCTTCATGCTCTTCCTCGCCGTTCTGTGGTTCCGTCCGCAGGGTCTGCTGGGCAAGGCATGAGCGCCGCCGAAACGCCCGCCGCGCCCCGCGTCGCGGGCCGCTGGATCTTCGGGCTGCTCGTGCTCGCCGCCCTGATCGTCTGGCCGCTTTTCGTGGAGGACCAGTTCCTCCAGCGCGTCGGCGCCTTGGTGATGCTGGCCGCGCTCTCGGCCTCGGCCTGGAACCTGGTCGGCGGCTATGCCGGGCAGATCTCCATCGGGCATGTGCTGTTCTTCGGCTGCGGGGCCTATGCCTCGCTGCTCGGCTTCGCCTGGTTCGAATGGGCGCCGATCCTGGGCGCGCCCTTCGGCATCGCGCTGTCGCTGCTGCTGGCGCTGGTCGTCGGCGGGCCGACGCTGAAGCTGAAGGGCCACTACTTCTCCATGGCGACGATCGCGCTGGCCGAGCTCGCGCGGATCATCGTCACCAATGCGCCGGTGCTGGGCGGCGCGGTCGGCGTCTCGGGGCCGGCCATGCCGCGCTCGACGATGGATCTCTCCTTCATCAGTCCGCTGCCCTATTACTACATCTTCGGCGCGGTGCTGGCGGTGCTGCTGCTCTTCACCTGGTGGATGAACCAGGGGCGCATGGGCTTCTACCTGCGCGCGATCCGCGGGCAGGAGCGCGCGGCGCGTAGCCTCGGCGTGCCGGCGCAGCGCTACAAGATGTATGCGCTGATGGTCTCGGCGGGCTTCACCTCGCTGGCGGGCTCGCTCTACGCGGCCATGCTGGGCTTCGTGGATCCCGACAGCGGCCTGGGCATCCTGCTCTCGGTGAAGATGGTCATCGCGGCCGCGCTGGGCGGGGCAGGGACGCTCTTCGGCCCGCTGGTCGGCGCGGCGATCCTCGTGCCGCTGGAGGAGTTCACCAACGCCGTCTTCGGCGGCGACGGCACGGGCATCACCTATGTCGTCTATGGCGCGATCATCGTCTTCATCAGTCGCTTCGCACCTGGCGGTCTGGCCGAGATTCTTGCGCGGTTCCAGGCCTGGAGGGCTCGCCGTGCCGGCTGACGCACCTTTGCTCGAAGCAAAAGACATCGTCGTCGCCTTCGGCAGCTTCCGCGCCGTGGACGGCGCCTCGCTCACCATCGGCAAGGGTGAGATCATCGGGCTGATCGGACCCAACGGGGCGGGCAAGAGCACCTTTTTCAACTGCCTCGCCGGCGACCGCCAGCCGCAATCGGGCACGATCCGCCTGCGTGGGCATGACGTCACGAACGCCTCGCCGGAGGAGCATGCGCGCCTCGGCCTCGGCCGAAGCTGGCAGGTGCCCGCGGTCTTCGACGATCTCAGCGTGCGCGAGAACGTGATGGTCGGCGCCTTCCTGCGCCATCCCCGCGCCTCGGACGCGGCGGCCGCGGCCGAGAAGGTCATCGACTTCACCGGCCTGCGCCCCATCGCCGAGGCGCGTTCCGGCAGCCTGGGCACGCCCGCGCGCAAGCGGCTGGAAATCGCGCGCGCGCTGGCGACGGAGCCCGAGATCCTGTTGCTGGACGAGGCGCTCGCCGGCCTGACGCCGACTGAGGTGCGCGCGGCCATTGAGCTGGTGCGCCAGATCCATGCGCGCGGCATCACCCTCGTCATCGTGGAGCATGTGATGGAGGTGATCCTCACCCTCGCCGATCGCGCGGTGGTCTTCCATCAAGGCAAGGTCATCGCCCAGGGCCCGCCGCGCGAGGTGGTGCAGGACCCTGGCGTGATCGAGGCCTATCTTGGCCGCAGCCTCAGCAGGAAGGCCAAAGCATGAGCGACGCGCTGCTCTCCGTGCGCAATCTCGAGGTGCGCTATGGCGATCTCGTGGGCGTCTCCGACGTGTCGCTCGAAGTCCGCAAGGGCGAGGTCGTGGCCCTGCTCGGCTCCAACGGCGCGGGCAAGACGACCGTGCTCAACGCCATCATCGGCCTGGTGAAGCCGAGCGCGGGCGAGGTGCTGTGGGAGGGCGCTTCCATCGCCGGCCAGCCGGCCTTCGCCGTGGTGGGGCGCGGCCTGGCGCTGGCGCCGGAGGGCTGGCGGCTCTTCGTGAACCAGACGGTGGAACAGAACCTGCGCCTCGGCGCCACGCCGCTCCGCGATCGCAAGCGCGAGGCCGAGCTGCTGGAGAAGGTCTTCAACTTCCTGCCCAAGCTGAAGGAGCGGCGCCGGCAGGAGGCCGGCACGCTTTCGGGCGGCGAACGCCAGATGCTGGCCGTGGGCCGCGCGCTGATGAGCGCGCCGCGCCTGCTGCTGCTGGACGAGCCCTCGCTGGGCCTGGCGCCGGCCATCGTCGAGATGATGTACGAGAAGCTCCAGGTGCTGCGCGACGAGGGGCTGACCCTGCTCATCGCCGAGCAGTCGGTGGAGCTGGCGCTGGAGATCGCCGATCGCGGCTATGTCATCCAGACCGGGCGCTCCGTGCTGGAAGGCCCGGCCGACGAACTGGCGCGCAGCCCCGAGGTGCAGCGCGCCTATCTGGGCATCGGCGGCGACGAGGCGGCGGCGTGAAGCGCCTGACGGTCGCCGTCGTCTCGCGCAACTACTTCAACCTGCCGCTGTGGATCGCGCGCGCGGCAGGGCTCTTCACGGCCGAGGGTCTCGACGTCCAGATCGACCATATCGAGGGCATCGAGGAGGTGGCCGCCCGGCTGCGCGACGGACGCGCGCAGCTCGCCTATGGCGTCACCGAGCATGTGATCCTGGATGCGGAGACGGGCGGGCGCACGGCCATCATCGGCGGCAATGTGAACAAGCTGCCCTTCTCGCTGATCGCCCGCGCCGGGATCGAGGGGCTGGAGGGGCTGCGCGGCAAGAAGATCGGCGTGTCCTCGCTGCGCGCGGGGAGTTCCTCGCTCATCATGAAGCTGCTCGCCGCACGCGGGCTGCATTGGCCGGCGGATTACGAGCTGGTGCCCTGCGGCCCCATCCTCGCGCGCTGGGACCTGCTGCGGAGCGGCGAGATCGATGCCGGCCTCCAGGGCGCGCCGCTGAACCGCATCGCGATCGAGCAGGGCTTCGTCTCGCTGTGCGAGCCGCGCGACGAGGTGCCGCATTTCCAGTTCACCAGCCTCGACGTCGATCAGGACTGGGCCGGCGCCAACCGCGACAGGCTGCTGCCCTTTCTCCGCGCGTTCCTCAGGGCTCACGAGCGCTTCTACACCGAGCGCGACGAGGCCAATGCCGTGGCCGTCGCCGAGACCGGGATCGAGACGCGCCACGCCGACATGGCCTGGGAGGAATACACGCGCGAGGCCATCTTCCCGCGCGATGGCGAGGCGAGCGCCGCCGGCGTGCAGGCGCTGATCGAGACCAGCGCGCTGATCCGCGAGCTTCCGTCGCGCGCGCGAACGCGGGCCGAAGATTATATTGATCGGTCCTGGCTGGCGGAGGCCAGGGCGACGCTCTGACGCGCGTTCAGGCGCACCGGAACACTAGCGGATGACACGCCCTCCCTCCCGGGCTCACCTCGCCCGGAGGATGGCGGCCGCCCGAACGGAGTTCTGCCATTTACTTGACTTCATGGGGTAATTAATCAATATTGTCGATGGGATTCCGGAATTAATGTTTGTACTATGAGTAAATAATTCACTGTTATTTGAATTTTGGTGTTCCTTTCTCCAGCGCCGGACCCTCGGGGATCGATGGAGACCATGTGGGGGATTGCCTCCGGCCGTTCCACCGGCGGCCAGGAGTGTCAGGACGAGGCAGAGGGCCTCGCTGAGGGCGGCTGGGAAACGCTGCGCCTGGGCAGCCCGAGTGGTGCCGTTCCTCCCGCGGTCGAGATCGACTTCGCCTTGGCGCATCCGGATCGCGGCGTGGCGCTGGTGGACCTGGCGAAGCCCCACCCCGAAGCCGTGCCGCGGCTCCGCGCCCGGCTGCAGGCCGCCGGTTTCGGCGACGCCTTCCCCGGTCATCTGCCCATCGTCCACCGGGTTCTGGGCATCGACGATCTGTGGCGCCTTTCCAAGGTCCTGGAGCCGGCCTTCGCCCTGGAGCCGGCCTTGGGGATCGCCGGGCAGGGGTGGATCGGGCATGTGCAGCATGCGCTCCTGGTGGAAGCACCGCAGGCCCCCAGGGCGTTGCCCCGCGAGGAGCCTTCGGCGCCCGACCCGCCGCTGGTCCGCGAACCGCTTCCACCCGAAGAGCCGGTCGCGGCCGCGTTGTTGGAGGAGGCGCCCGCGGACATTATGCCCCTGGCGCGCCGGCGCTCCCGATCCGCGCTTTGGTTCCTTCTCCTCCTGGCCCTCGCGGCCGGGACCGGTCCTGCGCAGCAGGTCACCTGGCCCGAGGCCTGGTCCTCGCACCTGCGTCAGCTCCTTCCGGCGATAAGGGCCGAGTTGCCGGCCCTCTTCAGCCAGGCGGGCCGCCCCGCCGCCGCGCCGCGAGCTGAGCGGGATGGGGATCCGCGAGAGGTGAGCCCGCCGCCACCTCCGCCCGCCCTGGCCAGCGGGGCGGCGTTTCCGCGAGGCCCGCTTCCGCCGCTGGAAGAGGCGCTCCTCCTCCCCGCGCCGCTTGTGGCGGTGATCGGAATTCCCGAAATCCCGCGCCCCGCCCTCCCGCCGAGCCTGGTCCGCATTTCCGAGCCCGTGGAGCCTCTGGCCCTACCGCAGGCCTTGCCCGAAGCCCCGCCGCGCTTGCCCATCGCGGCGCAGTTCGAGACGGCGCTGTCCATCGCCGCGATCGAGCTCCCGCCCGCCCCGCCGGTCGTGGGCGATCGGGCGCCGCGCCCCGTGCCGGAGGTGCTGGTTGCAGCGATCGAGGCCGCTCCCGGGGCGGCGTCCCCGACGGAGCTCGCGACGATCCTGGTCGCGCAGCCGCCGCCCGCTTTGCCGTCTGCCCTGATCAATCTTCTCATCCAGCGCGGCGACGAGATGCTGGCCCGTGGCGATGTTTCCGCCGCGCGGCTTTTCTATGCGCGCGCGGCTTCGGCCGGCAGCGCGACCGCCGCCTGGGCCATGGGCCGGAGTTTCGAGCCGGAGGTGCTGAGCCGAATCGGGGCGCGCGGGATCCGCGCCGACCCCGACCAGGCCCGCCTCTGGTACCGCAGAGCGGAGGAGTTCCATTGATGCAGGACGAATCTCCGGATGCGGCCAGCGAGAGCCCAGGCGCCCCGCGGCGCAGCCTGCTGCTTTCCGCGACGGCCGTCGCCGTCACGGGGGAGGCGGCGGCGCAGGCCCCCGCGCCGATGCTCCCGCAGCCCAATCCGGTCGCCCGGCTCAGCGCCCTGGCCGTGCGGGCCAATGCGGGAACGGTCGGGCTGATCGCCGGTGGGGTCGACGGCACCTATATCCGCATCGCGGCGGACCTTGCCGCCGTGCTGGACAATTCCGACCAGCTGCGCGTCATCGCCATGATCGGTCGGGGCTCGCTGCAGAACATCGCCGACATCATGACCCTGCGCGGCGTGGACCTCGGCATCGTGCAGTCGGACGCGCTGGCCTATGCGCGGCGGGAGAGGCTGTTCCCGCTGGTGGACCGCCTCGTGCAATATGTCAGCAAGCTCTACGACGAGGAGGTCCATATCCTCGCCGGGCCCGGCATTGCCGGGGTCCGCGACCTCGCGGGCAAGGCGGTGAACGTCGATCTGCGGGGCAGCGGCACGGCGATGACGGCCTCGCTGCTGCTGGGTGCGCTGGGCGTCGCCGTGGAGGAGCGGCACGATCCCCAGGACGTCGCGCTGGAGCGGCTTCGGCGCGGCGAGATCGCGGCGCTGGTCTATGTCGCGGGCAAGCCGGCGCGGCTGTTCACCTCGATCCGCCCGGAGGAGGGTCTGCGCCTGATCGCGGTGCCGCCCGAGGCCTCGCTGCTGGCTACCTATCTGCCCGCTCGCTTCGCCGCCTCGGACTATCCGGCGCTGGTGCCCGAGGCGGGCGCGGAGACGGTCGCGGTCGGCGCGGTGCTCGCCGCCTATGGATGGCCGCCGAACACCGAGCGGCACGGCAAGGTCTCGCGCTTCATCGACGCCCTGACCGCGAATTTCGAGGCCCTGCTGCGCCCGCCGCGGCATCCCAAGTGGCGCGAGGTGAACCTCGCGGCCACGGTGCCGGGCTGGACGCGCTTTATGCCGGCCCGGCCAGAGGGTCGCTAGAGCCTTCTCCGTTCGCAAGGGCTCACTGCGCAGGCTCTAGCCATTTGTTTTTACGAACATCTTTATCCGGCCAGACGATTCCGTCTGGCCGGATGATGCTCTAAGTCGGGCGTTGGCCGTTGCGCCGGGCTGGCCTAGGCTCGCCGCAACCTGTCCAAGGAAGCCCGAGATGCTCGCCTCCCAGCGCCACCTTTTCGATATCCCGCGCGATGTCGCCTATCTCAACGCCGCCGCCTGGTCGCCGCTGCCGCTGGCGGTGCAGGAGGCCGGGCGGATGGGCGTCGGGCGCAAGACCCACCCCTGGGACCTCGATGCGGCGCTGCCCGGCCGCGTGATCGAGCGCGCCCGCGCCGCCGCCGCCGCGCTGATCGGCGCCGAGGCCGAGGATGTCGCCGTGATCCCCTCCATCTCCTATGGCGTCGCCGTCGCGGGGAAGATCTTCGCCCCGCCCGCCGGCTCGCGCGTGCTGGTCTTCGAGGACGACCATTCCTCGCCGGTTCTCGAATGGCTCGCCCGCGCCCCGGCCCAGGGCTTCACGGTCGAGACGGTGCGGCGCCCCGGCGATGGCGACTGGACCGCCGCCGTGGAGGAGGCCATCGCCAGGCCCGGCGCGCCGCTGTCCATCGCCTCCATCTCGAACCTGCATTGGGCCGATGGCACGGTGCTGGACATGGACCGCATCGCCGCCGCGCTCAAGGCCAAGGGCGCGGCGCTGCTGATCGACGCGACGCATGGCGCGGGGATGATGGAACTCGACGTGACGCGCATTGATCCCGATTTCCTGATCTTCCCCACCTATAAATGGGTGCTCGGGCCCTATGGCCGCGCCTTCCTCTACATCGCCAAGCGCCACCAGGACGGCGTGCCGCTGGAGCAGACCGGCTTCGGCCGCAAGGGCGTGCTGAACGATCGCACGCCCTATCTGTCCGACCTGTCCTATGCGCCGACGGCGCGGCGCTTCGACATGGGCGAGCGCGACCATTTCGTCGGGCTCGAGATGGCGGCGGTCGGGCTGGAGCTGATGGCGTCCTGGGGCCATGCCGCGATCGCCGAGCGATGCGGGATGCTGACCGCGCGGCTCGAGGAGGGGCTGGCCGCGGCGGGTGCGATCCTGCCCAGGCGGGCGCTGCGCGCGCCGCATGTTCTCAGTGTCTCCTTCCCCAAGGGTATGCCGGCGGGCTTCGTCGAGGCCCTTGCCGCCGAGAAGGCCTTTGCCGCGCCGCGCCTCGGCTGCCTGCGCATCAGCCCCCATGTCTATAACGACGAGGAGGACGTCGACCGCTTCGTTGCGGCCTATGGGCGCTGCCTGCGCGGTGTCGCGGCTGCCGCCTGACAGGATTGAAACGCCCTCGGCGCCACCTATCTGAGAGTTGTCGTTCAACAACAGAAAGGAGGTGGTCAGATGTCTCATTGTCACATGCCGCACACGGCGGTTCTCGTGAGCCCGACCCCCGCCGAGGGGCAACGGCTCGGCTGAGCTGTCCGTACAGGCAGGACAATGGAAACGCCGTCCCGTGAGCGGGGCGGCGTTTCGCTTTTCAGGCCCTTGAAGCCCTTGGTGCGGCGCTACGGCCGCACGGCCGGGGTTTCGATCGGCATGCCGACGGCGCGTTGCGCCAGATAGAGCTCGATCTCGACATATTCCGCCGCGCCATAGGCATAGGGCTCGGCGCGCACGCCCGTCATGCAGCCGCGTAGGCGGCGCTGCAGCGAGCCCAGCGCCTGCCATTCGAGGCGATAGAGCGGGTATCCGGTGGCATGCCCCTGCGGGATGACGCTGCCGGCCAGGCGGCGGCCCGCATTGTCGTCGTGGCATTGCGCGCAGGAGAGGTCGAGCTGGCCGCGCCGCGCGGCATAGAGTGCCCGCCCGCGCTCGCGGGCCGCGATCAGGCGCGGATCGGCGGGCGGGGCGATCGGCTGGCCGCGCGACTGATGCGCGACATAGGCCATGAGCGCGAGGAGGCCTTCGCTCTCCCGTGCCAGCGGCGGAGCACCCTGGCGTCGCTCCCGGCTTTGCAGGATGCGGCCCGCGAGGTCGATGGGCGCGGCACTTGCCTCGTCCCAGGCGGGATAGCGCGCCGCCACGCCGCGCATCGAGACCTCGGCATTCCCGTGGCAGCTCGCGCAGGATTGGCCGGACGGCCCCTCCGGGCGGTTCCACAGCGCCTCGCCCTCCAGCACCCAGAGCATGCCGGGATTGGCGGTGTCGTCCCGCTGCATCGCCTGGGTCTCGCGCGACATCTCCTCGAAGCCGGAGCGGCGCTCCTGCGCGGCGGCCGGCCAGGCGAGCACGGCCAGCAGCGCCAGGGCGCGCCTCACTCCGCCACCGTGATCTCGCGGGTTTCCGTCTGGTCGAAGCCGTTGTCGCCCTGCCAGCGCAGCGCGAGCGGGCCCGTCGTTGTCGCGACCAGGGTGAAGGACAGGAAGGGATTGGCGGCGATGGCGGGCGAGAGCTCGGCGGCGAAGACCTCCACGCCGTCATAGGTGGCGGTGAAGCGGCGGATGATGTCGCGCGGCAGCACCACGCCATCGGCGCCGGGGCGATAGCCGGTCTCCATATTGTGCTGGATGAGCGTGCGGATGGCGATCACCTCGCCGGGCTTCGCGCTGCGGGGGATGTTGAGCAGGACGCGCGCCATGGCTCAGCCCTCCACGCAGGCGGCGAGGGTGACGACCACCTGCGCGCGGTCCGACCAGAAGCTGCCATCGGAGAATTGCGCCACGGCCAGCAGCGTCTGCGAGGTGGCGAGGCGGATATGCGTGGCCAGGATCGCGCGGCCGGATCGCGGGCCCAGGCGCACGGTGAGGACATGCGGCTGCGGGTTGCGCTCGTTGAAGACGGCGATGGCGCGGACGTGGTCCTGCTCGGTCATCGGGCTCTGCGCGATGACGGAGAGCGGCACGGTGTTGCCGTTCTCCACCAGCGGCGAGATGTCCATCGCCACGCGGCCGGCCCGGACCTCCGCGCCCTGGGTGAAATCGCGCACGGCCTGGGCCATCGCCTCGGCCGAGGCGCGCGCGCCGCGCGGCAGGAGCAGCAGCGCGGGGGCGGCGAGCAGCAGGCGGCGGGGCGCGTTCATCGCGCCGGTTCCTCGCGCAGCGTGAGCAGCCAGGCCACCACGTCCTCGATCTCCTGCGCGCTCAGCACTGTGCGTCCCTGGAAGGCCGGGCCGACGCGATGCAGGCCCTCGGTGCGGTAATAGGAGGGCATGATGCTGTCCGGGTTCAAGCGGCGGCTGTCCATGAGGCGCAGGCGAAGCTCGGCCTCGGTCCAGCGCGCGCCGCTGCCGGCGAGGTCGGGCGCGAGGTTGCCCTGGGAGCGCTCCTCGGGAATGGGCGCGGCGTGGCAGAGCAGGCAGAGGCCGCGCTGGCGGTCGGCCGCGATGGCGCGGCCGCGCGTGGCGTCCTGCGCCCAGGCGGGCGCGGCGAGCAGCAGCAGCGCGAGGAGCTTAGCCGAAGGCATCGGCGGTGATCGTCTCGAACCAGTCCTCGGCATAGCCGGCCTCGGCCTCGCGGAAGGAGGCCGGCGCGTCGAGCGGGCTGGTGCCGCCGGCGCCGGGAATATCGGCCAGCACGCCCTCGGCCGGACGATAGACGCCGGCCACGGAGATCCCGTAGCCGGGCGCGACGAGGCTGTAGCAGGTGTTGAGCAGCCGTGGCTCGGGGAGGGGTACGCCGCGCAGCAATCGCGCGATGGCGTCGGCGCAGACGCGCGCCTGGGCATTGGCGGCGAAGGCGGATTTCGGCATGGCCCCGGCGATGCAGGCGTCACCGACCACATGCACCTTCGGCAGCAGCCGGGATTCGAAGCTGATGGGGTCGATCGGGCACCAGCCGGAGCGGTCCGCCGCGCCCGCAATCTGCGCGAGCGCGCCCGCGCGCTGCGGCGGGATGACGTTCACCACCGCGCCGGCATGGCTGCCGAATTCCGTCACGACCTCGCGCGCGGCGACCTCCACCCCCGTCACGCGTCCGCCGCCCGAGAGCGGCACGTATTCCAGCAGTCCCGGATAGAGCGCGGCCCAGGCCGCCTCGAAGAGCCGCTGCTTGGAGAAGGCATCCTTCGCGTCCAGCACCAGCAGCTTGGAGCGCGGCTTTCGGGTCTTGAGGTAATGCGCGATGAGGCTCGCGCGCTCATAGGGCCCGGGCGGGCAGCGATAGGGGTTGGCGGGGATGGCCATCACGACGGTGCCGCCATCCTCCATCGCCTCCAATTGCGCGCGCAGCAGCTCGGTCTGCGCGCCGGCCTGCCACGCGTGGGGCATGACCTCCGCGGCGGCGGCGTCATAGCCGGCGAGGGCGTCGAAGCGCAGCGCGATGCCCGGCGAGAGGACCAGACGGTCGTAGGGCAGCAGGCTGCCATCGGCGAGCGTCACGCGGCGCGCGGCAGCGTCGATGCCGGTGGCGGCCTGATGCACCACGCCGATGCCCTGCGCCCGCAGCGCGTCATAGCCGAAGCGCTGACGCTCCATGGGCCGCAGCCCGGCGATGACGGCATTGCTGGAGGGGCAGGCCGTATAGGTGGCGTTGGGCTCGACCAGCGTGACGGCGAGCCCGTTGCGCCGAAGCGCGCGGGCGCAGCTCGCGCCCCCGAAGCCGCCGCCGACCACCACGACCGCCGGGGCCGCCTGCGCCAAAGCGGGCGTGGCGAGCAGCCCCGCCAAGGCGCGGCGCGGAATCCTCATCGCACCACCCAGGCGGCGATGGCGCGGCTCTCGGCCTCGCTGAAACCGCGCGCGAGGCGATCCATCACCGTGGCCGGGGCCGTTCCCTCGCGGAAGGCGCGCAGCAGGGCCGCGACCTCGGCCGGGTCGCGCCCGCGCAGCAAGGGGATGGCCGCATTCGCCCGCGTCGGGGAATGGCAGCCCAGGCAGGCCGAGGCGCCGGGCGGCGCCTCCTCCGCCTGCGCCGGAACCGACAGCAGCAGCAGCAACAGCGCCCAGCGCGGCGCCATCGCCGTCACGTCCGGCGCAGGCTCGTGTTCTTCAGCGGGATCTCGCGCACGCGCTTGCCGGTGGCGGCGAAGATCGCATTGAGAACGGCCGGCGCGGCGACCGCGATGGTCGGTTCGCCCACCCCGCCCCAGAAGCCGCCGGTGGGCGCCACGATGGTCTCCACCTTGGGCATCTCGTCCATTCGCAGCACCTGGTAGTTGTCGAAATTCGTCTGCTCGATGCGCCCGTTCTTCACCGTGCACTCGCCGTAGAGCGCGGCCGAGAGCCCATAGACGAAGGAGCCCTCCACCTGGGCCGCGATCTGCTGCGGATTCACGGCATAGCCAGGGTCCGTCGCCGCGACGATGCGATGGATCTTCAGCACGCCGGCATCGCTCACCGAGACCTCGGCGCAGGCTGCCACATAGCTGCCGAAGCCGTGCGTCTGGGCGAGGCCGCGGAACACCTTCTGCCCCGCCACATCGGCGGCCGGCGTGCCCCATCCGGCGCGCGCGGCGGCGGCGTTGAGCACGGCCAGGTGCTTGGGGTGGTTCGCCATCAGCGCGCGGCGGAACTCCAGCGGGTCCTTGCCGGCGGCATGGGCCAGCTCGTCCATGAAGCATTCGAGATAGATGGTGTTCTGGTTCAGGTTCACCCCGCGCCAGAAGCCCGGCGGCACGTGCGGGTTGCGCATGGCGTGGTCGATGAGCAGGTTGGGGATGCCGTAGCCGATATCCGCCTCGTTGCTGCCGCTGTTCAGCCCCTGGAACACGACGGGGTCGCGCCCGTCGCGGATGTTCTGCGGGAAGATGCCGGCGACGATCGACTGTCCGGCGATGCGCATCCGCAGGCCCGTCAGATTGCCCTGCGCGTCCAGCCCGGCGGTCAGCTTGCACATGGTGACCGGGTGGAAGCGGCCTTGCAGCATGTCCTCCTCGCGCGACCAGATGAGCTTCACCGGCGTGCCGGGCATCTGCTTGGCGATATCCACCACCTGGCGCACCCAGTCATGCACCGCGCCGCGCCGGCCGAAGCCGCCGCCGAGATGGATCTTGTGCACCTCGCAGCGAGCTGGCGGCAGGCCGGCGGCCTCGGCAGCGGCGGCATGCGCGGCCTCGCCGTTCTGGGTGGGCGTCCAGACCTCGCAGCGCTCCGGCGTCCAGACGGCGGTGGCGTTCATCACCTCCATGCAGGCGTGGTTCTGATGCGGATAGGCATAGACCGCCTCGACCTTGCGCGGCGCGGCCGCGATGGCGGCGGCCGCATCTCCGGCGCGGTTGCCCACGGCGGCCTCGGGCGCGTCGAGCGCGGCCTTCATCACCTCGGCGAAAGCGGCTGACGAGGCCTGGGCATGCTCGCCCTCGTCCCAGGTGATCGTCACCGCATCGAGCGCGGTCTTGGCGCGCCACCAGGTGTCGGCGACGACGGCCACGGCGTAGTCGCCCACGCGCAGCACGCGCTTCACGCCCGGCATGGCCTCGGCGGCGGCGGAATCCACGCTGCGGACCTTGCCGCCGAAGACGGGGCAGGCCTGGATCGCGGCGTTCAGCATGCCGGGCAGCTTCAGGTCCATGCCGTAGACCTGGCTGCCGTTGAGCTTGGCCGCCGTGTCGAGCCGCAGGACCGGTTGGCCCACCAGCTTCCAGTTCGCCGGATCCTTCAATGGCACTTCCGTCGGCACGGGCAGGCGTCCGGCGGCCTCGGCGACCTGGCCGTAGGTGACGGTGCGCCCGGTCGGCGCATGGGTGATGACGCTGGCGGCCGCGCGGCACTCGCCCGCCGGCACGGACCAGGCATTGGCCGCCGCCTGAACGAGCATCATGCGCGCCGCCGCGCCGCCCTTGCGGACATAGTCGTTGCTCTCGCGGATGCCGCGGCTGCCGCCGGTGGACATATTCCCCCAGACCCGCCCGCGCGCGAGGTTCTGGCCCGGCGTGGGATATTCGGTCGTGACCTTGGCCCAGTCGCATTCGAGCTCCTCGGCGACGAGCTGGGCGAGGCCGGTGAGCGTCCCCTGGCCCATTTCCGAGCGGGCGATGCGGATGACGACGGTGTCGTCGGGCTTCACCACCACCCAGGCATTTACTTCGGGTGTGGCGGGCGCGGCCGTCTGGGCCGCGGCCTCGCGAGGGAGGGGGATGCGAAAGCCCAGGGTGAAGGCGCCGAGCGCCGAGGCGGCGTTGGCGAGAAGGCTGCGGCGGTTGGGCCGGCTGATGGCGTTCATGGCTCCCTCCCTCAACCGGCCGTGGCCGGGCCGGCCGCGCGCTGGATGCCCGCGATGACCCGGTTGAAGGTGCCGCAGCGGCAGATATTCGTGATCTCGTCGCGGATCTGCGCCTCGGTCGGGCGCGGCGTCGCGGCGAGCAGGGCCGCAGCGGCCATGATCATCCCCGACTGACAGAAACCGCATTGCGGCACATCAAGCGCGAGCCAGGCCTGCTGGATGGGATGGCTGCTATTGGGCGAGAGGCCCTCGATGGTGACGATCTTCTGGTTCTCGTCGAAGGCCGAGACGGGCATGGCGCAGGCCCGCATGGCGGCGCCGTCTACATGCACGGTGCAGGCGCCGCATTGCGCGATGCCGCAGCCGTATTTCGTGCCGGTGAGACCGAGCTGCTCTCGGAGCGCCCAGAGCAGGGGGGTGTCGTCCTCAGCCTGGACCTCCACGACCTGACCGTTGACGTTGAGCTTCGCCATCTTGTCTCTCCTGGTCCCTTGGGCGACGCCGGGCGTCGCGGCGCGCGGTCATTGCCGCGGCGCAGGATCCCGAGCCTATCAATCGGCGAGCGGCGGCGACAGTTAAATCCGGGGCGCCGCGATGCAGGTCAGGCGGTGATCCGTCCGGCGCTGGCTAGCAGACTTTCATGCCGAGGCTTTGCGCCAGGGCGACCGCCTGATCGATGGAGATTTTAGCGCCCCGGAACCGGCTGGCACCAACCACGGACAGGCCAGAAATATCGGAGGTCCGAAGGTCGGCATCCTCGAAGCGGGCTCGGTCCAACGTGGAGTTGCGGAGGCTGCATCGCTCGAGAATGGCGCCCCGGAAGTCGCATTCGGTCAGGTCCGCCTCGGAGAGGTCCACGCCCGTCAGGCATGCCTTGCGGAAGGAGAAGCCGGGCAGCAGGGCGAAGGTCAGGTTCGATTCCGAGAAATGCACGTCGAGCGCGCGGCACTGGTTGAAGTCGGCGCCGGTCAGCTTGCACCCATCGAAGCTGCAGCCACGCAGTTTGGTGCCGTGGAACTTCGCGTTGGTGACGGTCGAATTCGCGAAAACGGCGTCGCCCAGGTCCGCTCTGGAGAAGTCAGCTCCCGCCAGCTTGCAGGACGCCCAACGGGTGCTGTCCAGCGATGCGGCGCGAAAGCGCCCATCGCGGAAATCACAGCGCTCAAAGACCCACCCGGTCAGGTCGAACCCGGTAAAATCGACGCCAGGGGCACTGCACTCCTTGAGCGTGACGATGGAGCCCAGGGCGGCGAGCCGCGTCACCTCATCGGGGCTCAACTCGGCGCCTTCAACGACTGTCATGCGGGGCATTATGCCGGAAAGAAGTGCCGGGCTCCAACGCATCGGCGGGGGACTCAGCGGATCGCGGTGTAGGTTGTGGACTCATAAGCTCTGGGCCAGAGGCGTATCGCCACGCGCTTCGACAAATCAGCCAGGAACTTCCTCGCTGCCGTCTCCCTCGTCGCATCACGCCCCTGGCTCAGAGCTTATGAGTCCACAACCTAGGCGCCCTTGTCTCGGTCCGAGAATACTACCTCTCGTGCTACGTGAAGGCCGGCAAGCTGCCCAAGCCCAGCCTGGCGCTGGGACCGAGGCAACCTCGCTGGGACCGGGAAGAGCTTGAGGTATTTCTGGTCGAGCGGGCGCTTGCGGCACCGACGGCCAGTCACGTTGAAGCGGAAGGCGCCGGGCTCCCCGGCCGAACAGCCACGCGGCAAGATCGTGTGGACCTGATGCGGATTTGGGACGCATTAGGCGACGCCAGCCGCCAGGCGCTGCTCTTCACGGCCGTCGCGATGGCGAAGGCCGAGGGGGTTTCGAAGACCTGATGACTGCTGCTCAGCGAGGAGCGCATCGGCCGCGAGCTGGTGGCAGCTCAGGAGCGCGGCGAGGTCGCAACCCAAGAGACCGGCCGGTCAACAAGTGTCCGCGATCCGGACACTTCACCTACCACCCCCACCGACATCGGGGTCCCCCGCCAGCGCGCGCACGAGATGGAAAGGCTCGCCGAGGTTTGCGAGGAGCGCATCAACGTGGAATGCGCCGGCGACAAGTCGAAACTCACTGATGCCGATGACGGGCACTTTTATGCTCCCGCAATTAATCACCTTGGCTGGCGCTAACACTGTGGCAAGATGCGAGGACGCGGCGAGGTCCAAGATGTCAGGAAGTGATCAATCTTCTTTCCAGCCCAAGGCCACAACGCCTGACGGCATCAAAATCGAGAAAGCGGCGAGAGCTTTACTAAAAAGTGTCTTGAAGCAATCCGTCGACGATCGGCGAGAGTTCGGAGGCGTGATTTACCGTGATGATACTACCGGGAAGATTGGATGGACGGGACCGTTTCGGGGCCATGCTTCGGGGCGCGTTGACGTTCAGCAAGATGCTGAAAATCGCGGCTGCCCGGTCGGTACAACGCCCGTTGCGTGGTATCATACTCATCCGGTGAAGGAGTTCTACAATATTCAGAACGGTGTGCTGATCACCATGGGGGCTGAATGGGACAAGTTCATTGGCGGTGACGAGGATCTTTCGAACAAGTGGGGCCTGACCGGTTACGTCGCAACCTTCGATGGCCGATTCTGGCGCTACGACCCGCCACCTTCCACGATGATCAATGGTAAGCCGACCAGTGAGGCCTTTGCCAAAGGCAGATGGGGGCCGCTGAACGGCAAGCTTTAACCCACAGATAGAAGGCGGCGCCTGCTTGTCGTCTCATACCGCAGGAATCACCAGGTTCCCGAGCCTCTTCAGCCCGGTGGTAGCTTTCTAAGCCTCACCCCCGGCCCTTCGCCATTCTCCGCGACGAAGATGACGCCGGCGGCTTCAAGGGCGGTCTGGATCGCTGCGACTGTGGCTGGCTTCAACGCTTCGCCGCGCTCCAGTCTCGCGATGGTGTCCGTAGCGAGCCCCAGCAACCCAACGACGACCACGACGCAACCGACACCGGGCGTCGCACCGCCGACCAGCCCTGGCACTGCTAGTGCTCCGGGATCTGTGACCCGGACGCCGGGTATGCCGGGCTCGCCCGGGACCGGGCCAACGGCGGCTCAACGGGCCCATCCGACGGCACGGGAAGTTCGTCCGGCGGAACGGGTGGTTCCTCGTCGGGTTCCGGCGGTAAAGCCGTCCCATCCGAGTGGGTTAGGGAAGGGGGGCCGGCTCGTCGAGGGCTGGCCCCATTCAGTCGCGGGGAGCGGCCCACCGACAGCGATAGTAGACACGGGATTAGACATCCGCGCCTCACCATCATCTAAGCCATTGAAAGAGATGGCGTCCCTTAGGGGATTCGAACCCCTGTTGCCGCCGTGAGAGGGCGGTGTCCTAGGCCTCTAGACGAAAGGGACGTACTCGGCCGGTGTCGAGCTTCTACCCACCCTTGCTCCCGGGATCAAGCGGGGGGGCGCGAAGTAAGCCCCGCGTTCAGCGCACGGGCACCGACGCTCCGGGAATGACCTCGCCCACCGGGCGTCCGGTCTTCGCGTCGAGGAAGACGATCCGGTCCCCATCCGGCCGCTGCACCAGCACGGCGAAGCGCCCCTCGGCGCCGGCAATGCCGGCGATGCGGCTGCCCGGCGGCAGATCCAGCGTCATCGGCGGCAAAGGCGCGGCACTCCCGCGTCCGGAGCGCTGGACGAGGATGACGCCGAGGGCCACGGTGCCGGCGACGATCATCACCCCCATCACCACAACCAGGATTTTGAGTGCCCGCATTTGTCTAAGACCCATGAAATCAGCACGACCGAAGCCGACCACGGCATGCGCCTGGACCGCTTCCTCGCGGAGCGGATAGGCGGTCTCTCTCGCTCCCGCGTCAAGGCGTTGATCGAACAAGGCCACGCCACCCGCGACGGCGAAGTGGTGACCGAGCCCGCCCATATCGTGCGCCTCGGCTCCACCTACACCATCTCGCCGCCCTCGCCGGTGCCGGCCAGGCCCGCGGCCCAGGCCATGGCGCTCGATATCCTCTTCGAGGACCGCGACCTGATCGTGCTGGACAAGCCGGCGGGCCTCGTCGTCCATCCGGCGCCGGGCAATGCCGACGGCACGCTGGTCAACGGCCTGCTGGCCCATGCGGGCGAAGAGCTGGAGGGAATCGGCGGCGAGAAGCGCCCGGGCATCGTCCACCGGCTCGACAAGGACACCTCGGGCATCATGGTCGTGGCCAAGACCCAGGTGGCGCACCAGGCGCTCTCGGAGGCCTTCGCCGCCCGCGACCTGGACCGCGAATACCTGGCCCTCGTCTGGGGGCTGCCGAGCCCGCCCAAGGACGAGATCGAGGCCGCCATCGGCCGCCACGCCACCGACCGCAAACGCATGGCCGTGGTCGAGCTGCGCTCGAAGGGCGGGGCCGCCGGCGCGACCTCGGGCAAGCACGCCATCACCCGCTACGCGACCGAGCGGAACTGGTTCAGCGCCGTCACCCTGCTGCGCTGCAAGCTCATGACGGGGCGGACGCATCAGATCCGGGTGCATCTGTCCCATCGCGGCCACCCTCTGGTGGGCGACCCGGTCTATCTCCGGCGCACGCCTGCCTCAAGCAAGCTGCTGCCCGCGGATCTGCGCGAATCGCTGCTCTCCTTCCCGCGCCAGGCCCTTCACGCGGCGAGCCTTTCCTTCAAGCATCCGGTCCACGGCGGCGTGCTAACCTTTCGCTCCGACCCGCCGAAGGACATGCAGGACCTTCTGGATCAGCTCGGCCAAGCCGCCGGCTGAACCCTTTAGATCCTCTGGATAACCCATCCTCTGGCTTACAGGACCGAAATGGTTCGGTTTCCCTTGCCAGGGGCTTCGAGATGGGATTAGGCTACCGCATTGGCATCGCACCGGGGTGCCGCTCGAAGACCCAGGCTGCTGACACCGCCCCCTCCGTGACTGGGGTGGATGCAGCCGGGAGGGCCCCGGTGGCGTTCCGCCTCAGATGCCGCGCATCCGCCGCCGTCACGGGGTGGGTGCGCGACGCAGAAGGAAGGCTTACACATGGCGTCCCTCAGCATTCCCATGGCCCCCGAAGGCAACCTGTCCCGCTATCTGCAGGACATCCGCAAGTTCCCCATGCTCGCGCCGGAGGAGGAGTTGAACCTCGCCAAGCGCTGGCGTGACGTCGCCGACGAAAGTGCCGCCCATAAGCTCGTTACCTCGCATCTGCGCCTCGTGGCCAAGATCGCGATGGGTTACCGGGGCTATGGCCTGCCCGTCGGCGAGCTCATCAGCGAAGGCAATGTCGGCATGATGCAGGCGGTGAAGCGGTTCGATCCGGATCGCGGCTTCCGCTTGGCCACCTACGCCATGTGGTGGATCCGCGCCGCCATTCAAGAATACATCCTGCACAGCTGGTCGCTCGTGAAGATGGGCACCACGGCCGCGCAGAAGAAGCTGTTCTTCAACCTCCGCCGGCTCAAGGGCCAGATCGGGGCACTGGAGGATGGCGACCTGCAGCCGGAGGTGGTCACCAAGATCGCGACCACCCTGGCCGTGCCGGAGCAGGACGTGATCAGCATGAACCGCCGCCTCGGCGCGCCGGACAACAGCCTCAACGCCCCCGTCCGCGCCGATAGCGAGGGCGAGTGGCAGGACTGGCTGGTGGACGAGTCCGAGAGCCAGGAGGTCGAGCTGGCCGAGCGGCAGGACATGTCCAACCGCAAGGACATGCTGAACGGCGCGCTGCGCACGCTGAACGAGCGCGAGCGCCACATCCTGATCGAGCGGCGCCTCAAGGACGAGCCGACCACGCTCGAGGAGCTGAGCCAGCAGTACAACATCAGCCGCGAGCGCGTTCGGCAGATCGAGGTGCGCGCCTTCGAGAAGCTTCAGAAGAGCATGAAACAGCAGATCGTCGAGCGCAGGCTTTCGGTCGGCTAACCCGAGTTACGGTTTTATGAGAATGCGAGGCGGCGCCGGGGAACCGGCGCCGCCTTTTTCATGCGCTCA
>NZ_CBDDFJ010000005.1:0-30946 GCF_965227005.1 Roseococcus sp.
GCCCGCCGCGACGAGCGGCGATGTCACAGCCAGGGAGACGGGAGCGAAGCTGCCGATCACGTCGAAGGGCAGCTTGCCCGCCTGGAGCGTGGCATTAGCCGCATGCGCCGGCAGAACCATCACCAGCGTGTAGCCATCGGCCGGGCTGCTCGCGGCGGCGCCCGCGCCGACGATGCTGTTGGCGCCCGCCCGGTTCTCCACGACGATGGTCTGACCCAGCGCACGGCCCAGCGGCTCGGCGATGAGGCGGGTCGCGATGTCGGTCGTCCCACCTGGCGTATAGGGCACGATGATGCGCAGCGACTTGGACGGAAAGGCCTGAGCCCGCGCAACGGCGGGCGCACCCAGCCCGGCCGCGATGGCAAGGGCGGCGCGGCGCGAGATTCGCGGATGAAGCAGAGGCATGGACGTTTCCCTTTATGGTTGCGGCCAGCCTAGATGCGTCGGCGCGGCCGGCAACCGTTCGAGGGCGAACGAGGAGAGATTCAGGCTGCGGCGCGCAAATTTTCTTCGCGATGCTCGACCACGCGATGCACGCCCACCACCTGGCCGAGATTGCCGGCAACGAGATGCACCATCCCGGCCGGCATATGCTCCATGCCGAGCTCCACGCGCATGCGGCCGCGATGATGCTGGGACACCATGTGGTCCGGCATCAGGCCACGCTTGGCGAAGGGCTGGAGCAATCGGGGAAGCAGGCAGGGCGAAGCCTCGGCTTCGACCGTGAAGAGCACGGAGACGGTATCGGACATTTCGAAAGATTCCTGGGACACGGTTGCGAGGGCGAGGCCCGGCGCGGTGACGCGCCACGACATCGCGGCGCGGATCAACCGGCCGGGCGCGTAATTCGCAGCGTGGTGCTCGTCAGGAACATGCGCGGATATTAGGCATTCGCGCTCAGCGAAGCAAGGCCGGAAGCAAGTCGTCGAGCCGGACCCGACCCTCGGGCGTCGCCACCAGGCGGGAGCCCTGCCATTCGAGATACTCCTCCTCCAGGCAGGCGGTGAGCATCGTGGGATCGATGGTCTCCAGGAAGGTCAGGCCGCTGCGGGCCTCGATGCGGGCGGGATTGACCCCCTCGGCGAGGCGAAGGCCCATGAGCAGCGCTTCGCGGCCACGGTCGCGCGGGGAGAGCGTTTCCTCCTCCACGATGGCATGGCCCGAAGCCTCGACGCGCGAGAGCCATTCCTCCGGCGCGCGGTGCCGGCGCGTCGCGATCATCGCGCCGTTCAGCAGCAATCGCTGATGCGCGCCGGCGCCGATGCCGAGGTAGTCGCCATAGCGCCAATAAGCGAGGTTGTGCCGGCTCTCGGCGCCGGGCTTGGCGTAGTTGCTGACCTCATAGGGCGCGAGGCCGAAGCGCGCGGCCTCTTCCGCCGTGGCCTCGTACATCCGCGCCGCGTCATCCTCCTGCGGGAGGGCGAAGGCGCCGCGCGCATGCTCGGTGAAGAAGCGCGTGCCGGGCTCGATGGTGAGCTGGTAGAGGCTGAGATGATCGGCGGCGAGCGCCAGCGCCTGGCGCAGCTCGGCCCGCCAGGAGTCCTCGGACTGGCCGGGACGGGCATAGATCAGATCGAAGGACAGCCGCGGGAAGATACCCCGCGCGGCCTCCAGCGCAGCGATGGCCTGCGGCGCGTCGTGGCGTCGGCCCAGGAAGCGCAGCGCCTCGGCGTCCAGCGATTGCACGCCAAGCGAGGCGCGGTTCACCCCGGCAGCGGCGAATTCGCGCAGCTTGCCGGTCTCGACGCTGGTGGGGTTGGCCTCCAGCGTGATCTCGATGTCGGCGGCCGCATCGAAGAGCTGGCGCGCATCCGCGATGAGGGCGGCGACGGTCTCGGGCTCCATCAGGCTCGGCGTGCCGCCGCCGAAGAAGATGCTGGCGAGCGGGCGCCGGGAGTTCCGGCCGGGCTCGGCGGATGCCAGTCGCTCGGCCTCATGGGCCAGCTCGCGCCGCAAGGCCGCGCGGTGGCGCGCATGGTCCACGCCGCCTTCCCGGACATGCGAGTTGAAATCGCAATAGGGGCATTTGGAGGCGCAGAAGGGCCAATGGATGTAGAGGGCGAGGGGTTCGGTCACGTCCGGCATATAGGCGTCTTGGCCCGGCGGTGAAACGCCGGACCTGAACCCTTCTCCAGGCAAGGCGCATCACGCCCGGCCGACATCTCGCCGGGGCCTGTCGCCGGCCGCCAACCAGAGCGCCAGTGCCGCCGCCGCGATGAGGCCCAGAACCAGGAAGGCGACGCCGTAGCCGAGCCATTCCGCCACCAGCCCCGCCAGCAGGGGGCTGCAGGCGGCGCCGATACCCTGCGCCGTCATCACCAGGGCCAGGCCGGTGTTCACCCGCCCCGTCCCGTTCAGGAGCCGCGCGATCAGGCCGGGCATCGCGACCCCCAGGAGCCCCGCGCCGACGCCGTCCAGCATCTGCACGGGGATCAGCACCATCGGGTGCTGGATGGAGCCCGCCAGCGCGCCCCGCAGCGGTAGCGCGGCAAGCGCCAGCACGAAGACGATCCAGTAGCCGCGCCGTTCCGCCAGCCAGGCCGCCAGCAGCGCCATCGGGATCATGGTGCCTTGAGCGACGAGGACGGTGGCGGCGGTATAGGCGCTGGCGTCGCCCGCCGTGCCGCGGGCGACCATCGACTGTCCCAGCAACGGCAGCATGGCCGCATTGGCGAGGTGGAACAGCATCATCGTTGCGGCCAGCCCCCTTAACGGGCGATTGGCGAGAAGATCGCGCAGGGAGGCTGTGGATGCCTCCTCGGTATCGCCCGCACCGCGCGCCGCGGCGTGATCGATGGCGTCCGCCGGAATGCTGAGCAGGGCGAAGATGGAGCCGCCCGCCATGGCCGCCATCAACACGAAGACGGCGGGCAGGCCGAACATCCAGCCGAGCCCGCCCGAAAGCACGGCCGCGGCCGCATTGCCCGCGTGGTTCCAGGCCTCGTTGCGGCCGAGCTGGTGCGGATAGCCCTTCTGGCCCACCAGGCCCAGGGTCAGCCCCGCCACGGCCGGCGCCACCACCGCGGCGGCGATGCCGGAGACGATCTGCGCCGGCGCCACGACGCCCAGCACCGGCATCACGAAGTTGGCCCCGCAGGAGAGGATGATGGCGATGGCCGCCAGGCCCAGAAGCAGGCGCAGGCGGCGGGAGCGGTCCACCATCATGCCGAGCGGCGTGGCGGCCGCCATGCCGGCGAGGCCGCCGATGGTCATCACCAGGCCGATCTCGCCGGGCGACCAGCCCTTGCCCTGAAGGAAGACGCCGAGGAACGGCCCCAGGCCGTCGCGCACATCGGCCATGAAAAAGTTGAGGGCGTTCAGGGCTGCGAGGGGCGAATTCACGAGCGATGATCCTGATCCGCCAGCGGGAAGCGTGACGGGCTGGCCCGGGCCAGCCCGCCTCTAACGCGCGCCGATGAGCTTACGTCGCACGCGGCCCGAAATCCAGTCGATCGCGGCCACCGTCAGCACCATCAGGATGATGATGAAGGCCACCTCGTCCCAGTAGCGGACACGGATGCGCTCGGCGATCTGGAGGCCGATGCCGCCCGCGCCGACGACGCCCAGGATGGTCGCGCTGCGCGTGTTGCTCTCGAAGAAATAGAGCACGTGGCCGAGCATGATCGGCGCCACCTGCGGCAACAGGCCGAAGCGCATCACCATCAGCGAGGAGCCGCCCGAGGCCGCGATGCCCTCGGCCTGCTTCTTCTCCGCGTTCTCGATCGCCTCGGCGAAGAGTTTTGCCAGCACCGCGATATCCGCCGTGGCGATGGCGAGCACGCCCGCCAGCGGGCCGAGCCCTACGGCGCGCACATAGGCCAGCGCCCAGATGAGCGAGTCCACGCCGCGCATGCCATCGAAGAAGCGGCGCAGCGAGAAGCGGAACAGCGTGTTCGTCACCACGTTGCGCGCGCCCAGGAAGCCGAGCGGCAGCGCGATCACCGCCGCGATGAAGGTGCCGAGGAAGGCCATGGCGAGGCTCTCGCCGATGCCGCGAAGGATATCCAGCCAGAGCTCGCCGGGCGAGGGCGGGATCATCAGCCGGACGATGACCCCCAGGCCGTTGAGCCCGTTCCACAGCCGCTGCGGCGTGACCTGGAACATCCAGAGCGTGCCGATCAGCCAGGTGAGGAAGGCCACGCCGCCCAGCACGCGCAGCATTCTGCCTTGCACGGTGGGGCCGAAGGCGCGTGGCATGCGCGCGCGCCAGGCCTCGATCTCGGCGGGGGCCATATGCGCGCTCACGTCGCGGCCTCGATCACGCGGCGCCGCAACCGTTCGGAGGTCATGTCGATCAGCATCACCGCGAGGATGATGAGCAGGATGATGGCGCTGATCTCCTCGTAGTAATTGAAGGAGATCACCTTGTAGAGCTCCTCGCCGATGCCGCCCGCGCCGACGAAGCCGATGACGCTGGCCGAGCGCAGGTTCACCTCGAAGCGCAGCATCGCATAGCTCAGCAGATCCGGCGCGGCGGCGGGCAGCACGGCGAAGCGGCAGGCCTCGAACCAGGTTCCGCCCGAGGCGCGGACGCCATCCCAGGGGCGGAGCTCCACGTTCTCCATCGCATCGGCGAAGAGCTTGCCGAGCGCGCCGGTCGTGTGCAGCGCGATGGCGAGAATTCCGGCCAGAGCGCCCACGCCGAAGGCCCAGACGAAGATCAGCGCGAAGACGATCTCGGGCACTGTGCGCGTGGCTTCCAGCACGCGCCGCGTCAGCTGGAAGACCCAGTTCGGCGCGCCGAGATTCTTCGCGGCAGGAAAGGCGAGAAGCAGCGCCACCGCAGCGCCCGCCACGGTCGCGATCGCGGCCATCTGCGCCGTCTCGACGAGCAACAGCAGCCAGGCATCCAACCGGTAGAACCAGAAGGCGATGCTGCCTTCCGTCTCCGCTCCGGAGAGAAGGTTCGCCCATTCGAGCGAGGGCAGCACCTTGGAGAAATACTCGCCGATGCGCGGGAAGCCGGCGATCACCGAGGACGGATAGAACTCGCTCATCCAGGCCGCCGCGGCCAGGAGGACGACGAGCACGGCCACGCCGGTCAGCGTGGCCATGCGGCGCTGCCGGCGCAGGTCGCGGTAGGCCGCTTCCTGCGCCGCGATGGCGGACGACACGGGGACCCGCATCAGCAAAGGACCAACCCTGCGGGCACCCTGATTCTCAGCTCCGGCGGCGGCGCGCGGCAGCTTCTTCGCGGCGCAGGTCGACAATGATCTGGAAGATGTCGTGCGTCGCCTCGCGGTAACCCGTGCCGCCGCCGCGCTCGATCTGCTCGTAGATCGCGGGGTGGGTCTTGGGCAGCGCCAGGTGGAACAGCTTCATGTCCTCCTGGAAGGAGGCGGGCAGGTCGCTGCGCGAGGCGAGCGGGCCGTTCGGGATCGGGTCCGAGGTCCAGAGCACGCGGAGATCGGCCATGTTGAGCATGCCCTTGTCCACCATCGCGCGGAGATTGCCGCGGCTGTAGCCCTGCGCCGGGTCGCCCTGGCCCGAAACCCAGGTCACTGCCCCATCATACTGGCGCTGCAGCACGGCAACGACACCCTGCTCATGCCCTCCGGCAAAGCCGGTCCGGGAGAAATACTGGCCCGGCTCGACGCCAATGCCCTGGCGGCGCAGCGCGAAGCGCGGGATCAGGTAGCCTGAGGTGGAGTTCGGATCAGCCCAGGCGAGGCTCTTGCCGCGCATCTGCTCGAGGTTCGCGATACCGCTGTCGGAGCGGACCACCAGCACGGAGTGATAGGCGATGGAGCCGTCATTCTCCTCCGGCACCACCAGCGGCTGGATGCCGCCATTGGTGTCGAGCCAGGCGCCGGCATAGCCGGAGGAGCCGAGCGAGGACATCTCGATCTGCTTCGCGCTGAACGCCTGCAGCACGCCCGAATAGTCGCTGGCGGGGAAGAGGCGGACGGGAATCTTGAAGGTCTCGGCCAGCAGATTCTGGTAGGCGCCGAAACGGCCAAGGCGGTCGGCTTCGTTCTCGCCGCCCAGCAGGCCGATGCGCAGCGTCGGGACCTGATCGGCCCAGGCCTTGCGGCCGGCGGCCGGCATGGCGACGCCGGCATCGGCCGTGCGGCGCGGGGCGGCGGTCTGTGCGCGGGCGCTCTGCGTGGCGAAGGCGGTGGCGCCCAGCGCCAGCGCGCCGAGGTAGCGGCGGTTGATCATGTTCATTCTCCGTGCGGTGTTCAGGCCATCGCCGTCTGGCGTGGCACGTCGAAAACGGGCGTGGCCCTCACGGCCGCGGCGGCCTCGGCCTGGAATTCGGCTTCGGTGATGCCGTAGATCTGCGTGATGCGCGCCGCGTTGAGCTCGGAGGGCGAGCCGTCGAAAACGACGCGGCCCTGCTGCATGGCGACGACGCGGTTGCAGTACTCGCGCGCCGTGTCGAGGTGATGGAGATTCACCAGCACCGTGATGCCGTCGCGGTTCACCTGGGCCAGCGCGTCCATCACCGTGCGGGCGTTGCGCGGATCCAGGCTCGCGATCGGCTCGTCGGCGAGGATCAGGCGCGGCTGCTGCATCAGCGCGCGGCAGATGGCGACGCGCTGCTGCTGCCCGCCCGAAAGCGTGTCGGAGCGTTGCAGCGCCGTGCTCAGCAGGTCGAAACGGTCGAGCGCGGCGAGCGCCATGGCGCGCTCCTCGGGCGTGAACTGGCTGAGCAGCGAACCGATCTTGGCGAGGAATCCGTGGCGGTGGTTGAGCCGGCCAATCAGCACATTGGTCAGCACGTCGAGGCGCTGCACCAAGTTGAACTGCTGGAAGATCATCGCGCATTCCGTGCGCCAGTCACGCAGGCCGCCGCCCTTGAGGCGCGTGACGTCGCGTCCCTCGAAGACGATGCGGCCCTCGCTCGGTTCGGCGAGCCGGTTGATGAGGCGCAGCAGCGTGGACTTGCCCGCGCCGGAACGACCGATCACGCCCACCATCTGCCCGGCCGGAATCCGCAGGCTCACGCCGTCCACCGCCGCCTTGTCGCCAAAGCGGCGCGTCAGTCCTTCGATCTCAAGCATCATCAACTCCGCCAGACGAGCGGGGCTTAGGCGCAATTTATTGCATCCAGATGACGGTTGCGCGGAAGCCTGATGACAGACACGCTTCTCCCCAAGAAAGTTTCTGGAGGATCGCCATGAGTACCCGCCGCACCCTGCTGGCCGCGCCCGGCCTGCTTGCCTTGGCGAGTGGAGCGACGCCAGCCGGCGCCCAGGAGGCCTATCCCAGCCGCGCCATCGCCATGGCCTCAGGCTATGCGCCCGGCGGCGTGACCGATGTGACCGCCCGCGTCGTCGCCGAGCGCATGGCGCGCGAACTCGGCGTGCCGGTGGTAATCGAGAACCGCGTCGGCGCGGCCACCGCCGTCGCCAATACCTACGTCGCCCAGGCACGGCCCGATGGCTACACGCTGCTGGCCGGCACCTCGACGCTCGCCATCAATCCGGCGCTGCAACCCAACCTCACGCCGCGCGAGCCGATGCGCGATCTGATTCCGGTGGGGATGATGTTCCGCTCCGCCTTTGCGCTGCACGTGCATCCCGGCCTGCCGGTCCGCAGCACGGCCGAGTTCATCGCCTATTGCCACGCCAATCCCGGCAAGGTGAATTTCGGCAGCAGCGGAACGGGTGCCGTGAACCATCTGGCGCAGGCGCTCTTCGCCGCGCGCGCGAATCTCGACGTCGTGCACATCCCCTTCCGTGGCGGCACCCCCGCCCTGATCGAGCTGCGCGCCGGGCGCATCCAGGCGATGTTCTCGGCCCTGCTGGAGGCCATCCCGGCCCTGCGCGAGGGCGCGACTCGCGGCCTCGCCATCTCCTCCACCGCGCGCAACGCGCTGGTGCCCGAGCTGCCGCCCGTCGCCGACACGGTGCCGGGCTTCGAGGCCGTGTTCTGGCAGGGCGTCTTCGCGCCGGCCGGGACGCCGGAGCCGGTCGTGCGGAAACTGACGGCCGCGCTGCGCGTCGCCACGGAGGATGCGAACCTGCGTTCCCGGATGGCGGAGCAGGGTGTAGAGCTGATCCCCGGCGACGCGACCTATCTGCGGGACCTACTCGCCCGCGAAACGACGATGTGGGGCGAGCTGATCCGCAGCGCCAACCTTCGTGCGGAGTAGAATATGATGATGCGTGCCCTTCCTCTGATGCTGGTCCTGGCGCTTGCCGCCTGCGCCTCGCTCGACACCTCGCCGGGCGCGTCGGGCGTGCCGGACATTCCCATCGGCCCGATGAACTTCCAGCGCGGCTCGATGACCACCGGCGGCCAGGTGATCCTGAACCGCGAACTGCCGAATCCGCGTTAACGCGAGGGGCTGATCGCAAGCTGGCTTTCAGCCCATCGGGCCGCCATGATGCTCCCAATAAGAGACTTCCAGGGAGGACTTCATGCGCGGCCTGATGCAGGATCATCAACTTCTCGTCTCCTCGATCCTGCGCCATGCGGCGAAGCATCACCGCGGTGCGAAGATCGTTTCCGTCGATCCCGAGGGAATCGCCAGCCGCTCGAACTGGCCCGAAGTCGCCCAGGGCGCTGCGAGGCTGGCCCAGGCGCTGATCCGGCTCGGCGTGCAGCCCGGGGACCGGGTCGCGACCCTCGGCTGGAACTCGCGGCAGCATCTGGAGCTCTATTACGCCGTCTCCGGCATGGGCGCCGTGCTGCACACGGTGAATCCGCGCCTCTTCGCCGACCAGATCGCCTATATCCTGGAGGACGCGCAGGACGTGCTCGTCTTCGTGGACCCCGTGGTGCTGCCGGCCCTGACCGCCATCGCCGATCGTCTGCCGAAATCCCTGCGCGCCGTCGTGCTGATGCGCCCCGCCCCGAAGCCGGACTTCCCCGTGGAGGTGCTGGAGCAAGGCGCGCTCAGCGCCGCGGAATCCGGCGATTATGCCTGGCCCGAATTCGACGAGCGCTCCGCCTCCTCGCTCTGCTACACCTCGGGCACGACCGGCATGCCCAAGGGCGTGCTCTATTCGCACCGCTCCACCGTGCTGCACGCCATGGCCGCCATCCAGCCCGACGCCTTCGGCCTCGCCGCCGTGGACGTCGTCATGCCCGTGGTGCCCATGTTCCACGTGAACGCCTGGGGCACGCCCTATGCCGCGCCGATGGCTGGGTCCTCGCTGGTGCTGCCGGGGCCGAAGCTCGATCCGGCGAGCCTGTTCAAGCTCTTCGAGACCGAGATCGTCACCTTCTCCGCCGGCGTGCCGACGATCTGGACGCTGATGCTGCAATGGCTGCGCGAGGATCCGGCGCGCAAATTCACCAAGCCACCGCGGCTGGTGGTGGGCGGCACGGCGCTGCCCGTCGCCATCACCTCGGGCTTCCTGAAGGAATACGGCATCCCGATCCTGCACGCCTGGGGCATGTCGGAGATGAGCCCGCTGGGCAGCCTCAACGCGCTCAAGCCCGAGAACGCGGATTGGGACGAGGACCGCAAGCTCGCCTATGGCCGCAAGCAGGGCCGCGCGCTCTTCGGCGTGGATTTCCGGGTGCTGGACGGCGACGGCAAGCCCATCGCCGAGGACGGCGTGGCCTTCGGCGAGCTGGAGGTGCAGGGCCCCTGGGTTGCCGGCGGCTATTTCCGCCGCGAGAGCGACCCCGCCGTCACGCCCGACGGCTGGTTCCGCACGGGCGATGTCGTGACCATCGACGAGTTGGGGCAGATCGAGATCGTCGATCGCGCGAAGGACGTCATCAAGTCCGGCGGCGAGTGGATCAGCTCCATCACGCTGGAGAACCTGGCCATGGCGCATCCGGACGTGGCGATGGCCGCCGCGATCCCCGTGCATCACCCCAAATGGGACGAGCGGCCGCTGCTGCTGGTCGTGCGGAAGACCGGAACGGAGCCGACACCGGAAAGCATCCTCGCCGTGCTCGACGGCAAGGTCGCGAAATGGTGGATGCCCGACCGCGTGGAATTCGTCGACGCGCTGCCGATGACCGCGACGGGCAAGCTGTGGAAGGCCGAGCTGAAGCGGCAATTCAAGGATTATGTGCTGCCCGTCTGACGCACTGCCGATTTACACGCGCCCCGGCTCGGCGATGATGGGGCATCCATCACGAGGAATTCCCCATGATCGTCGACGTCCGCATCTACACCTGCCTCCCCAACCGCATGATGGAGTTCGTGAAGCTCTATGAGGAGAAAGCCTGGCCGTTGCAGCTCAAGTATCTGGAGAACTGCCTCGGCTGGTACACGACCGTGGAGGGTGAGCTGAACACCGTCGTCCATCTCTGGTCCTACAAGGATCAGGGCGACCGCGAGCAGCGCCGCGCCGCCATGGCGGCCGATCCGGCCTGGGCTTCCTTCCTGGCCGAAGGGGCCAAGGCCGGCATGCTGGTGAAGATGGAGAACCGCATCGTGAAGGAAGCGCCGCACTTCACGAAGTGGAAGGCCAAGTAGCCCAAGGCCAGGGCTTCCGGCCCTGACCTGACGACGCGCGAGGGGGCGATGCCCCCTCCGCTCACACCTTCAGCGTGCCGGCCATCGCCGCGTCGAACCGCGCGCTGATCCTGGCCCAGTCCAGCACGTCCCACCACTTGCCGACATATTCCACGCGGCGGTTCTGGTAGCGCAGGTAATAGGCGTGCTCCCACACGTCATTGCCCATCAGCGCGCGCTGGCCGTCCATCAGCGGGCTGTCCTGGTTGGGCTTGGTCGTGATCGCCAGCCGCCCCTCGCGCGTTACCGTCACGAAGGACCAGCCCGAGCCGAAGACGCCCATCGCCGCGGCGTTGAAGCGGTTCTTGAGCTCGCCGAAGCCGCCGAGATCGCGGTCGATCGCCGCCTTCAGCGGACCGGACGGCTCGCCGCCGGCGCCGCCCATGATCTCCCAGAACATGCTGTGGTTCGCATGCCCGCCGCCGAAGTTGCGCAGGCGGGTGCGCAGCGCCTCGGGCGCCTGGGCGTAGTTGGTTACCAGCTCGTCCAGCGGCATCCGCGCCAGCGCGTCCTGGCCGGCGACGGCGGCGTTGAGGCCGGTCACATAGGCCTGGTGGTGGAAGCGGTGATGAAGCTCCATCGTGCGCGCGTCGATCGCGGCCTCGTTCTTGTCGAAGGCATAGCCGAGCGGCGGCAGGGTGAAGGGGCCCGTGGGCGCGGCAGTGGGGGCGGCGGCAGGCGCCTGGGCGAAGGCCGGACGCATCAGGCCCGTGAAACCCAGTCCGACTGCGCCCAGCATCAGGCCGCGCCGTTGAATAAAGGCCATGTGTCGTTCCTCCTCAGGGGGGCTTCGGAAAGTCGGATCCCAGCACTGAACGTCTATAGCCGTATCCCGGATGGACGGACGGTGAATTTCTTGGCCCGCTTGCCCCTTCTTGCCAGCCCCCGCCCCCCGCGCTACCGCCGATGAAGCCCATAACGAGGACGTTCCATGACCGAAGCCAGCCTGATCCTGAATCGCGAAGGCCCCGCCGGCACCCTCCTGATGAATCGCCCCAAGGCGCTGAACGCGCTCGATATCGGGATGATCCGGGACTTCGCCGCCGCCATCGCGCAGTGGAAGGACGACGCCTCCGTCAAGCTGGTCCTGCTCGAGGGCGCCGGCGGCCGCGCCTTCTGCGCCGGCGGCGATGTGCGCGCCGTCCGCGAGGCCGCCGTCGCGGGCGATCGCGCGCCCGTCGCCGCCTTCTTCACCGAGGAATATGCGGTCAATGAGGGCATCGCGCTCTTCCCCAAGCCCTGGGTCTCGCTGATCGACGGCGTCTGCATGGGCGGCGGCATCGGCCTCGCCATCCACAACGGCCCGCGCGTGGTCAGCGAGCACGCGTTGCTGGCGATGCCCGAGACCGCCATCGCGCTCTTCCCCGATGTCGGCACCAGCTACATCCTGCCCCGGCTGCCCAATTCCGTCGGCACTTGGCTCGCGCTCACGGGCGCGCGCCTCAATGGCGCCGATGCGGTGCATGCCGGCCTCGCGACGCATTTCGTCCCGCGCGAGAAGTTCGCCGAAATGCGCGCCGCCCTGGTCCAGACGGGCGACGTGGCGGTCATCGACCGCTTCGCCCAGACGCCGCCCGAGGCAAGCTTCGCGCCGCATATGGAGGCCATCGGCCGCTGCTTCTCCATGGACAGCATGCTCGGCATCCTCGACGGCCTGGAGGCCGAGGACACCGAATGGTCCGCCGCGCAGATCAAGACGCTGCGCCGCATGTCGCCGACCAGTCTCAGCGTCTCGCTGGAGCTGCTGCGCCGCGGCGCGAAGCTGGACCTGCGCGGCTGCCTCGACGAGGAGCTGAAGCTGACCCGCAGCGTCGTGCACGACCATCCGGATTTCCGCGAGGGCGTGCGCAGCGTGCTGGTCGACAAGGACGGCAAGCCCGAATGGTCGCCCAGGACGCTGGAAGAGGTCGAGCCCGCGAAGATCCTCGCGCTGTTCGAGTAGCCGTTAACTGAGCGCGCCGACCAGAACGAGCACGACGCCCGCGACCAGCGTCAGCGCGCCCACCACGTCCTTCGTCTTCAGCCGCTCGCCCAGGAAGAAGCGGCTGAAGAGCAGGGTGAAAATGATCTCGACCTGTCCCACGGCGCGCACCAGCGCGACGGGGGCCAGCGAGAAGCCCACGAACCAGCAGCTCGACCCGAAGGCCGAGAGCGCGCCCACCTGCATGGAGCTTCGCCAGCTGCGGAACACGGCACCCAGCTGTTTGGGCTCGCGCAACAGCAGCCAGCCGCCCTGCACCAGCGTCTGGATCACGTTCGTGACCACCACCGAGAACAGCGCCTTGAGGATGTTGTCCGCGCCCTCCAGCTCCAGATTGGCCTTGCGCACGAAGATCGAGGTGAAGGCGAAGAAGAAGCCCGCGCCGATGCCGCAGAGCGCCGCCGGCTGGAAGGTGGCGCGCAGGATGTCCCGCCCGTTCAGCCCGCGCCCGGCGAGCGTCAGATACATCACGCCGAAGACGCTGACGGCGATCCCGATCCAGGCGAGGACCGGTAGGTGGTCCCCCAGCAGCAGGATCGACAGGAAGGAGGCCTGCACCGCCTCGGTCTTGGAATAGGCCGTGCCCACCGCGAAGCCGCGTGGCCCGAAGGAGGCGATGAGCAGGTTGGTGCCGAAGATCTGGAACAGTCCGGCCATCGCGCAGAGCCCGATGAACCACCAGGTCACCGGACCGAAGCTGCCCCCGAAGATGAGCCAGTAGACGCCCAGGATCATCAGCCCGAAGGGCACGCCGTAGAGGTAGCGGACCACCGCCGCGCCGTTGAGCGAAAGCTGGCCGCGGAGCCGTTGCTGAAGGGCGGTGCGCCAGCACTGGAACAGAGCGGCGGAAAGCGTGATGGCGACCCAGAGCGGCACTCGGAAAATCCCTTAGATCAAGGGAGCTTACCTATCGCCGCGTGCGGCGCCAGCCTGGGATCGCAACGATCGGCATCCTAATGCTTCCAGGCGAAGTCCCGCGGCGCGGCGGCGGTCGGGTCCGCCTCGATCATCTGGCCGTTCATGACCGACTGGCCGGTAAAGGCGAGGATGAAGCCCCAATGCGACACGACGACCGTGTGCGCCCAGTCGTCCAGCGCGGCCATCTCGGCGCGGAACAGGGCGGCGCGTTCCATGAGCTGCTCGCGCGGCTCCTCGATCGCCGGCCACCAGACCTCGTCGATCGCGTGGAAGCCGACTTCGGGGAAATTCGAGCGAAGATGGCTGGTGGGCGAGCCCACATCGCAGACAAAGGCGTAACGCTCGCTCACCACGGGCGTTACGGTGAGGGGAAGCCCCAGCGCCCGCGCCACCGGCGTCGCCGTTTCGAGGGCGCGGGTATAGGGCGAGACGATGATCCGGCGGATGTCGCGCTGGGCCAAGGTCTCGGCGGCCTGGGCTGCCTGCTCGTGGCCGAGCGGAGTCAGCTTCGGATCGACGATGCCGGGATCGACCCGGGTCACCGAGAAATGGAGGTTGAACTCGCTCTGTCCGTGGCGGAGGAAGATCATAACCGAGGCGTAGCCGGACGTTCCGCAGCCGGCAAGCGGGTGATTCAGGAACAAGACATTGCGGCGAGGCCATGCCGTGCCTAATTAGATGAGCCTTGGAGGTTACCTATGTCGGGCGGTTTTCCTATCGATCTGATCCTGTTCGCGATGGTCGCGGCCTTTCTCGTGCTGCGCTTGCGCAGCGTGCTGGGAAAGCGCCAGGGCTATGAACGCCCGCCCGCCACGCCGGGCATGCCCGAAGCGCGCTCGGCCCGGATAGAGGCCGTCACCGACGACGTCGCGCCCGCGCGCTCCGATTCCGTGCGCCGCGTGCTGCCCATCACCTCCAGCCAGGCGGGCCAGGCCTTGTCGCGCATCGCGGCCGCCGATCCCGCCTTCGAGCCCAATGCCTTCCTGGACGGCGCCGAGGGCGCGTTCCGCATGATCGTGGCCGCCTTCGCCCAGGGCGATCGCCAGACGCTGCGCTCGCTCCTCTCGGACGACACCTATGCCGGCTTCGAGCAGGCGGTGACGGCACGCGAGAATGCCGGCGAGACCCAGCGCACCGAGCTCCGCGCCATGCAGGAGATCGCGATCGAGGGTGCCGCCTTGACCGGCAACATCGCCGAGGTGACGGTCCGCTTCGTCTCCGACCAGGTGAACATCACCACCCGCAACCAGGAAATCGTCGCCGGCGCGGACGCCGTGACGGAGGTCGTGGATATCTGGAGCTTTCAGCGCGACGTGTCCCAGAAGGACCCGACCTGGAAGCTGGCGGCGACGCGCAGCGCCTAATCCTCAGGACGCATGACCGACCAACCCGGTGCCGGATCCGGTGCCGGGCTCTCCTGGGGCTGATGCACCGCCAGGTGTTCCGACAGACGCTCGATGATCCCCATCATCTTCAGGATCTCCTGCTCGCGCAGCGCGTCGAGCTTGGCGTGCAGCGCCTCGATCTCAAGCTCCGCCTTCACGTTCACCCGATAGTCGAACTCCGCATGCGCGCGGTCGATCTCCGACTGGCGGTTCTGGCTCATCATGATGATGGGCGCCGTGTAGGCCGCCTGGAACGAGAGGGCGAGGTTCAGCAGGATGAACGGATAGGGGTCCCATTGCAGGACATAGCCCGTCACGTTCAGGGCGATCCAAACCACCAGCAGCGCGCTTTGGATGACGATGAAGCGCCAGGAACCCACCGTCCGCGCCACCAGATCCGCGATCCTCTGCCCGGTATCGGTCTGGATCGCCTTGGGGCGGCGCGCCGGCTTCTCCGCGCGGAGCTGAAGCAGCTGCTCCCTCTCCTCGGCGCTCAGATGGAAAAAGGGCATGCGGCGGGCTCCGGATCGTTCTCCGGCCCAGGCTAGCCCATCCGCGGCCCGTTCAGGCCTGCTTGTGCTCGATCAATTCCTTGCGGATCTTCCGGCCCCGCTGGATGCGGTCGACGATGAAGTCTTCCTGGCCCCAGCGGATCGCGCGGCCGAAGGCCTGCGCATCCTCGGTGAAGCGGGCCAGCATCTCCAGCACCGCCGGGCGGTTGTTCAGGAAGACGTCGCGCCACATGGCCACGTCGCTGCCGGCGATGCGCGTGAAGTCCCGGAAGCCCGAGGCGGCGAATTTCAGCACGCTCTCGCGCGTCTCACCCGACAGGTCGTCCGCCGTGCCGCAGATGGTGAAGGCGATGAGGTGCGGCAGATGCGAGACGATGGCCACGACCTTGTCGTGGGTGGTCGCGTCCATGCACTCGATCATGGCGCCGCAGCGCTGCCACATCTCGCGCAGCGTCGCGATAGCCGCCGGGTCCGTGCCCTCGGGCGGGGTGAGGATGGTGTAGCGGCCCTCGAAAAGCGCGGAAAAGCCGGAATCCGGGCCGGAGAACTCGGTACCCGCCATGGGATGGGCCGGCACCAGATGCACGCCCTCGGGCAGCAAAGGCTGGAGGTCGCGCAGGACAGAGCCCTTGGTGGAGCCCACGTCGCTGAGAATGGCGCCTGGCTTCAGATGCGGCGCGATCTGCGCCATCACCTCGGCATAGGCGCCGACGGGAACGCAGAGGATCACGCAATCCGCGTCCATGACGGCCTTGGCGAAATCCTCCTCGACGCGGTCGGCGAAGCCCAGCTCGCGCACGCGGTCCAGCGTCTTGCCGGTGCGCGCGCTGATCACGACCTCGCGCGCGATATCGCCGTTCTCTCGGGCGCGGCGGGCGATGGAGCCGCCGATCAGCCCCGCGCCTATCAGGCAGAGCCGGCCAAAGAGGGGTTCAGCCATCCTGTTTCATGAAGGCGGTCAGGGCCTCCGCCACCAGGGTGCATTCCTCGCCGGTGCCGATGGTGATGCGCAGGCACTGGCCGAGGCCGTAGGAGCCCATAGCGCGCACGATCAGCCCGCGCGCGCGCAGATAGGCATCGGCGGCCTTGGCCTTCTCGGCCGTGCCGAAATCGGCGAGGAAGAAATTGCCGTGGCTCGGCCAGGCCTTGATGCCCACCGCTTCGAGCGCCGCGGCCAGCCTGCCGCGCCATTCCACGTTATGGGCGATGGACTTCTCCACCCAGCCCGGCTCGGAGAGGGCGGCGATGCCGGCGGCCTGGGCCGCGGCGTTCACGTTGAAGGGCCCGCGGATGCGGCCGACGATGTCCATCACCTCGGCCGGCATATAGGCCCAGCCCAGACGCAGGCCGCCGAGGCCGAAGATCTTGCTGAAGGTGCGCGTCATCACCGTGTTGCCGCTGGCATCCACCAGGGCGTTGCCCGGATCGAAATCCGGATCGGTGACGTATTCCGCATAGGCCGCGTCGATGACCAGCAGGATGTCGCCCCGCAGCCCGGCGCGCAGGCGGCGCATCTCGGCACTCGGCAGCAGCGTGCCGGTCGGGTTGTTGGGGTTGGCGATGCAGACGATGCGGGTGCGCGGGCCGACGGCCGCCAGGATCGCGTCCACATCGGCCGTGAGGTTCTTCTCCGGCACCTTGATGACCGTGCAGCCGGCATAGCGGCCCGACAGGTCGTACATGGTGAAGCCGTGGGCGGACATGACCAGCTCGGTCCCCTCGCCGCCATAGGCGAGGATCAGATAGGCCAGCAGCTCGTCCGAGCCGTTGCCGCAGACGATGCGCGCGGGGTCGAGGCCGAAGCGCGCGCCGATCGCCTCGCGCAGGCCGGTCGAGCCCGGATCGGGGTAGCGGTGCAGCTCGCGCGAGATGGCCGCATGGGCCTCCATCGCGGCCGGGGGCGGCCCGAAGGCGCCCTCGTTGCTGGAGAGCTTGATGATCCGGTTCACGCCCGGGATCTTCGATTCGCCGCCCACATAGGGCTCGATCGAGAGGATCGTGGGGCGGGGATTCAGGAGGCTCATGCTTTCGCTCCTCGCTCGGGAATGGCGTAGCGGCCGAGGATGGTGGCATCGGGCGGCGGGGCGCCCGTGGTCTCGATCAAAGCGCGGGTGAAGCCGTCCTCGCGCCGCATGGCGACGACCCGGCCTTCGCCGGACAGCGTGGCCAGGGAGGCCCGGCTCGGCTCGCCCTGGACCTCGAGGCGCAGCAGCGTCGCGTCATGGCCGGAGGGATCGGCCGGGTTCAGCCCGATGACGGCGGCCTCCAGCGGCGGCTCGCGCTCGCTGTAGAAGGGCAGCCGGGCGATGACCTGGAGATTGTGCGGGTCGAAGCGGGCCCACCACTCGTCCTCGTCGCTCTCGCGCGGCCAGGGGAGGATGGCGATGCTGGCATCCCGCGCGCCGACCGCGGCCAGGGCCGCCTGGAGGGTGGGGTGCTGGCGCTGGGGCGTGCTCGCGCCGAAATGCTCGGCCGCCATCCGTGCCAGAGCGGGGTCGGGCGGCAGCGAGATGGAGAAATTGCCCTGCTGGGCGACGGAGGTGGCGAAGAGCTCGCGCCAAAGACGCACCAGGGCGACGCGGGGCAGCGCGCCCGTATGTCGCGCCAGCAGCCGCCGCAGGATCGAGGCCTCGCGGCCCGGACGCAGGACCGTGCCGGTCGGCTTGGCGCCGCCGGCGGCAAGGCGCTGCACCACCTCGGCCCTGCGGATCAGCAGGTCGTGCATGGAATTGTCGAGCGTATCGATCTCGGCGCGCAGGGCGCCCAGGGTGTCGATGGCGGCGTCGCTGGTGGTCGGTGCGTCGGACATGGGTGAATGACGCATAGCCGTGCCGTCGCGCCACGCCAAGGCACAGCGCGCGCAAAGGCCACGCGGGGCAGCGTTGCGGGGCGCCGGGGCAGGCCTTATCTGTTGACCTGGATGGACCAGATCACGCCTTTTCCGGAGGTTGAGCATCAGCGGGCCGTGCTGCCTGAGGGTCTGACGCTCGATTGCGGCGCCACGATCCGCCCTCTGGCCGTCGCCTATCGCAGCTATGGCCGGCTGAATCCCGCCCGGACCAATGCCATCCTGGTCTGCCACGCCCTGACCGGCGACCAATACGTGGCCGAGCGCAACCCGCTGACCGGCCGGGACGGCTGGTGGGACGCGATCATCGGCCCCGGCAAGCCGGTCGACACCAATCGCTTCTTCGTCATCTGCGCCAATGTGCTGGGCGGCTGCATGGGCTCCACCGGCCCGCGCGAGGAGATGACCGACGAGAACGGCGCCCCCCAGGGCCGGCCCTGGGGCACGGATTTCCCGAGCGTCACCATCCGCGACATGGTGAGGGCCCAGAAGCGCCTCATCGACCATCTGGGCATTTCGCGCCTGCTGGCCGTGATCGGCGGCTCCATGGGCGGGATGCAGGTGCTGGAATGGGCCGCGACCTATCCCGAGGCGGTCTTCGCCGCGGCGCCGATCGCCGCCGCCACGCATCATTCGGCGCAGAACATCGCCTTCCACGAGGTCGGCCGCGCCGCCATCCATTCCGACCCCGACTGGAAGGGCGGCCGCTACTGGGAGGACGGGCGCATCCCCGCCCAGGGCCTGTCCGTGGCCCGGATGGTCGCCCACATCACCTATCTGTCGGAGGCCGCGCTCACGCGGAAGTTCGGGCGGCGGCTGCAGGGCGCCTCGGCGGTGACCTTCCTGGAGGACGTGTTCCAGGTGGAGAGCTATCTCCGCCACCAGGGCAGCACCTTCGTGCGCCGCTTCGACGCCAACTCCTACCTGACCATCACCCGGGCGATGGATTATTTCGACGTCGCCCATGAGCATGACAGCGTGGCCCAGGCCTTCGCGGGGACGCCGACGCGCTTCTTCGTGGCCAGCTTCTCCTCCGACTGGCTGTTCCCGACCAGCGAGAGCCGCGCCCTCGTCCGCGCGCTGAACGCCGCCGCCGCGCCGGTCAGCTTCATCGAGGTGCCGACCGACAAGGGCCACGACGCCTTCCTGCTCGACGAGCCGGAATTCCATCGCGCCCTCGGCGGCTTTCTCGCCGGCGCCGCCCGCGCGCTGGGCCTTTGACCGCGTGAGCGAATACCCGGCGGGGCGCTATTTCGTCGCCCAGGCGCGCAACAACGCCTGGGCCAACCACCGCCTACTGAAGGCCTGCGCGCAGCTCACCCAGGCCGAATTCGAAGCGCCGCGCACCGGCTTCTTCCCCTCCATCCAGGCCACGCTCAACCATATCCTGGTGATCGACCGGTTCTATGTGGATGCCATGGAGGGCGGCAGGCTCGGCCCCGCCGCCTGGGCCGACGCGCTACCCTGCGCCACCGTCGCCGATCTCCAGCGCGAGCAATCCGCCGTGGACCGCCGCCTCATCGCCTGGTGCGAGGCGCTGGACGACCTGTCCCGCATCGTCGAGGTCCATCGCGTCACCCGCATCCAGCGCGAGCGCGCGGACCGGCTGCTGCTGCATCTCTTCCAGCACGCCATCCATCATCGCGGCCAGGCGCATGCCATGCTCTCGGCCACCGGCGTGAAGCCGCCGCAGCTCGACGAATTCTTCAGCACGGGCGAAGCGCCCCTGCGCGCGGCGGAATTCGCCGAGCTCGGCTGGACGGAATCCACCATCTGGCCGGGGGCCGTCGAACCATGAGCGGACGCAGCAGTCACATCCTCTTCACGCTCGGCGGCTATTCGGAGCTGCCGGAGGGCCATGCCTCCTGGGCGACGGTGCGCCGGCGCGTGATCTTCACGGGGCCCGAGGCGGCGGCCGAGGCCTTCGCGCAGCAGAAGGCCGGGCTGAAGCCGGGGCTGAGCCTGATCCTGGTCGATCCGGACCGGAAGCTCGTCCTGCAGGCGGCGGGGATCAACGATCCCATCCAGGTGCTGGAGCGTCACACCGGGATCGACGGCTACGCCCTGGCGCCGGAGCCCGTCATGGCCGCCCCGGTCCCGGACGCTCCTCCCCCCGCGCCCCTGCCCGCCGCGCCTGGTCGAGCCCCCCAGGCCGAGGGCACCATCCAATACGTCGCCAAGAACATGCGGCTCGACCTGCGCCTGATCGCCGAGATGATCCCGCCGGATGTGCGCGTGCTCGACATCGGCTGCGGCGACGGCGCGCTGATGGCGCAGCTCGCCGGCAAGGGCGTGGACGCGCGCGGCATCGAGATCGACATGAAGGCCGCGACCGAGGCCGTGGCCCAGGGCCTCGCCGTCATCCACGGGGACGCGGACAACGACCTCGCCTCCTATCCCGACGACGCCTTCGATTACGTGGTGCTGAGCCGCACGCTGCAGGCCGTCGAGAAGCCGCGCGAGGTGCTGCGCCAGATGCTGCGCATCGGCCGCCACGCCATCGTGAGCTTCCCGAATTTCGGCCATTGGGAGATGCGGCTGAAGCTGCTCTTCGGCGGCCGCATGCCGGACACCGAGACCTGGTCGCGCCCCTGGTACGAGACGCCCAATATCCACCCCTGCACCATCCTCGACTTCCTCGCTCTGGCGGAGATGGAGGGCTATGTCATCGAGCATTGGCTGGCCGTGGACGAGAAGGGGCTGAAGGCGCCGTGGCGCCGTTCCGTGCGGCTCGCGAATCTCTTCGGGCAGCAGGCGCTGTTCCAGCTTCGGCGGCGATAACGCCACCGGTTTGCCGCGCGTTCCGTTCTCGCCGCAGCGCACAGCGGCCGTCTGGTTTCCTCCCCAGCCATTCGCTACAAATTTCGAGCGCCCGTGGCGCAGCGAACACCGGAGCGGACTCGTTTAACGAATAACGCGGGAGGAACCCGAAATGGCACGTGTGGCATTGGTGACCGGTGGTCAGCGCGGAATTGGCGCGGCAATCAGCGAAGGACTCCAGGCGGCAGGACGCAAGGTCATCGCGAACTACGCCGGCAATGACGCGGCGGCGAAGGAGTTCACGGAGCGCACGGGCATTCCCTGCATGAAGTTCGACGTTTCGGACTTCGATCAATGCGTGGCGGCGGTCGGCAAGATCGAGGCCGAGCATGGCGCCATCGAGATTCTGGTGAACAATGCCGGCATCACGCGCGACGGCGTGATGAAGCGCCTCGACCGCAAGATGTGGGACGACGTGATCGATACGAATCTCGGCTCCTGCTACAACCTGTGCAAGGCCGTGTGGGACGGGATGAGCGCGCGCAAGTTCGGCCGCATCGTGAACATCGGCTCGATCAACGGGCAGGCGGGCCAGTACGGCCAGGTGAACTACGCCGCCGCGAAATCGGGCATCCACGGCTTCACCAAGGCGCTGGCGCAGGAAGGCGCGCGGGCGCAGATCACGGTGAACGCCATCGCGCCTGGCTATGTCGACACCGAAATGGTGCGCGCGGTGCCGCCGGAGGTGCTGGAGAAGATCATCGCGCGCATTCCGCGCGGGCGTCTGGGCACGGCGCAGGATATCGCGCGCGGCGTGGTGTTCCTGACGGCGGATGATGCGGATTTCGTGACGGGGTCGACGCTGTCGATCAACGGCGGGCAGCATATGTACTGAGGCGGATCGAGGGGCTTCGGCCCCTCGACCTCGCTGGTGGGCCCTAAATGAACTTGCCCCTCAGGAAGCCCAGGGCCGGCAGCGGCGTCCATTTCCGGGGAAGGTCCGACCTGCGGATCGGTGCCACCGAGTAATGCGGCACCGGCTGTTCCGATCGCATCAGGAAATCCGCATAGGCCTTCACCTGCTGCGCGCGCCAGGCGCGGTCCTCCAAAGCGGCGGTGCGGCTGCGAAAAATCTCGGCCACGCGGTTGGCGCGCCCGACGGTCGCCACCACGGCCCACAACGTATCTTCATCACCCCTCGGAAGGGCCGCGATGTCCCGCATGAGGAGGAGTGAAGGGCCACCGAAGCCGCCGGGTCAAGCAGATATGGAAAGGGCGCCGGAGGTTTCCCCCCGGCGCCCGATCCGATCGCAAAAGCGGGAGATTTAGCCGAGACGCTCGCCGTGCTGCGTGACGTCCAGGCCCTCGCGCTCCTCTTCCTCGCTGACGCGCAGGCCGACGATGCCGTCCACGATCTTCAGCAGGATGGCCGTGGCCACCGCCGTGAAGACGAAGACCGCCGCCACCGCCTGGAACTGGATGAGCAGCTGGGCCGTGGAGCCCGCGGTGCCCTCCGGCGCCGCCGTCGTGGCCGAGAGCGGGCCATAGGCGAGGACGCCGGTCAGCAGGGCGCCGACGATGCCGCAGATGCCGTGCACGCCGAAGGCGTCCAGGCTGTCGTCATAGCCGAGCCAATGCTTCAGCGCGGTCGCGCCCCAGAAGCCGGCCAGGCCCGCGACCACGCCGAGGATGAGCGAGGCACCCGGCAGGACGAAGCCCGCCGCCGGGGTGATGGCGACAAGGCCCGCCACCGCACCGGAAATCACGCCCAGCACGGAGGGCTTACCCTTGATGGCCCACTCGGCGACCATCCAGGTCATCGCCGCGGCGGCGGCCGCCGTGTTGGTGACCAGGAAGGCCATGCCCGCACGGCCACCGGCCGCACCGGCGGAACCCGCATTGAAGCCGAACCAGCCCACCCACAGCAGCGAGGCGCCGATGACGGCGAAGGCCAGGTTGTAAGGGGACAGGTTCTCGGTGCCGTAGCCGATCCGCTTGCCCAGGATCAGCGCGCCCACCAGGCCGGCGACACCCGCGTTGATGTGCACGACCGTACCGCCCGCGAAGTCGAGCGCGCCGAGGCCGAAGATCCAGCCGTTCGGATGCCAGACCCAATGCGCGATCGGCGAATAGACCAGCAGCGTCCACAGCAGCGTGAACAGCATCAGCGCCGAGAACTTGATGCGGTCGGCCAGCGCGCCGGTGATCAGCGCGGCGGTGATGATCGCGAAGGTCATCTGGAAGCAGACGAAGACCGTCTCGGGGATGGTGAAGGCGACCGCGCCGTCGCCCGAGCCCAGGGTGAAGGGCTTGTCCCAGTTCTCGGCGATGCCGCCGAGCATCACCTTGGACAGGTCGCCGAAATAGGCGCCGCCCTCGCCGAAGGCGATGCTGTAGCCGACCAGGATCCAGGCGATGGAGACCAGGCCCGTGATGGCGAAGGACTGCGCCAGGGTGGAGAGGACGTTCTTCTTGCGGACCATGCCCGCGTAGAAGAGCGCGAGGCCCGGGACGGTCATCATCAGCACGATGATCGTCGAGACCATCATCCAGGCCGTGTCGCCCGTGTCGATCTTCGCCTCCTCCGCGAAGGCCGGCATCGAGAGCGCGAGCAGCGGGGCTGCCGCGAGGGCGCCGCGCATCCAGGATTTCATGTTCGGTAGTCTCCCATTACTGGCGCCCCGGGGGGCCTGCCGATGATGTGCTTTGGGTTGGCTCACAGCGCCGACCCGTCGGTCTCGCCCGTGCGGATGCGCAGCGCGCGCTCGAGGTCCAGAACGAAGATCTTGCCGTCGCCGATCTTGCCGGTGCGGGCCGAGGCGGAGATGGCCTCCACCACCGCATCGACCATGTCCGAGGCCACGGCGACCTCGATCTTGAGCTTGGGCAGGAAGCTGACCTGGTACTCGGCCCCCCGGTAGATTTCGGTCTGCCCCTTCTGGCGACCGAAACCCTTCACTTCCGTCACCGTGAGCCCCTGCACGCCCAGCGGGGTGAGCGCATCGCGCACCTCGTCCAGCTTGAAGGGCTTGATGACCGCCATCACGAGCTTCATCCGCCTGCCTCTCTCCCGAATCCCGTTGCCGACGAGACAATCGCCGGTCAGTGACGTTTCCATCCAAGTTTCGTGCCAGGTCTGAAACCCAAGGATTTGCTGGGGTTGCGGATAGACCTGCCTATTTTCGGAGCAAACCGCGCAGCGTGACGCCGCCTGGATCAGCCTTCCGAGAACCCGGGCGATCGAGAGGGACGGAAGGTTCGGCGGCCGGGTGGCTCTGCGCGCGCGGCCGAATGGCCTAGACTGTCCGCCATGAGCACATCGTCACCTGCCGGTCTCGAGGTCGTGGTCGCCGTCATCGGCGCGGGGCCCGTGGGCGCGACCCTCGCCGCGGCCCTGGCGGCGCGCGGCGTTCCCGCCGCCGTGATCGACGCCGCTCCGCTGCCGCCGATGGAGCTCTCCGGCTTCGACGGGCGGGCCTATGCGATCGCGCTGGCCTCGCGCCGGCTGCTGGACGCGGCGGGCATCTGGGAAAGGCTCCCCACCACGCCCTGCCCCATCGAGGGCATCAAGGTCGCGGACGGACGCGTGGGCGAGACGCCCTCCCGGCTCGATCTCGATTTCGACGCGGCCGAGGTCGCCGGCGAGCCCTTCGGCTGGATGGTCGAGGCGCGCGCCCTGCGCGTGGCGCTGAATGCCCGCCTGCCCGGCATGCCCAACCTGCACGCCTTCGCGCCGATGACCGCCACCGTGGCGCGCGACGCGGAGGGCGTGACGGTCTCGCTGGCCGATGGCCGGACGATCCGCGCGCAGCTCGTGGTCGGGGCCGAGGGCCGCAACAGCCCGTTGCGCCAGGCCGCCGGCATCGGCACCGCGCGCCACGACTACGGGCAGATCGGCATGGTCGGCGCCTTCGCGCATGAGCTCCCGCACAACAACCGGGCGCTGGAGCTCTTCCTCTCGGCCGGGCCCTTCGCGCAGCTCCCCCTCTCGGACCTCGGCAGCTTCGGCACCAGCACGCTGCCGCACGCCTCCTCCTTCGTCTGGACCGAGCGCCGCGCCGCCGCCGAGGGCCTGCTGGCTTTGCCCGACGAGGCCTTCGCCCGCGAATTGCGCCGGCGGATCGGCGGGCATCTCGGCGCGATCGAGCCCATCGGCCGGCGCTGGCACTATCCGCTGACCGCCATGCACGCGACCCGCTATGTCGCCGAGCGGCTGGCACTCGTGGGTGATGCCGCCCACGGCATGCACCCGATCGCCGGGCAGGGGCTGAACATCGGCTTCCGCGACGTGACGGCCCTGTCCGAGCTGGTGGCCGAGGCCCATGCGGCGGGTTCGGATGCCGGCAGCCCGGCGCTGCTGGCACGCTATCAGGCCCGACGCCGGCCGGATGCGCTGATGATGATCGGCGCGACCCATGTGCTGGAGAAGCTCTTCGCCAATGACATCGGCCCCCTGCGGCTGGCGCGGCGGCTGGGGATCGCGGCCGTGAACCGCATCCCGTTGCTCAAGCGCAGCTTCGCGCGCCAGGCGATGGGGCTGCCGCTCCGCGGCTGATCACCGCGCCGGCGACCGCAGCGTCGCACGGCTCGGCAGCTCGATGGCGCGGCCCTCCCAGCGCAGCCGCAACGGGTCGGCGAGGGCCAGGGTGATCCGCATCGGCCGCCCCGGCGCATCGGGCGAGGCCAAAGCGATGTCCCAGCTCCGCGGCCCGTGAATCCGCACACGGCCCAGCATCTCGCGCGCCGGCCTGCCTTGGGCCAGTTGCTCGTTCAGCAGCCGCGCAAGGGCCTCCGGCTCGGCGAGGCGCATTGCCATGTCGCGCGCCATGCCGGCCACGAAGGCGGGCATGGGCCTGAGCTCGCTTTCCCGCGCCGCATGGGCCAGGGCCGCGGTGAGGGCCGGGCGCAGCGCGGTCCAGTCCACCTGGCCGGCCAGCGCCTGCGCATCGCCGCGCTGGATGGCGGAGGCGAATTGCAGCGCCGAGGCCACGGGCGAGGCGAGATAGAGGCCCAGTGACAGCACGGCGATGAGCGCCAGGAGGCGCCGGACACCGCGGGCGGGCCGCGCCGGAGCCATCGCGCGGGCCGGAGCGGCACGCGCGACGATTCCGCGCAGAGGCTGGCGCGAGTCGAACTCCGCCCAGATTTCGTCCCAGGAGTTGGATGCCGCCGTCCCGCTCATCTGACCCTCGCCGTCCCGTGTGACCGGGAAAAACCCGCCAACCGAGACCTCGTCTCGGTTTTTGGATTATTGGGCTGGGTCTATGAGCGAAGCGTTAACGCCGTCGCATTTCTGGGACGCTTGAGACGAGCCAGGCTTCCATCTCGCCGAAGAGCTGGCCCAGGGCCGCCTGCATGCCCGCAGCCTGGGCGGCCGGCGGCACCTCGGCGGGCAGCGGCACCACCGCCTCCATCCGTCGCTGGGCAAGAACGCGGGGATCGGCGAGGCCCACCCCCTCCGCCAGCAGCAGGCCGGTCATGGCGGCGCGGGCCTGGGTCGGCTCGGCCTGGAGGGTGATGATCCCGGCCTCCAGGATCAGCGGCGTGGAGAGCCGCGAGCCGGGCGCCGCGACGGCCGAGAAGGCCCTCGAGGCGATCAGCCATTCCCGCAGCGCCGCTTCCACGAGATCCGCCGGGGGCGCCAGCCATTCGTCGTAGAAGGCCACCTCCAGCGTGCCGTCGGCGCGCAGGCGCCGCAGGCCGCGCACTTCCATCCCCGGCCCGGCCCGCAGCGTCCGCAGCAGGATCGCCCCGCGCGGCGCGCCCTGGCGCGGAGCCGAGGCCGGCCGGCGCGGCTCCAGCGGATAGCGCCGGGTCTCGAGATAGGGCCGGCTCGGCAGAACCGAGCACCCCCCGGCCAAAGCGGGCAAAGCCAGCGCGGGCAGCGTGAGAAGAAGGCGCCGTTTCATCGGCCAGCTCCGGTCGGGGGTGGGGCGCCCAGGAGGGCCTGCGAGGGCGAGCGCCGCAGGGCCTCGGTGGTCTCGCGCAGATTGGCGGTGGTGGCGCGCAGGTCGCGCAACAGGGGCGCGAGGTCGGCCTGCAGGTCGCCGGTGGTGCCACGCACGCCGCGCACCCCGGCTTCCAGCTGCGTCACCGTGCCCGGCAGGCGGGCGGCCGTGCGGCGCAGATCCTGGGCCGCCGCCGCCAGCGAGGAGAGCGCGTTGCGGACGTCGGGCGAATCCACCGTCCCGCGCAGGGCAGCGCTGGTGGCGCGGAGCTCGCTCACGACGCCGGGGATGTCGGCGTCGCTGGCGATGCGCCGGAAGTCGCGGAGCAGCGCCGTCGCCTCACCGACCGCCTGGGCGAGCTCCAGAGCCTTGGCTTCGTCGCGCAGCTCCACCACCAGTGTGCTGATATTGGAGAAGAGCGTGGCGAAATCGATGCCTTGCAGCTGCCGCATGACCGTCTCCGCCGCCGTCTGCACCTGGGCGACGGTGGAGGGGACGGAGGGGATCCAGGTGTAGGCCGGGGTCCAGGGCACGGTGCTTGGCGCGAACTGGTCCGGATCGACGAAATCGAGCTCGATATAGGAGACGCCCGTGATTCCCTGGCTCGTGAGCCTGGCCCGCAGGCCGAGCTTGACGGCGTCCTCGGCCGCGGGGATGTCCCCCACCCGCTGCAGATCGACCGCGAAGCGCACCACCACGAGCTGGAAGGCATTGGCGAAGGGCACACCTTCCGGCCGGCGGTACTCGGCCGAGGCCAGCCCGATCGCCGTGACCCGCCCGACCGAGACGCCGCGATAGCGGACCGGCGAGCCGACCTCCAGGCCCTGCACGCTCTCGCGCAGATAGGTCTCCAAGACGGTGCTGGATCCGGTCAGCCGGCTCTGGGTCAGGAAGAAGACGAAGGTCAGCAGCAGGCCGAGGCCCACCAGGACCATCAGGCCCACCGAGAACTGAATTCTGCGCGCGCTTGCCATGTCTACATCGCCTCCCGCCGGAAGAAGGCGCGCACCGTCGGGTGCTCGCTCTCGTCGCGGAGTTTCTTGGGGTCGCCTAGCGCGATCATTCCCTGCGCGTCCTTGTCCAGCATGATGCAGCGGTCGCCGATGGCCAGGATGGATTGCAGCTCATGGGTGACCACCACGAAGGTGGTGCCGGTCTCGCGCGCCAGCGAGATGATGAGCTTATCCAGCCCGGCCGAAGTGATGGGATCGAGCCCTGCCGAGGGCTCGTCCAGGAAGAGAATCTCGGGGTCGAGCGCCATGGCGCGGGCGATGCCGGCCCGCTTGAGCATGCCGCCCGAGATCTCCGCCGGCAGGCGCCCGGCCGCATCGCCCAGGCCGACCAGACCGAGCTTGGAGCGCGCGATCATATTGCGGGCCTCCGGCGGCAGCTTGCTGTGCGCCTCGATCGGCAGCTCGACATTCTGCGCGAGGTCGAGCGAGCCGAGCAGGGCGCCGGACTGCCACATCACGCCGATGCGCCGCAGCAGGGCCCGCCGGTTCTCGCCCTCGAGCTTCGACCATTCCTCGTCGAGCACGCTGATCTCGCCGGCGGTGGGGGGCACCAGGCCGATGAGCAACTTGAGCAAGGTGGACTTGCCGCAGCCCGAGCCGCCGAGAATGACGAAGATCTCGCCCCGTCGAACGTCGAAGGTGACGTCCTTGAAGATGGTGCGCTGGCCAAAGCGCATCGCCAGATCGCGGGTCTGGATGACGACGTCCGTGTCGCCCTCGGCTTGAGGCTCCATCACCAGCCCAACCGGAAGAAGAGAATGGCGAAGATGCCGTCGAGCACCACCAGCGACACGATGCCGCCCACCACGGCGCTGGTTGCGGCATCGCCGACCGCGCGCGGCCCGCGGCCCGCCGACAGCCCCGCGACGCAGCCCACATAGCCGATGGCCAGCCCGAAGGCCGCAGCCTTGCCGAGCCCGCCGACAAGATCGCCGACCGACAGCCATTGCTGCAGCTGGTTCAGCACGGCGACGGGCGGGAAGCCCAGCGTCGCCATGACGATGCCCATGCCGATCAGCCCCATCACATTCATCACCATGGCCAAGGCCGGCATGACCAGCGTGGACGCGATGATGCGCGGAATGACCAGCCAGGCGGTCGGGTCGAGGCCCATGGTCTCCAGCGCGTCCACTTCCTCATTCACGCGCATGGTGCCGAGCTCGGCCGCATAGGCCGAACCGGTGCGGCCCGCGAGGATAACCCCCGCCAGCAGCGGCCCAAGCTCGCGGGTCAGCGAGATGCCGACCAGCTGGGGAATGAAGATCGTTGCGCCGAATTGCCGCATCGGCACGGAGGACTGGAAGGCCAGGATAACGCCGATCAGCAGGCCGAGGAGCATACAGAGGGGAAAGGCGCGGGTGCCGGCCTCGTCGAGGTGCCGCAGCATCTCGGCCCCGCGCAGCTTCCAGGGGCGCGGCACCAGCTTGGCCGTGGTGATGACCGTCTCGCCCAGGAAGTCCAGCCGCTGGCCAAAGCGGTTCAGAAAGCCGAGCGTATAGGCGCCCAGCGCGCCGATGGGGCGGAACCGGCGCGGCGGCGGCACCGATGGCTTCGCGTTCTCCAGACCGGTGCGGAAGCGCGCCAGGGCGCCACGGGCGGCGGGGTCCGCCGGCTCGTTCCACTCGCCCTCCGCACCGGCCAGCGAGACCAGCAGCGAGGCCCCGCCCGCATCAAGGTGCGTCACCCCTGAGGCGTCGAGCGTGACGGCGCCAGCCCTCTGGACAGCGCGATGGGCGGCCTCCCAACTGGCTGCCGCAGTCTCGCGATCCAGCGATCCCGAGAAGCGCAAGTGTAGCCGGCCGTCCTGAGTTTCGGCGGTGAACAATTCGATTGGCATATGCGCTGGACCATGGACGGCCGGGATGGCGGGGTTCAAGGGATAAAGTGTGACACGCGAAAGCGCGAAGGTGTCGCGGGCCTTAAACCCGCGCCCCGGCGATAAGCTTCACGCCGGCGTCGTCCTTTTCGCCAGCCCCCGTCGCGCCTCAGCGGCGCGGCGGCGTCATCAGCGAATGCAGCAGCACCGCCGCCGCGGCCGCGACGTTGAGGCTCTCCACGAGGCCGGAACCCGGCAGCGTCACCCGCGCCTCGCAGGGCGGCCAGGACCTCCGGCGAGAGGCCCGTCTCCTCATGGCCAAGCACCAGAGCGATGGGCTTGTTGCGGGGCAGCGCCTCGGGGGGCACCCCGCCCGTCGCCGCCGCGCCCACAACCAGGAGCTGACCGGAGAGACGGCGCAGATTCTGCGCGAGGTTGTCGGCACGGAAGACGGCAAGGTGCTCCAGCGCGCCCTCGGAGGTGCGGAAGGCCGCGTCGGAGAGGTCGGCCTGGCGGGCGTCGCCGGAGATGAGCATCGCCTTGGCGCCGAAGAAGGCCGCCCCACGCGCGATGGCGCCGAGATTGTGTGGATTGCCGATGCCGTCGAGCACCGGAAGCACGGAGCCGGCGAAGAGGATCGGCTGGGGCGGGTTGCCGATGGCCTCGGCCCGACGCGGATCGGCGATGGCGACGATGCCGCCATGGTGCTCGGTGCCGGCGATGCGGGCGAGCTCGTCGGAGAGGACCTCGCGATAGGCCTTCTGGTGCCGCGCGAGATAGCGGCAAAGCGGGCCTGCGACGTGGCGGCGCTCGGCGAGGTAATGCAGGCGCTGCACGGCCTCGGGGCGGCGCAGGAAGAGAGCGCGGACGGCGTTGACGCCGCAGATGCGCTGCGGTTCGGGCCGGCGGGGCTGAGGGACATAGCCGGCGAAATCAGACATGGGCGAGGGCCCGGAGCTGATCGTGAATTTGTTTCGAAATCGGAATGCCCTGCTTCGTTGCGGTTTCGGTCAGATCGTCCCGGCGCGTGCCGGGAAGGCGGACGCCCTCGTCGCCCAGCATGGCGAGGACGAGGGCCTCCATGCGGTCGAGGAAGGCGTCGTTGCCGGCAAGCGCACCGGGGTCGATGGCGAGGATCGCGTGGCCCAGGCGGGGCGCCTTGGGCGAGGGCGCGAAGAAGCTGTCGGCCTCGAAGCCAAAGGCGGCACCGCCCAGCGCCACGCAGAGGATCTCGACCACCAGGGCCAGGGCGGCGCCCTTCGTGCCGCCCATGGCGAGCATGGCGCCCTCCAGCGCGGCCTGGGGGTCGGTCGTCGGGCGCCCTGCGGCGTCCAGC
>NZ_CBDDFJ010000006.1:0-282243 GCF_965227005.1 Roseococcus sp.
GGGGCGGATGCGCTTCCCGCTGGAGGTGGCGCGCGCCGTGCGCGAGGCCTTCCCGGCGCACAAGCCGGTCTTCCTGAGGTTGTCCTTCGTCGACGGCGCCGAGGGCGGGCGGCGGGAGGAGGAGAGCCTCGCCTATGCCGCCGCCCTGAAGGCGGCGGGGATCGACGTGCTGGATTGTTCGTCCGGCGGGATCGCGGGCTCGGCGACGGGGGCGCGCGGCCCGCGGCGCGACTACGGCTTCCAGGTGCCCTTCGCCGAGCGCATCCGCCGCGAGACGGGGATGGCGACGATGGCGGTGGGGCTGATCGTCGATCCGCACCAGGCGGAAGCGGTGGTCGCCAGTGGAAGGGCCGATCTGGTCGCGATCGGGCGCGAGGCCCTGGAGAATCCGAACTGGCCGCTGCATGCGCGCCTGGCCCTGACCGGCGAGAACGGCCATGCGGATTACTGGCCGAAGCAGCACGGCTGGTGGCTGAGCGTGCGCGACAATGCGCTGGCGCAGCTGGGGCCCTACGCCAAGGCCGCCGAATAGCGAAGAGGGCGACGGGCCCGCAGGAAGGGCAGGCCAACGCAGAATCCGCGCCGAATAGGCGCGGCGGATCGCTTCAGCGATCCGAGCCAAGGTCGCGGAGCGGCCGCCCGGCGCTTGAGGGCGCAAAAACACCACTTTTTCTTCGAAAAAGTGGGGGGCTTCTGTTGCCCGGTGCCCCCCGAACCGCGCTTACCTATCTCTAGGCAGCGAGCGCCACGTTCTCGCGAACGTTATCATTGGCACTTGTGATTTAGCCCGATAACGGCGGTACAATGCCGGGCAAAAGCTACGTCTTTACCACGCACGTCGAGCCTGTTTCGTCCCCAGAACCGGACCCCTGATAAAGGGTCGGAATGGTGGTGGAGACGCCGGGCACTGCCCCCGGGTCCGTAACGGTTATTCCACGCAACGTTTATCGCCATAGCCGCAAGCGGCAGGGGTCATATAGCGAAGCACGGCCCGCCTTGCGAGGGGTGGGGGGACGGAATCGTCGGCCTGGGCTAAGGGTGTCGGCAGAAGGGATTTCTCGCATGGCACTCACGGACGCGCAGCACAGCGAAATCGCGGAGGCCCAGAACAGCCGCGCCGAGACACGCCGGGCTACCGTGCCGGCGCTCGAGGCCATGCTGTTCCAGGCCCTGCCCGTGCTCGACCACGGCTTCGTCCGGGTCGTGGACTATATGGGCGATGACGGCGCCGTGGTGCAGGCCGCGCGCGTCTCCTATGGGCGCGGCACCAAGGCCGTGACCGAGGATCGCGGGCTGATCCGCTACCTCATGCGCCACCGCCACTCCACGCCCTTCGAGATGTGCGAGATCAAGTACCACGTGAAGCTGCCCATCTTCGTGGCGCGCCAGTGGATCAGGCACCGCACGGCCAACGTGAACGAGTATTCCGCGCGCTATTCGGTGATGGACCGCGAGTTCTACATCCCCGAGCCCGCGCAGCTCGCCGCGCAATCGGCGATCAACCGCCAGGGCCGGGGCGACGTGCTGGAGGGCGAGGACGCCGCCCGGGTCCTGGACCTGCTGCGCGAGGACGCCACCCGCAACTACGACCACTACGCCTGGATGCTGAACGAGGACGAGGCCGGCGCCCCCCTCGACCAGGGCCGCAACGGCCTGGCGCGCGAGCTCGCGCGGATGAACCTCACGCTGAACACCTATACCCAGTGGTATTGGAAGACCGACCTGCACAATTTGCTCGGCTTCCTGTCGCTGCGCGCGGACAGCCACGCGCAATACGAGATCCGCGTCTATGCGGAAGCGATGATGAAGACCGTCGAGGCCTGGGTGCCGCATTCCTTCGAGGCGTTTGCCGATTACCGGATGGGCTCGGCGACGCTCTCGGCGCAGATGCTTTCCATCGTGAAGCGGATGCTGTCCGGCGAGGCGGTGACGCAGGAAACGAGCGGCCTCTCCAAGCGCGAATGGCGCGAGCTGATGGAGACCTTGGGCCGTGCCGCCTGATGACGGAAACCTGAATCAGCCGGCCATCATGGCACCTGAACGGCGCGATGCGCTCCTCGCCTTCCTCGCGCTGGGGGACAGGCTGAAGCACACGCTGCGCGCAGCCCATACCGGCGCGCGGCGGGAGAATTCCGCCGAGCACGCCTGGCACGTCGCGCTCATCGCGATCACCCTGGCCGAGGAGGTCTCGCCCCGGCCCGACATGGCCGAGGTTCTGGCGATGATCGCTATCCACGACGTGGTGGAGATCGAGGCCGGCGACACCTTCGCCTTCGACGAGGCCGGCCTGCTCACGCAGATGGCACGCGAGCGCGCGGCGGCGGAGCGCATCTTCGGAATGCTTCCGCCCGAGATCGGCCAGCGCCTGCGCGCCTCCTGGGAGGCCTTCGAGGCGCAGGAGACGCCCGAAGCCCGCTTCGCCATGGGCTGCGACCGCCTCCAGGGCTTCCAGCAGCAGGTCGAATGCGGTGCGGCGGCCTGGCGCGAGATGGGTCTCACCAAGACGCGCAGCCTCGTGCGCATGCAACCGGCGATCGACCTCGGCGCGCCCTTCGCGCCGATGATCGAGGCGCTTTACGAGCGCGCCATGGCCGAGGGGCTGCTCAGAACGGCCTGAGCCCGTGGGACGGCAGATAATCGAAGGCCACGAGGCACTTCCGTGCCGGACCGCCCTCGGCAAGACTGCGGCATGACCCTCATCGTCTTCGGCTCCGCGATCGCGGATTTCGTCTTCCGCATGCCGCATCTGCCCAGGGCCGGCGAAACCGTGCTGGGCGAGGCGGGGGCCGCGCTGCCCGGCGGAAAGGGGCTGAACCAGGCCATCGCCGCCGCGCGCGACGGCGGGGACGCGCATTTCATCGGCTGCGTCGGGCGAGACGCCAATGGCGCCATGCTGCGCGCGACGGCGCTCGCCTCCGGCGTGGACGTCACCGGCCTGCGCGAGGTGGAGGAGGCGACCGGCCTCGCCTGTGTCTGCGTGGATGCGGAGGGGCATAACCAGATCGCGGTTTCCCTCGGGGCGAACAGGCGGGCCGAGGCCGCGCGGATCGCCGCCATCCCACCCGGCGCCACGCTGCTGATGCAGATGGAGGTTCCTCCCGCCGAGAACGCCGCCCTCATCGCCAGCGGCCGGAGGGCGGGCGCGCGCATCCTGCTGAATCTCGCCCCGGCCGCCGGCCTGCCGCCCGAGGCCCTGCGCGCCCTCGACCTGCTGATCCTCAACGAGAGCGAGGCGGCCTGGATCGGCGCCCAGCTCGGCCAGCCGGGCCATGCGGGGAGCCTGCATGCGGCCCTGGGAATCGGCGTGGCAGTGACCGAGGGCGAGCGCGGCGTCACCGCGGTCACGGGGGAGGGGGTGCTGCATTTGCCGGCCCATCGCGTGGCGGTGGTCGATACGGTGGGCGCGGGGGATGCCTGGTGCGGCGTCCTCGCCGCCGGGCTCGATCGCGGAATGCCGCTGGAGGCGGCGATGCGGCGCGCCAATGCGGCCGGGGCGCTCGCCTGCACGAAGCATGGCGCGGCGCCGGCCATGCCTCACGCGGCGGAGATCGACGCGCTGCTCAGTCGGTCGTGACTTGCCGTGCCAGAGATTTCGGCGCGACCAGGCAATAGCTGCGCCGGATAAAGGCCTCGACCTCGGCCCAATCGGGCCGCCCGTGCAGATGCATCCCGACCCAGCCCTTGTGGCCCAGATAGGGCGGGCGGAAGAACCGCGCGGCATCGGCCTCGATCAGCAGCTCCTGGCTGCCGCGCGGGGCCTTGAACCAGCAGGCCTTCTGGTCCGGAAAGCCCATACAGAAGATCTTGTCGCGAACCCGGAAGGTGGGGCGCTCCCAGGTCTCGCGCTCCTCGGCCTCGGGCAAGGCGAGGCAGATCTTTCGCAGGCGCGCGATCATTCCATCACGATCCGCGGGCCGCTGCGGGCCGGGGCCTCCACCTTCTCCCAGATGCGCGCCGCGATCCGCCGGTAGCTCGCGGCCTCATGGCTGTCGGGGGCGGCAGAGACGATGGGCGTGCCCGCATCCGCCATCTCGCGGATGGAGAGCTTCAGGGGCAGCTCGCCCAGGAATTCGGTTCCCATCCGCCCGGCCTCTGCCTTGGCGCCGCCATGGCCGAAGATCTCGCTGCGGTGGCCGCATTCGGGGCAGCAGAAATAGGACATGTTCTCGATGATCCCCAGCACGGGGACATTCACCTTCTCGAACATCTTCACGCCGCGCCGCGCGTCGATCAGCGCCATGTCCTGCGGCGTCGAGACGATCACCGCCCCCGCCAGTGGCACCCGCTGCGACAAGGTGAGCTGCGCGTCGCCCGTGCCCGGCGGCATGTCGACCACCATGATGTCGAGCTCGCCCCATTCCACCTGGCCCAGCATCTGCTCCAGCGCGCCCATCACCATGGGGCCACGCCAGATCATCGCCGTCTCGGGGTCCACCAGGAAGCCGATGGACATGGCCTTCAGCCCCCATTTCTCGAGGGGGATGACGCGCTGGCCCGTGGTCATCGGCTTTTCGTTCGTGCCCAACATCAGCGGCAGGGAGGGGCCGTAGATATCGGCGTCCAGCAGCCCGACCCGCAGCCCCTGCTGCGCCAGGGCCACGGCGAGGTTCACCGCCGTGGTGGATTTGCCGACCCCGCCCTTGCCCGAGGCCACGGCCACGATGCGCCGCACCTGGGGCAGCAGCACCTGCTGGGCCTGCCCCTGGCCGGGCGCCGGACGTGTCGCCCGTGCCGGACCCTGTTCGCCGGCCACGTCGCGATGGGCGGTCAGCACCACGGTCGCCGAAATCACGCCGGGGACAGCGGCGGCCGCCTTCTCGCAGGCCGCGCGCACCGGCTCCATGGCCCGTGCCTGGTCGCGGGGCACCGCCAGGCCGAACTGCACCATGCCGTCCCGCGCCGAGATCGCGCCGACCATCCCCGAGCTCACCACGTCGCGGCCCGTCGCGGGATCTTTCACCCCCGAAATGGCGGCTCGGACGGCCTCCGCGAGCTTCTCTGACATGGTTTCACCTTTCCTTGACCGGGCGGAGGAGACATATGCATCTGTCCAGATCGGCGCGCACCCCTCCCAAGGACGCGCCGGACACCATATGTTGACGGAAGTTCATCTTTGGCCGGCGCGACCCGGCCCGGCAGCACGGGAGAGTTCGGTACACATGTCGTGGAACAACGGCGGAAACAGCCCTTGGGGCAATCCGCGTCCCCCCGGTGGGGGTGGACAGGGTGGCGGTCCTTGGGGCGGCCCGCCCAACGGGTCCAATGGCGGCGGCAACAACCGCGGCTCCGGCCCCGGTCCTGACGTCGAGGAAATGATCCGCAACGCCCAGGCCGCGGTGCGGCGCTTCCTGCCGAGCGGCGGCGGGGGCGGCAAGGGGATTGCCTTGGGGGCCGTGCTGCTGGCCGGCATCTGGGGCGCCTCGGGCTTCTATCGCGTCCAGCCGGACGAGCTCGGCGTGGTCATGCGCTTCGGCGCCTTCGAGCGCACCGCGCCCCCGGGCCTGAACTACCGCATCCCCTGGCCGGTCGAGAGCGTCACGACGCCCCGCGTCACGCGCATCAACCGCGTGGATGTCGGCTTCCGCGGCGCCGCCGATACCGCGCCCGGCGCGCGCGTGGTCGCGAGCCGCGACGTGCTGCCCGAGTCCCTGATGCTCACGGGCGACGAGAACATCATCGACATCGACTTCGCGGTGTTCTGGCGCATCCGCGACGCGAGCGACTTCCTCTTCAACACGCGCAACCCGGAAGACACGGTGAAGTCCGCCGCCGAATCCGTGATGCGCGAGGTTATCGGCCGCACGCCCATCCAGCAGGCCCTGACCGAGGCGCGCGCGCAGATCGAGCAGGACGTCCGCCGGGGCCTTCAGGGGATCATGGATCAGTATCATGCGGGCGTGGAGATCACGCAGGTGCAGATGCAGAAGTCCGATCCGCCGGCGGCCGTGGTGGAATCCTTCCGCGACGTGCAGCGCGCCAATGCCGATCGCGAGCGCACCCGCAACGAGGCGGAGAGCTTCCGCAACGACATCATTCCCCGTGCGCGCGGCGACGCCGAGCGCATGGTGCAGGAGGCCCAGGGCTTCCGCGACGCGCAGATCGCCCGTTCGCGCGGTGAGGCCGGCCGCTTCACGGCCGTGCTTTCCGCCTATTCCCAGGCGCAGGACATCACCGTGCGCCGTATCTACCTGGAGACCATGGAAGAAATCTTCAAGCGCAACGGCATGACGCTGGTCGACGACCGGCTTCGGGGCCTCGTGCCCTTCCTGCCGCTCGGCGATGGGCAACGCCCGACGGCGACACCGACACCCGCGCAACGCGCGCAGCCGGCCGCGCCGGCGATGGCGGTGCCGCCCATGGCCGTCCCGCCGCGGGGGGCTGGCCGATGAACCGCCTCGCCATTGCCGGCGCGGTCCTCGTCGCGCTGCTCTTCGTCGCCGCCTCCAGCTTCTTCACCGTGCATCAGACCCAGCAGGTCCTGATCACCCAGTTCGGCCAGCCGATCCGGGTCATCGACAAGCCGGGCCTGCATGTGAAGGTGCCGCTCATCCAGAGCGTCATCACCTTCGACCGGCGCCTGCTCGACTTCGAGTCGGGCGGCGAGGAGGTCATTCTGGGCGACCAGCGCCGTCTCATCGTGGACAGCTTCACGCGCTACAGCATCACCAACCCGCTGCTCTTCTTCCAGACGGTGGGCGCGGCCGAGCAGGGCATCCGGGGGCGGTTGAACTCGATCGTCACCTCGTCGCTGCGCCGCGTGCTGGCGAGCGAGACGCTGATCGCCGTGCTCAGCGCCGAGCGCGGCCGGATCATGGGTGAGATCCGCAACCAGGTGAACGAGGAGGGGCAGCGCTTCGGCATCGAGATCGTCGACGTGCGCATCCGCCGCGCGGACCTGCCTGAGGAGAACACCCAGGCCATTCTGAGCCGGATGCAGTCGGAGCGCGAGCGTATCGCCCGCGAGGCCCGCGCCGAGGGCTTCGAGGTCGCGGCCCGCATCCGCGCCCAGGCCGAGCGCGACCGTACGGTCCTGCTGGCCGAGGCCGAGGCGAATGCCGCCATCCTGCGAGGCACCGGCGAGCAGGAGGCCATCCGCGTCTTCGCCGAGGCCTTCCAGAAGGATCCGGAGTTCTTCCAGTTCTGGCGGACCATGCAGGCCTATCGGGAGGTCTTCTCGACCGGCGAGTCCCGCATGGTGCTGACGCCGGAGAGCGATTTCTTCCGTTACTTCCGCGACATGCCGACGCAGCCGGCCGGGGCGGTCTCTCCCGCCCGTCCGGTGCAACCGGCGGCGCCGGCGGCCGTTCCCGCTCCGGCACCCGCGCCCGCGGAGACGCTCGTCCGCTAGGACGGGTGCGCCGACGAAAGGGGATAAGGCTGGCGTGCTTGGCATGCCGGCCTTAGCCTCCATCTTTCTATTCCGGGCGGTGTTCTGCCGCCCGGCCACATCCTATCCGGGGTGACCCATGCGCTTTGCCGCAACAGCCTTGCTCCTCGCCTTCTCGCTCCCGGCCATGGCTCAGCCGGCCTCTCCCCCTGCCGCCGCTCCCGCCACGCCCCCCGTGGCGACGCCGCCCGCCGCAGCTGTCGCGCCGCTGCCGGTGCCCATGCCCGGCGCGCCCGAGAGCTTCGCGCCGCTGGTCCGTCGCCTGCTGCCGGCCGTGGTGAACATCTCGACCTCGCAGGGGACGAATGCCGGCCCCCGGCCCGGCCGCCCCGACGCGCCGGAGACCCCGCAGGCGCCCCCCGGCTCGCCCTTCGAGGAGTTCTTCCGCGACTTCTTCAATCGCAACCGTCCCCCCGGCGCGCCCGGAGCGCCTCCCGGAGCTCCCGGCCAGCAGGGCGAGGGGCCGCGCCAGGGGGCGCCCTCCCGCCGCGCCCAGTCGCTCGGTTCGGGCTTCATCGTCGATGCCTCGGGCATCATCATCACGAACAATCACGTGATCGACGGCGCCGACGAGATCAACGTGATCCTGCAGGACAACACGACGCTCCGCGCGACGCTGGTCGCCACCGATCCGCGCACCGACATCGCCGTGCTCCGTGTCCAGCACACCGCCCCGCTGCCTTTCGTGCCCTGGGGCGACTCCGACACCGCCCTGGTCGGCGACTGGGTGCTGGCGATCGGTAATCCCTTCGGCCTCGGCGGCACCGTGACCGCCGGCATCGTCTCGGCCCGTGGCCGCGATATCCGCCAGGGGCCCTTCGACGATTTCATCCAGACCGACGCCGCCATCAACCGCGGCAATTCGGGCGGCCCGCTCTTCAACATGCGGGGCGAGATCATCGGCATCAACACGGCCATCTATTCGCCGAGCGGCGGCTCGATCGGCATCGGCTTCTCCATCCCGTCCAACCTGGCGCGCGGCGTGGCGCGGCAGCTGGCCGAGGGTGGGCGCGTCCGCCGCGGCTGGCTGGGCGTGAACATCCAGCAGGTGACGGATGAGATCGCCGAATCGCTGGGCATGCGCGGCGGCGCCCGCGGCGCCCTGATCGCCCGCGCGCAGGAGGGGGCGCCCGCCGCCGCCGCCGGCATCCGCAATGGCGACGTCGTGCTGCGCTTCAACAACCAGGAAGTGCGCGAGATGCGCACCTTGCCGCGCATCGTCGCCGAGACGGCGGTGGGCGCGCAGGTGCCCGTCATCGTCTGGCGCGACGGCAAGGAGGAGACGCTCACCGTCACCCTCGGCGAGCTGCCGAACGAGACGACGCCGGCTTCCACCACGCCGCAGCAGGCCCCGGCCGACCGCCCGATCGAACTCTCCGGTCTCGGTCTGAAGGTCGGCTCGCTCACGGCCGAGCAGCGCGAGCGCTTCCGCCTGCGTCCCGAGCAGCGTGGCGTCGTGGTGACCGAGGTGGCGGCGAACTCGCCGGGCGCGGAGCGCGAGATCCGCGCTGGCGACCTGATCCTGGAGATCCAGCAGGAGCGGGTGAACACGCCGCAAGAGGTGCAGGAGCGCATCGAGCGCCTGCGCCGCCAGGGCCGGGCGACGGCGCTGTTCCTGATCGAGGGCGCGCAGGGCCAGCGCTTCGTGCCGCTGCGCCTGGCCCCGCCGCGCGGGCCCGCGCCGGGATGAGATGACGGGGAGGGTCTCTCCCCGAAACAAGGAAAAGGGCCATGGAGCACGCGCTCCATGGCCCTTTTTCATGGCGGCGCGTTCAGGCCTTCCGGCGACGAGCCCCGAGAAGGCCCGCCAGTCCGGCGAGCAGAAGGGCCATCGAGCCGGGCTCGGGAACGGCTGTGGGATCGGCGGGAGTGACGAGCGGGACAACCGACGGGGGAGCCAGGGTAGAGGGCGTGGGCGGGGTCGGCCCGGCATCGGTATTCGGGGTGGGGGTGCTGTCCGCCACGAGCACCGGATTCGGAGCCGGGGCGGCCGGGAGGGCCTCGGCGATTCCTGGTGCGGCTGGGCCCGCCGACGCCGGCGGGGTGGAGGTCTCACGCTCCGAGCCGGGGCCGGGGGCGGTGGCGGTGGCGGCCGGCGTGCCATCACCCCCCGCCGCTGGCTGCGCCGCGACGGTCGGTGTCCCGGAGCGGCGCGAGCCGCCCGGGCCGATTGCGGAGAAACCCGGGATGCCGCCGCTGGCCGGTGGCTCGGCGAAAGCCCGCGCGAGCTCGATCATGCCGGCAGGGGTGGGAGTGTGGGAGGAGCCAGCCCCGGGGCCCACCCCATCCGGCGCGGAGAAGCGGAACCCGCCAGTCCCGGGACCGGCCGCCGGCTGGAAGGCGAAGGGGGGGAGGGCATATCCAGGGCCGCGGGCGCTGACCTCGTCAGCGGGCGGCAGGCGGATCACGCCCGATACGTTCCAGGAGGGAAGTTGGGCGCTGGGCGCGACGGCCTCAGGCGCGACCTCGGCGCGTTGCGGCCGGAGGCGCAGCGGGATGGCCTGATGCGACTGGCCGATGTCGGAGGTCGTGAAAAGCGCGAGCATCAGACACCCGGCGCCGAGGAGTGGGCGTTTCGCTTTCATGGACATCTCCTATTGCCGGCGGCCAGACGCTTCGGCCGTAAATTCAGGAGATGTTAAGCAAATCTTATGCCGATAATTTTATATATGACTTATCAGTATGTTGTCGCGAAGTCTCCGGAGATTTTACAGCCGAATGTCAAGTTTCCCGACAGGATCCTGCGGCCCTCAGCCCGCCACGAATTCCGCCGCGCGATAGCCCTGGGCATAAAGCAGCGCCCTGAGGTCCGTGTGCTCGATCCGGTGGCGCGCGGCGGCGGCCACGCTCGGCTTGGCGTGAAAGGCGAAGCCGAGCCCGGCCGCCTGGATCATCGCCAGGTCATTCGCGCCATCGCCCACGGCGGCCGTCTCGGCGAGGCTCAGCCCGAGCTGGGCGGCAAGGCGCTTCAGCGTCGCGAGCTTGGCGTCGCGGTCCAGGATCGGCTCACCGACGGTGCCCAGGAGCTTGCCGTCCGCCAGCAGGAGCGTATTGGCGTGGTGCTCATGAAAACCGCAGACCTCCGCGACCTTGCTGGTGAAGAAGGTGAAGCCGCCCGAGACGAGGGCGGTATGGGCGCCGTTCGCGCGCATGGTGGCGATGAGGGTGGTGGCGCCGGCCGTCAGCTCCGTGGTCTTCCACGTCTCGTCCAGCGCCGAGGCGTCGAGGCCCTTGAGCATGCCGACGCGCTGGATCAGCGCCTGGCGAAAGTCGAGCTCGCCGTTCATGGACCGCGCGGTGATCTCCGCGATCTGGTCCTTCAGCCCGGCGAAGGCCGCGATCTCGTCCAGCGTCTCGCTGGTGACGATGGTGCTGTCCATATCGGCCAGCAGCAGCTTCTTCTTCCGGCCCTCGGCGGGCTGGGCGATGAGGTCGATCGGCGCCTGGCCCAGGGCGGATTTCGCAGCGGCAACGGCCTGTTCAGGGGCGAGCGAGGCAAAGGGCAGGTCGACCGCCTCCTGGGCGGCGAGCCAGTCCGGCGCGTCGCAATCGGCGCCGAGCGCGGTGAGGGCGCCCTTCGCGGCCAGGAGCTGCGCGTTCGAGATCGCGCCGGGCGCGGCGATGAAAGTCAGGACATGGGTCATGGCGGCCGGACCATGCCGGGGGGCGCGGCATGACACAACCCGGCAGCGTCGGATCGACCGAACGCCGGCGCGGGCATGAAGCCGCCGCGCAGCCCATAGCCCTGATCGTGGCCGGCCCCACCACCTCGGGAAAGTCGGCCCTCGCTCTGGCGATCGCCGAGCGCTGGGGCGGCACCGTCATCAATGCCGATGCGATGCAATGCTATCGCGAACTGCGCGTCGTCACGGCGCGACCCTCGCCCGAGGACGAGGCCCGTGCCCCGCACGCGCTCTACGGCGTGCTGCCGGCGGCGCAGGCGGGGCATGTCGCCTGGTGGCGCGAGGCGGCGCTGGCCGAGATGGCACGCACTAAGCTGCCCATCCTCTGCGGCGGGACGGGAATGTATCTGCGCGCTCTGACCCAGGGAATTTCCGCCTTGCCCGAGGTCACGCCCGAGGCGCGGGAGGAGGCGCGCGCGCTGCTGGCCGAGCTGGGTTCGCAGGAGATGCACGCCAGGCTGCACCCCGAGGATTCCGGCCTGCGCCCGTCCGACGGCCAGCGCATCGCCCGTGCCTATGAGGTCTGGCGCAGCACGGGCCGCAGCATCGCGTCCTGGCATCGCGAGGCGCCCGTCCTGCCATCCGCGCCCTATCGCTTCCGCGCGATCCTGCTCGATCCGCCGCGCGAGGCGCTGCGCGAGGCGATCGTCGCGCGCTGGTCGTCCATGATGGGGCAGGGGGCGCTCGAGGAAGTGGCCGCGCTGCAGGCGCAGGGCCTCGATCCCACGCTGCCCGCGATGCGCGCCCATGGCGTCCCGGAGCTCGCGGCCCTGCTGCGCGGTGAGCTCGACGAGGCGGAGGCCAGCCGCCGCGCCATCGCCCATACGGTGGCCTATACCAAGCGCCAGGCCACCTGGTTCCGGCATCAGATCCTGGTGGAGCCGCAGCTCACGCATAGGATCAATGCGCGATATGCGGGTCTGGAGAAATTTTCGGAAAGAAAATTCCCCGATCTCTTCGCATTTCTTCACGAGGCGGTTGACGCGCCGCAACACGGGCCCTAAGCCTGCCCCGCCAGCAACACGAAAGACAGTCGAGCCATGTCCGCCGCCAACACGTCCTCCACCGCAACGACGGAACAGCGCCCGGGCGCTGAAGTCCTCCTTCGCGCGCTGAAGGAACAGGGCGTCGAGGTTATCTTCGGCTATCCCGGCGGCGCCGTCCTGCCGATCTACGACGCGCTCTTCCAGCAGAACGCCATCCGCCACATCCTCGTGCGCCACGAACAGGCCGCCGTGCATGCGGCCGAGGGCTATGCCCGCTCCACCGGCAAGGTGGGCTGCGTGCTCGTCACCTCCGGCCCCGGCGCCACCAATGCCGTGACCGGCCTGGTGGACGCGCTGATGGACAGCATTCCGCTCGTCTGCCTGACCGGCCAGGTGCCCACGCATCTCATCGGCAACGACGCCTTCCAGGAAGCCGACACCACCGGCATCACGCGCCCCGCCACCAAGCACAACTATCTGGTGAAGCGCAGCGAGGACCTCGCCAAGGTCGTGCACGAGGCGTTCTATGTCGCGCGCAGCGGCCGTCCCGGCCCGGTGGTGATCGACCTTCCCAAGGACATCCTCATCCTGCCCGCCCCCTATGTGGGCGCGCCGACGGTCGAGCACCGCAGCTACCGCCCCGTGATGACGCCCGACCCCGCGCGCATCCAGGAGGCCGTGCGCCTGCTGAAGCGCAGCGCCCGGCCGGTGGTCTATGCGGGCGGCGGCGTGATCAATGCGGGCCCCGAGGCCTCGCGCCTGCTGGCGGAGTTCGTGCACCTCACGGGTTTCCCCTGCACCAACACGCTGATGGGCCTCGGCTCCTTCCCGGCGAGCGACCCGCAGTTCCTGGGCATGCTGGGCATGCACGGCACCTACGAGGCCAACCTCGCGATGCACGGCTGCGACGTGATGCTGAACATCGGCGCGCGCTTCGATGACCGCATCACCGGCCGCCTGGACGCCTTCAGCCCGAATTCCAAGAAGATCCACGCCGACATCGACCCCTCCTCGATCAACAAGAACGTCCAGGTGGACGTGCCGATCGTGGGCGATGCGGGCCAGGTGCTCGCCGCGCTGATCGAGTGCTGGAAGCAGGACCCGACCCCGGTCGACAAGGCCGCGCAGCTCGACTGGTGGAAGAGCATCGACGAGTGGCGGGCGAAGAAGTGCCTCGCCTATGTCCAGCAGGGCTCGATCATCAAGCCGCAGCACGCGGTGAAGCGCCTCTTCGAGATGACGAAGGCCACGGGCCGCGAGACCTTCATCTCCACCGAGGTCGGCCAGCACCAGATGTGGGCCGCCCAGTATTTCGGCTTCGACAAGCCGAACCGCTGGATGACCTCGGGCGGGCTCGGCACCATGGGCTATGGCCTGCCGGCGGCGATGGGCGTGCAGATCGCCCATCCCGACGCGCTGTGCATCGACATCGCCGGCGAGGCCTCGATCCTGATGAACATCCAGGAGATGGGCACGCTCGCGCAGTACCGCCTGCCGGTGAAGGTGTTCATCCTGAACAACGAGTACATGGGCATGGTGCGCCAGTGGCAGGAGCTGCTGCACGGCAGCCGCTACTCGGAGAGCTATTCCGAGGCGCTGCCCGATTTCGTGAAGCTGGCCGATGCCTTCCACGCCCGCGGCCTGCGCGCGACGAGCGCCGATCAGCTGGACGACGTGATCCGCGAGATGCTGGCCCATCCCGGCCCGGTCATCGCCGACATCGCCGTGGCCAAGGACGAGAACTGCTTCCCGATGATCCCCTCGGGCGCCGCGCATAACGAGATGATCATGGGGCCGGGCCAGGAGCAGAACGCCAGGTCCGTCACCGACGAAGGTAAGGTCCTGGTATAAGCCGATGTCGGACAACATGACGCGCACGGCGACCATCGCCGTGCTGGTGGAAAACGAGGCCGGCATCCTGGCCCGCGTGGTGGGGCTCTTCTCGGGCCGCGGCTACAACATCGAATCCCTGACCGTCGCGGCGGTGGACGAGGACAAGCGCCTCTCGCGCATCACCGTCGTCACCACGGGCACGGAAATGGTGATCGAGCAGATCAAGGCGCAGCTCGACCGCCTTGTGCCCGTGCATCGCGTGGCCGATCTCTCGATGGCCGGTCCGCACCTCGTGCGCGAGCTCGCGCTGATCAAGGTGATCGGCACGGGCGACCATCGCGTCGAGGCGCTGCGGCTGGCCGATGCCTTCCGCGCGCGCGTCGTGGATGCGACGACGCAGAGCTTCGTCTTCGAGATGACGGGCAATGCCGAGAAGATCGATGCCTTCTGTGCGCTGATGCGCCCCTTGGGCCTTTCCGAAATCTGCCGTACCGGGGCTGTCGCCATTGCGCGCGGCACCTCGCATATGGCGGCCTGAACCTACCCCAACCCTTTTCGACTGACAGCCAAGAGGAGCGCCAAAGCGATGCGCGTCTATTACGATCGTGATGCCGATGTGAACCTGATCAAGGCGAAGAAGGTCGCCGTGATCGGCTTCGGCAGCCAGGGCCATGCCCATGCCATGAACATGCGCGACAGCGGCGTGAACGATGTCGTCATCGGCCTGCGCCCCGGCCCTTCGGCGAAGAAGGCCGAGGCCGCCGGCTTCAAGGTCCTCTCGCCCGCCGAGGCGGCCAAGTGGGCCGACCTCGTCATGGTGCTGACCCCCGACGAAGGCCAGGGCGACCTGTACCGCGAGTCGCTGGACGCCAACATGAAGCCCGGCGCCGCGCTGGCCTTCGCGCACGGCCTGAACGTCCACTTCAACCTGCTCGACCCGCGCTCGGACATCGACGTGTTCATGATCGCGCCGAAGGGCCCCGGCCACACGGTGCGCGGCGAATACCAGAAGGGCGGCGGCGTGCCCTGCCTCGTGGCCGTTCACCAGAACCCCTCGGGCAATGCGCTCGAGATCGCGCTCTCCTACGCCTCGGCCATTGGCGGCGGGCGCTCGGGCGTCATCGAGACGACCTTCAAGGAAGAGTGCGAGACCGATCTCTTCGGCGAGCAGGCGGTTCTCTGCGGCGGCCTGGTCGAGCTGATCAAGGCTGGCTTCGAGACGCTGGTCGAGGCGGGCTATGCCCCCGAGATGGCCTATTTCGAGTGCCTGCACGAAGTGAAGCTGATCGTCGACCTCATCTATGAGGGCGGTATCGCCAATATGAACTACTCGATCTCCAACACGGCCGAGTACGGCGAGTACGTGACGGGCCCGCGCATCATTACCTCGGAGACCAAGGCCGAGATGAAGCGCGTCCTGAACGACATTCAGTCCGGCAAGTTCGCCCGCGACTGGATGCTCGAGAACAAGGTGAACCAGGCGTCCTTCAAGGCCACCCGCCGCCGCCTGGCCGAGCACCCGATCGAGGAAGTGGGCGCGAAGCTCCGCGGCATGATGCCCTGGATCACCAAGGGCGCCCTGGTCGACAAGGCCAAGAACTAAGCTTCCGACGCTACCGCCGCGGGGTTGATGAAACCCCGCGGCGTCTGCCGCATTGAGCCGGAATCCCGGAACCCCCGCCGGGTCGGGAATCCAGATAATGCGGCTCTTCAAATGCCAGGATTGCGGCCAGGTGCTGCACTTCGAGAACACCGCCTGCGTCCAATGCGGCGGCGTTCTGGGCTATCTGCCGGAAGCCAATGCGCTCTCCGCGCTCGACCTCACGGACCAGCAGGGCGAATACATCGCCAAGGCCGAGCCCAGCCGGAACTACCGCTTCTGCGACAATGTGGGGCTCGATGCCTGCAACTGGCTCGTCCCGGCCGGCGCCGAGGAGCGCTACTGCCTCGCCTGCCGGCACAACCGCACCATCCCCGACATCTCCGGCCCGCTGAACAAGGGGCGGTGGCAGAAGATCGAAGTGGCCAAGCGGCGCAGCTTTTACAGCTTCATCCGGCTCGGCCTGCCGCTGGCCAATCGCGGCGACGACCCGGTCGCGGGCCTCGCCTTCGACTTCCTGGCCGACGCGCCCGAGGTCGGCCAGCAGGTGATGACCGGCCATGACAACGGGCTGATCACCCTGGCCCTCATCGAGGCCGACGACGCCGAGCGCGTGAAGCGCCGCAGCGCGATGGGCGAGCCCTATCGCACGCTGCTCGGCCATTTCCGTCATGAATCGGGCCATTACTTCTGGGACCGCCTGGTGCGCGACGGCGGCCGGCTGGAGGAATGCCGCGCCATCTTCGGCGATGACAGCCTTGACTATGGCGAGGCCCTGCAGCGCCACTACAACGAGGGCCCGCCCGCCGACTGGCAGGAAAGCTTCGTCACCACCTACGCGACGGCCCATCCCTGGGAGGATTTCGCCGAGAGCTGGGCGCATTACCTGCACATCGTCGACACGCTGGAGATGGCGCGTTCGCTCGGCCTCGAGATCGCGCCCCGCGCCGACCAGACCGGCGGCCTCTCGACCGAGGTGGATTTCGACCCCTATCGCAGCACGGATATCGGCGCGGTGATGGATGCCTGGGTGCCGCTGACGGTGGCGGTGAACAGCCTCAACCGCAGCATGGGCATCCCCGACCTCTATCCCTTCGTGATCTCCAAGCCGGTCGAGGCGAAACTCGCCTTCATCCAGTCGCTTACGCACGGGCAATTGCCGAGGCCCTGAAACGAAGAAGGCCGCCGGGTTGCCCCGACGGCCTGTGGAAGTGCGATCCGTGGAAGGATCAGGCGCGCGGGCTGCGCGCCGGCATCGCCGAACCCTGCACCTGGACCTGCACCACGTCCGGGTCGGCATTGGGCATCAGGCGGGCGTTCATCACGCGGATGCGGCCACGGCTCACGCCGCGCTCGGTCAGCGCCATGCGGATGGTCTGGGTCCGCTCGCGCGCCATCGGCATGTCCTCGCGGCTGGAATAGCTGGTGATGCGCACGGGCGTGCCCGGATTGGCCATCAGCCGGTCGAGCACGGGGCCGAGCTCGGCGCGGGCCATCGGCGTCAGCACGCTGGAGGCGGCATCAAAGCGGACGGCGGCGACACGGCCATCGCCGGTCGGTGCGGCGGGCGCGGGGATGACAGGGGCGGCGACCGTCGCGGGGCGGGGCGGCGGAGGCGGCTCGCTGGCACAGGCGGCGAGAAGCGCGACGGCCGAGAAAGCGCCGAGCAGGGGCTTGAGCATCATGGCGTTGTCCTTTGGGGAAGGCTTTGTTGCAAAACCCCAACACGCCAGCGGAGGCAAGGTTACATTGTCTTGGAGAATTCGCAGGCGGCCGTCCCGAAGGACGGCCGCCTGCCAATCTTCAGCGCTGGCCGCGGTCGACTTCGACCATGACGCGGCGGCTCTCGATGCCGTTCGCGCCCATCACGGGGCCGCGATAGAGAATGCGGATGCGGCTGCGCGCGACCTGGTTCTCGATCAGGAAATCGGCCACGAGCCGCGCCCGCAGGCGCGAGAGGGCCACGTTCGCCTCGCGCGTGCCGCGCGGATCGGCATAGCCGACCACCAGGATGCGGACGCGCGGATGCTCCTTGGCGAGCTTCGCGGCGTCGCGCAGCGCGGCCTCGGCGGACTCGTCCAGCGCGGCGGACCAGGGGGTGAAGAAGATCGGCAGGGCGCGGTTGCCCTCGACCGAGAGGGATTCCGGCGCCGGGGCGGCCGCGACCGGCGCCGGCGGCGCGACGACGACGGGCGCCGGGGCCGGCACTTCGGCGCAGGCCGCCATGGCAAGGAGGGCCGCGCCGAGTGCGAGGCGGGTCATTGAAGCGGTCATGCGCGTCTCCTGGGAGTCGTTGAATTACCGTCGTTGTGCCGCGCGGCAAGGTATATGTCACGGCGTCGATCGGGCCGGGGTACGAAGAAATACACATGATTTGGAATGGGAAATCCGGCCGCTGGATCTGGGCGGCCTGCGCCCTCCTTCTGGCCGTCCCGTCCAGGGCCCAGGATCCCGGCGAGGCCCTGCTGGGCGCCATCGCCGCGCGGGACCCCGCGGCGGTGACGGCCGCCTTCGCCGCCGGCGCGCGGCCGGACCGTCCGGCCCGGCGCCCGCCCGCCTTCGCGCTGGTCGATGCCCTCTCCGCCACGCCGGACGCGCCCACCCGCGCCACCGTCCACGCCTTCGCCGAGGCCGCGGCGGCGGCGGGCTTCCGGCCGGATGCGCCGATCGCGGGACCGATGGGCAACAGCGCCGGCTCGCTCGCCACGCGCCTCGCCGCCTTGCCCGACGAGCGCGTGCTGTTCCTGCGCCTCGTCGGGCTGACCCTGCCCGAGCGCCGCTGCGCCCTGCTGGGCCAGCTCATCTTCGACCGCGAAGGGGGGAATTTCGCGGCCGCGACCGAAATGCTGCCCCTGATCCCGCCGGAGCTCGTGGCCACGCCCGCCTGCGCGCTGCCCTTCACCTTGCTGGCCAACCCCGCCCGCCGCCCGCCGCCCGAGCTGATCGAGGCCATGCTGGCCGCCGGCATGCGCCCCTATCCCGACGCGCTGGCGGCTCTCATCCGCCAGCTTCCGCCCGGTGAGGACGGCGAGGGCGCCTTCCGCCGCCTCGCCGCGCTCGACCTCGGCGCGATGGCCAGTGAATCCCGCGACGGCGCGCGGCTCCGCCTGCCGGTGCTGGCGCAGCTCGGCGAGGACGTGCTGGCCGGGCGCGCCGCCCGCGCGGAGCCCCTGCTCGGACGCTGGAGCGCGCTGGTCGAGGCCGCGCCCGACGCCCTTGTCTGCGCCGTCCTGCCGGGCCAGGCGGTTCGCGGCTGGGTCTCGCCGGAACGCCCCGAGGCGGCCTGGATGGAGGCGCTGCGCGGCACCACCCGGGCGCTGCTCCTCCGCTGCCCGGCGCGGGCCTTCGACGAGGCCCTGGCCGAAGCCACGGGCGACCGGCTCTGGACGCGCGTTCTCGAGCTCGGCGAGCGCCAGACCTTCCGCCTGCTGCTCGCGGCCGGATTGCGCCCCGTCGGGCTCGCGGAACTGGCGGGAAGCCTGGCCTGCGCCGCCGATCCGCGCCCGCTCCAGGCACTGCTGGAGGCGACCGGCCCCGGCGGTCCGGAGCTGCTGGTGCGCTTCATGGCCTGCCTCGGCGGGATCGAGGCGGCGCGCGAGGGCGACATCGACACGCTGGGCCTGGTCCTGGCCGATGGCCCGGCCGATGCGCCGGTGGTGGGCGACGCGCCCATCGCCATCGCCGCCGGGCTCGACCGGCCCGACATCGTGGACGTGCTCGCCGATCATGGCGCCGCGCGGGCGACGCTGGAGCCGGCACGCCTCGCCTTCTGGCGCCACCGCCGCCTCGCCGCTTTGGCGCGGACGGAGCGGCCGGTCCTGCCCTGGGAAAAGGAGCCCGACCGCGTGCCGCCCACGCCAGAGCTGATGAGCCTCGCGCCCGGGCTTGGCGCTTGGCTCGTTCACGGCGCCTGCACGGAGGGCAATTGCGGCCAGGCCGTCGCGGTCCGCGACGGGCGCGGCTACCGCCTCGTCCTGGAGGATGCGGGCTACGGCTTCCGGCTGGACCGCGCCGTGGGGACACGGGCGCGCGACGTGCTGATCGAATCCCGCACCGGCGCGGCCCATACCCTCACGACCTGGCGGTATGACGGCCGGGTCTATCGCCGCTTCCGCTGCCGCGAGACGGTGACCGAGGAGGACGAGGCCGGCGCGACGCGCCAGCGCGTGACCGAGGAGGCCTGCGGGGAATAGCCGGCCGGCTTCTATTCCGCGATTCGCTCGATGCGGTTCGCCTCCACCACCTCGCGCCAGCGCGCGATCTCGCTGCGGACATGGGCGACGAAGCGCTCCGGCGGGCCGCCCTCGGGCCTGGTGCCGAGGTCGCGCAGCCGCGCCTGCACCACCTCGTCGGCCAGGGCCATGTTGAGGAGCGTGTTCAGCCGGGCCACCACATTCGGCGGCGTGCCGCGCGGCGCCATATAGCCGAACCAGGGCTCGATGACGGCGTTCGGCATGCCGGATTCCTCCAGCGTCGGGACATCGGGCAAGGCCGGATCGCGCGTCGAGCCGCTGACCGCGAGCGCGCGCAACTGCCCGCCGCGGATGCCGCCGATCAGCGTGGGCGTGTTCTCGAACATCATCTGCGTGTCGCCGGCCATCACCGCCTGCATGCCCGGCGCGCCGCCGCGGAAGGGCACGTGGACCATGTGCAGGCCCAGCCGCCCGTTGATGAATTCCGGCAGCAGGTGGTTGGAGCTGCCGAAGCCCGAGGAGGAATAGCTCACCTGGCGGCCGGGCTGCTTGGCCCAGGCGACGAACTCCTGGAAGGTCCGCGCCGGATGGTCGGGCCGCACGACCAGCGCGTTCATCACGCTGCCGCTCCAGAAGACGGGCACGAGGTCGCGCTCGATGTCGAAGGGCATGCGCGCATAGATCGCCGCGTTGATCGCGCAATTGCCGATGGTGCAGGCGCCGAGCGTGTAGCCGTCGGGCGCGGACTGCGCGGCGGCGGCCATGCCGATATTGCCGTTGGCGCCGGAGCGGTTCTCGATGACCCAGCGGTGGGGCAGGTCGCGGCTGGCGCGCTCGGCCAGGACGCGGGCGATGAGGTCGGTGGCGCCCCCGGGCGGGAAGGGGAGGATGATGCGGACCGGCCGGTCGGGCTGCCATTCCTGCGCGAAAGCCGGGATGCAAGGCAGCAGCGCGCAGAGCGCGAGAGCAAGTCGAAGCATGGTTTCCTCCAGGTTTTGCGGCAGCTTGGCCGCAAATCTCACGGCCCGTCCATCTTTGCGATGCACTTGATCCGGACCAATCCAGCGGCTAAAGCTTTCGCCATGGCGAAGCACACCGCAATTTCTGCGATGTCCGCCGGGCTCTGCGGAACCCGGATGCTGTCGCTCGCCCTCCTTTCGCTTCGACTTTCCCGCCCCTGGGTGTGACGCCGGCCGTCTGAGGCCTGCACCGCTCAGGGGACCCCGCTTGCGGGGATTTGCACCGGGAAAACACCGAACAAACGCGAACGCGCCCAAAGGGACCACCATGAGCATCGACCATCCCTCCTTCGGCAAGCTGGACAGCGGCCGCATCATCATCTTCGACACGACCCTGCGCGACGGCGAGCAGTCGCCCGGCTTCTCCATGAATCTCGATGAGAAGCTGCGCATGGCCGAGGCCCTGCACGACCTCGGCGCGGATGTGCTGGAAGCCGGCTTCGCCATCGCCAGCCCCGGCGACTTCGCCAGCGTGGAATCGATCGCCAAGCGCTTCGCCAAGGACGGCCCGGTCATCGCGAGCCTGTCGCGCGCCAACAAGGCGGACATCCTGGCCTCGGCCGAGGCCACCAAGCACGCCGCCCGCCCGCGCATTCACATCGTGCTGGCCACCTCGGACCTGCACATGCGCGTGAAGCTGCGCATGACGCGCGAGGACGTGCTGGAGCGCATCACCGAGAGCGTGAAGCTCGCCCGCGACCATGCCGCCGACGTGGAATGGTCGGCCGAGGACGGCTCGCGCTCGGATCTCGATTTCCTGTGCCGCTGCGTGGACACGGCCATCAAGGCGGGCGCCACCACGATCAACATCCCCGACACCGTCGGCTATTCGCTGCCGGCCGATATGGGGCTGATCTTCTCGACGCTGATGAACAAGGTGCCGGACGCCGACAAGGTCATCTTCTCCGCGCACAATCACAACGACCTGGGCCTGGCCGTCGCCAACACCATCGCCGCCATCCAGGCCGGCGCGCGGCAGATCGAGTGCACCATCAACGGCATCGGCGAGCGCGCGGGCAATGCCGCGCTCGAGGAAATCGCGATGGCGCTGCGCACCCGCCAGGACGCGCTGAAGATGCACACCGGCATCCAGAACAAGCGGATCCTGCGCACCTCAAAGCTGCTGGCCACCATCACCGGCTTCGACGTGCAGCCCAACAAGGCGATCGTGGGCCGCAACGCCTTCGCGCATGAGAGCGGCATCCATCAGGACGGCGTGCTGAAGGACGCCTCCACCTACGAGATCATGACGCCGGAGAGCGTGGGCTGGACCACGAACTCCATCATCCTGGGCAAGCATTCCGGCCGCGCGGCCTTCCGCGACCGGTTGAAGACCCTGGGCTACGAGGTCGGCGACAATCAGCTGAACGACGCCTTCAAGCGCTTCAAGGATTTGGCCGACCGCAAGAAGGTCGTCTACGACGAGGACATCGCCGCCCTGGTCGATGACGAGGTCGGCCGTGCGCATGAGCGCATCAAGCTGACGGGCATGACGGTCGCGACCGGCATGGGCACCCGCCCGATGGCCACTGTGATCCTGGATGTGGATGGCAAGGCGGTCGAGGGCATGTCGGGCGGCGACGGCGCGGTGGATGCGACCTTCAACGCCCTGCGCGCGGCCTTCCCCCATGAGAGCAATCTCAAGCTCTATGCCGTGCAGAGCGTGACCGGCGGCACCGATGCCCAGGCGCGCGTGACCGTGCGCATCGAGGAGGACGGCAAGCTCGTGGACGGGCAGGGGGCGGACACCGACACGATCGTCGCTTCCGCGCGGGCCTATGTGCATGCGTTGAACAAGCTGCTCGTGAAGCGCGAGCGGACCGAGCCGCCGGCCGTCACCGCGGCGGAGTGAGAAATCCCGGAGCCTTCCCTGGCTCTCCTGTCGTGATTCACGCCTGGGATTTTGACCAGGCGTGAACCACGGCTGGGATGGCCGAGATCACCGGGATGACGACGCTGGGCGGCGGGCTGGCATGCCCGGTAGGCCCTTTCCCCGCTCAGGGCTCCTCGGGCGCGCCTGAGCGCAGCATCGCGCGGAGCCGGTTCGCCTGCTCGTTCGACCAGCCGAGGTCCCGCGCCGGATCGAAGAAGCGCAGGTCGGGCGTGTAGAGGAGATAGGCCATGGCCTCATTGGCCATCAGCTCCCCCTGCTTCTCGTCATAGCCCTCGCCACCGAGGTAGCGGCGCATGTCGGCACGCTCCGTCTCGCTGAATCCGCGCTCCCAGATCCGCATCACATGGGCCGCGAAGAAGGGCAGAGTGAAGAACTGCCCGTGCCCCAGCTCGTGGCGCAGGATCGCGAAACGCATGCCCGCATCGACATGCGCGCCGACAGCCGGGATGGTGAGGATCGCCGCATCGCGCGAGCGGTCCACCCGCCGCGCCAGTTCCACCTGCTCCTGAACCCAGCGCTCCAGCGGATTGAGCGTCACGTGGTCGCGCTCGGCCTGCTCGAAGAAGCGCGCGAGATCCGAGGCGCGGTAGTTGTGGCCGGAATACCAGGTCGCGGCCGTGCGGCCATCGGCGGTGATCGCGCCGGCCAGGGCCTCGTCGCCCAGCACGCGGTCGCGCGGGGCGCGCGCCTTTTCCAGCAGCGCGGCCATGCGGTTCATGGCGCGGCCCTGCAGCTCCAAACTGGGGAAATCGAGCACCCAGACCAGCGGATTGGACGCCCAGCGCAGGGCCATCGGCTCGGCCGTGCGGTTGGCCAGAATCTCGGCGGTGGAGAACTCTGCCGGACCCTCCGCCGGAGCCGGCGGCTCGGACGGCGGGCGGGCCGGCGGCAGCTCGGCCACGGGCGGCGTCGCGCCCTCGCGGCGCAGCCACCACCATCCGCCGCCGGCACCCGCGATTCCCGCCGCGCCCAGGCCGATCCAAAGGCCGGTCAGGCGGCGTCGCGAAACCGGGAGGGGAGGCGGCGACGGTGACGCACCGCCCGGCGCGGCCGCCCGCGGCAGGCGTATGGTGTCGTCATCGTCGTGCATGCTCTTTGATCCTCACGCCCCGGTCGGTGAGGCCGGTCGATGGGCGGCGCCATTGCGCGGCGCCGCCGGCGCGGTTCAGCCGCCCATGTTCACGACCTGGACGCGCCGGTTCCGGGATTCGGGGGACTGGTCCGGCGTCGGCACGAGTAGCTGGCTCTCGCCCATGCCGACGGGCACGAGGCGATCGGGCGTCACGCGGAACTGGCTGCGCAGGAATTCGGCGACGGCCTCGGCGCGATGCTGGGAGAGCGACATGTTCATGCCGGCATCGCCCACCGTGTCCGTATGGCCCTCGATGCGGAAGCGGAAGGGCGCGAGTTCCGGCGAGCTCAGCGCGCGGCCCAGCGAGGCGAGCGAGGCCTTGGCGGCGGGGGACAGCGTGGCCGAGCCCGAGGCGAAGTTCACCGTGATGGAGACGGCCGCGACGCCGGCCGGGGCGGTGGTGGTGGGCTGCGGCGGCGGGCGGTTCACGGCGACGCTGGGCGGCTTGCCGTCCTGGGCGGCGCGGCTCGGCGGGGATTGCGGTGCCGCGGGCGTCAGCGAGGGCGGCGGGGCGGTGACGGTGCCCGTGTCGCTGCCCGGCATGCGGATTCCGCGCGTCTGGTTTTCCGTGGGGCGCAGGCGCTCGATGAGCCGGCGCGCGGCGGGGTCGTCCTGGGCTTGCGCGGGGGCGGCGAAGGGCAGGGCTGTCGCGCCGATGAGGGCGGCGGTGGCGTAAAGGATCACTCTCGACATGATGGGCTTCTCCTGGATGGGTCGCCGTGCGGCGGACGGCCCGGAATGGGGATTTAGCCTAAAGAACCAGCAGATCGCGGCGAAGTCATGCACAGATTTGTCGCATGCGCCGCGCAGGGCCTACGGCAGGTGCAAAGGCGTCAGAGGATGCCGAAGCGCCTCCACACCGGGATGCGCTCCGACCAGCGCTCCTCGATGATCTCGGCCGCACGTTCCTGGCTCTCCGGGCTCAGCCCGGGCTGGAGCTGGCGCGCGAGGCTCGCGGGATCCTCCGGATCGGCCCCTTGCAGCAGGGCGGCGACCAAGGCGAGATCCAGCGCCGTGGCGGGCACGCCGCCCGCCGCGACCGGCGAGGCCAAAGCGAAGTGGCCCGAGCCCTCGCCCTGGGGGGCGTGGATGGCGGCGGCGGCGATGTTGAAGCGCGTCGCGGCCTGGCCGGTGATCGGCGGTCGGAACATCGGCAGCACGAGGTCCGTGCCGACCAGCAAGGCCAGGATCTCGGCCGGATGCATCGTCTGGTCCGCCCGCCGGCGCAGCGCGCCGAGCGGCTGTGGGCCCTCCGCGAGGGCCGTGGCGATCGCCTCCCAGGCCGGTTGCGGCACGGCGGCGCGGCCCGAACCGGTGGCCAGGACGGGGCTTTCCTCGGGGATGGGCGCCTGGGCGCCGAGCAGGATCGCATCCAGCGCCTGCACCGGATCGACGTGACGCCCGCCGCGGATGAAGACATCCGCCCGGAAGGCGCGCGGCAGGCAGACGTCCTTGAGGAATTCGCGCGGCGGGCCCGGCGGCAGCTTGCGCATGACCTCGAGCTGGGCGGCATCGCAGACCAGCTCGGGCACCGCCTCGAAGAGGTTGGAGCTGCCCACGAAGTCCAGCTTGGCCGGACCCAGCGCCGCGCAAAGGTCCTCGAAGAAGACCGGCCGCCAGTGCGAGGTCAGGAATTCATGCGCGACGAAGCCCGGCGCCAGTACCGGCGGGTCGGCCAGCAGGCGGCGGCGCATGGGGCTGTCGCGCAGCGGCAGATGCTCGGCCATGCCGCGCAGCCGCTCGACGGCCAGGGCTGCGGCGGCCTCGGCCTGGCCCGGCAGCGTGCCGACCGGCCCGGCGAGGTGGCGCAGCAGCCGCTGCAGCGCGAGGTCCACGCCCGCGGCCGGTAGGGCGTTGTAGCCGAGATAGGCCAGGCCCCCCGGCTTCAGCCGGCGCGCCAGCAGCCGCACGATGCCCGCCCGCACCTCGTCCGACACCCAGGACCAGACGCCATGGATCATCACCACGTCCAGCGGGGGGATGCGCTCCAGCCCGGCCTCGTCCAGGGCGGCCAGATCGGCCTCCAGGAAGAGCGTGTTGCCGAGCCCCGCGCGGGCGGCCGTCTGCATCGCCTCGGCGACATGCGCGGGGTTGTGGTCGATGCCGATCACCGTCCAGTCGGGATTGGCGGCGGCCATGGTATTGGCCGCATAGCCGCGCCCGCAGCCGATATCGGCGATGGTCATGTGGCTGCGGGGCTGCCAGTCGACGCCGGCGGCCGCGCAGACCATGGCCATGTGCGCGGGGGTCTGCGCCGCCTGCCAGGCGATGTCGTAGGTGCTGCCGGCAACGTAGCCGTGGGACCAGTCTGCCATGGTCAGATGATCCCGAACTGGCGCCAGAAGGCCGGGCGCTCGCGCAGGAGCTCCTCGACCAGCTCTGTGCCGGTCTGCAGGCCCTCGCCCTCGAAGCCGGGCAGGATGCGGGCGGCGATCACGGCCGGGTCCGGCAGCTCGGGCCCCGCCATCTCGGGCTGAACCGCGACGGCGAGCTCGATCCAGGTGCAGGCGATGCCGCCGGCCGCGACCGGGGAGGCCATGGCGAATTGCCCTCCTCGGCGCCCCTCCACGGCATAGGTCTCGGCGACGATGCGGTTGAAGCGCTGCGTCACCTCGCTGGGGCCGACATCGCGCAGGAAGGGCAGGACGTAGCCGGCCCCGCCCAGCAGGGTGAGCAACTCGGCGGCATTGGGATTGCGGCCCTTGGGCAGGCTGCGCAGGCGGCCGAGGCTCTGCGGCCCCTCCTTCAGCGCGGCGGCGATGGGCTCCCAAAGCTCCGCATCCAGCTCGGCGGTGCCGACCGGCACGGCGACCTTCGGGCTCGCCTCGGGCAGGGTCCGGCAGGCGGCCAGCATGATACGATCGAGGGCCGCGACCGGGTCCGTGCGGCGCAGGCCGCGCACGAAGACGTCGCGGCGGAAGGGGCGCTGCAGCACGAGATCGGCCAGGAACTCGCGCGCCGGGCCCATGGGCAGGGTGTCGTAGATCGCGCGCTGCTCGGGCGAGAAGATCACGTCGGGCACGTTCTCGTGGAAGCCGGCGCTGCCCACGAAGTCGAGCTTGGCGGGAGCGAGGTCGGCGCAGAGGTCCTCGAAGAAGACGGGGCGCCAATGCGCGGTCAGGAATTCATGCGACAGATAGGCCGCGTCGAGCTTGAGCTCGTCCGAGCAGATCCGGTTCAGCATGCCGGTCGGCGGCAGGTTGGCGGGCTTGCTCTCATAGAGCGCGCGGATCGTCGGGATGGCGGCATGCGCCTTCTCCGGCGAGGTGCCGAGCGGCTGGAGCGCGGCCAGGTGCCGGAACAGCCGCTGCAGCGCCATATCCGCGCCGAAGCCGGGCAGCGCGTTGTAGCCGATGTAGCAGAGACCGCCCGGCTTCAGCCGGCGCGACAGCAGCCGCACGATGCCGGCCCGCACCGGATCGGCCACCCAGGTCCAGACGCCGTGCAGCGTCACCATGTCGAGTTCGGGGAGCTGGTCGATCTCGGCGTCCGTCATCTCCGCGAGGTCGGCCTCGACGAAGGTGGCGTTGCCGACCTGCGCGCGCTCGGCCAGCGAGGCCGCCTCCGCGATATGGGCGGGGTTGTAGTCGAGGCCGATGACCGACCAGCCGGGATTGGCGGCCGCCAGCGCATTGACGGTATAGCCGCGCCCGCAGCCGATATCGGCGATGGTCATGCGCCCGGTGGGCTGCCAGTCCACGCCCATCATGGCGCAGATCATCGCGAGATTCCCCGGCGCCTGCGCCGCCTGATAGGCGAAGGTGTAGGGGCTGTCCGCGACATAGCCATGGGCCCAGGAGGTCATTCGGCGTTCCTTGCTCGGGGACGTTTGCTAGATCGGGGGTGGGCGGAGATAGGCGTCGTGGGCCGGCGCCCGGCGGGGCCTGGAGGCGCCCATCCAGGAGGTGAGGCCCAGGCGTCCGCCACCCAGCCCGGTGGTGGTGGCGGGCACCGCGCTGGCGGCCAGGATGGGATTCAGCACGAAATCCTGCTCGGGCCCCACGAAGAGCCGCGTCAGCCCACAGATCTGCTCGAAGAGCGGCTCGCCGGGCAGCAGCCGCGCGAAGGATTCGGCGTCGAGCGGGCCGAGCCGGATGATGAAGCGCGCCTGCGGATCCCAGACCTGGGCGCCGACCGCCGCATCCACGCCCAGGCGCCCATGCACCACGCCCACGCGCGACTGCTCGCTGACCGGCAGGCGCAGCCAGCCGCCGGCGAACTCCTCGATCTCGACCTCGGCGCCGGCCTCTTCCGCGAGCATGGCGCGCAGGCGCTCGGCGCTGCGGGTGCGGGCGGAAAGGTGGCCGGCATGGTAGCGCAGGCTCTCCGCCGGCACGGCCAGGCGGCCGGTGAGGCCGGGCGTCCCCATGCCGATCGCCGCGTCCAGGGCGCGCCGGGCGGGGGCGGAATCGCGCGCGGGGCGGTACTTTGCGCCGGCGCGAACCCACATGCCGGTGAAGCGGCGGGCCAGCATGTCCAGGAAGGCCTGCAAGGCGCGGTTGCGGTTGCGCAGCTCCGCGCCGGCCGTTGCGGTGTAATGCCGCGGCAGCGTGCCGCCCGGACCGATCAGCCCGAAGAGCGGCGAGGTGAGCCGACCCGTCTTGGGATCGGCCGCCGTCACCTCGGCGAGCGGCAAGGCGAGGCGCGCGACGCTCGCATAGGGCAGGTCCACCGCATCGCGCTCGCGGGCGATGACGAAGGCGGCCTGGTCGAAGTCGAAGCGCTCGGGATGGGCCTCCAGCGTGGCCATCGGGCTCGGGGCGCGCGGGCCGGGCGGGACGGGCAGCGCCTGGGCCGGTTGCTCCAGCACATCCGTATCCGGGGCGGCGATCGCGACCGGATGCTCGTCCTCAGGCGTTGCCTCTTCCGGCGCAACCTCGACCGGCGGCGGCGTGACCGGCGGCGCCACGACCGGGGCGACCCGCCGCACGATCATCGTCGCGTCGGGATCTTCCTCCTCGGCGCTCACAGCAGCACGCGCGTCCCGCTGCGCGGCGTCCAGCTCGCGACCGGCGTGGCGCGGCCGCGCAGATAGGCCCGGGTGCGGACGAAGCCGTTGACCGAGACCTGCAGCGCCAGGAAGCGCTCCAGCACCGCGCCGAGCAGATAGAGCCCGCCCGAGCTCCAGGCCTGGGGGTCGAAGGTCAGCGAGACCTCCAGCCCCCGCACGAAGACGCCGGGCCGCTGGCCGGGGATGCGTGCCACGCCCGGGCCGGACGACACCGAGACCAAAGCGGCGATGGCCGTCCGGCTCTCGGGCGTGTCGCGCAGGTCGTGGAGGCGCAGCATCTCGCGCAGCGCCACGGCGGCGCTCTCGCCGCCCATCACGCCGAGGTGGTTCAGCGCCAGATGCGAGACCAGCCGCCAGGCGCCGCGCTCGCCCAAGGGCGGACGCAGCGTCGAGGTCGGCGCGGAGAGGCATTCCGCCCCGGCCGCGGGGCAGGTGGGCTCGGCGATGCGCAGGCGCGGCTGGCCGCCGCCGAAGGGCAGCAGCTCGGGCAGGTCGCGGTTGCAGCAGGTGGCGTTGATCGTGAGCACGCCATCGGCCGGGGCATCGGGGTCGAAGTTCAGGTCGCGCAGCATCAGCCGCGTCTCGGTGCCGGTCAGCGAGGCGGGGGCGGGGCCGCGCATCGCGATCCATTGCATCGGCGCGGCGTCCTCCTCGGTCGCGCCGTCGCGGGCCAGGCGTTGGAAGGGCAGGACGGCGCGGCGCGCGCCATCGGGGCGGCTCTCGCGCACCTCGTCGATGCTGTGGATTTCCAGCGCGGCAGGGCGCCGCGCATCGGGAATCACCAGCCAGTCGGACTGCGTGCCGTCCATCGGGATGGGCTCGCAGCGCTGGCGGAAGAGGTTCACCGCGGGCGTGCAGTGCAGGGCCAGCGCGTCGTTGCCGATGGTCCGCTCCAGCTCGGGCGCGGCGCGGTTGAGATAGACGAAGATCTCCAGCTTGTTGCTCTGCTGGAGCATGGTCCGCGCCTCCAGCCCGTCGATCTCCAGGTAGAGGAACTTCTCGGGGTGGGCGAAGTACTCGGTCAGCAAGCGGTGGCCGTCGAAGGCGCGGCGCGGCCAGGGCAGGGCCGCCTGCTCGCGCTCGAAGCCGAAGGGGCGGATCCGTTCCGGGCCGATCAGCGTCGGCGAGGCGTCGCCAGGCCCGTCGGCCAGGGCGATGCCCACGCAGGCGGTGGCCAGCAGCTCGTGCAGCCCGGCCGCGACCTGCGGCGCGCCGCGCAGATGCAGGCGCAGGGTATCGAGGCCGGTCTCGGCGAAGGTGAGGTCGGGCACCTGGGTGCGCAGGGTGATGCGCAGGCAGGCCGCCGCCCCCGGCGCGCGCGGATTGGCCGGCGCAGCGAGCGGCAGGCCCATGAGCCGCACCGCCTCGATCACGACGGGCCAGAGCGTGACCTCGTGGCAGGTGACGTAGCGCAGCGTCTCGCCGCGCACGGGGTCGGTCTCCAGCGGGGTGTGGCGCGGGGCGATGGCGGGGCCGCGCGCCTCGGGCTTGGGCTGGAGGCGCACGGTGGTCATGCTCGGCACCGGGGCGAGGAGGTGCGGCGAGAGCAGCTCCAGCAGCGCGTCGGTGATCTCGGGCAGCTCGTCCTCGAGCCGCTGCTGCACCCGGCCGCTGAGGAAGGCCACGCCCTCCAGCAGGCGATCCACATGCGGGTCGTCCACCGTGCCGTCGGAGGTGACGCGCAGCCGGCCGGCGACCTTGGGATAGGCCTCGGCGAATTCGCCCGCGAGGCGGCGCAGGGCGGCCAGCTCGCGGTTGTAGAAGGGGAGGAGGCTTTCGCTCATGGCGTCCTGCCCCGGAGCAGGGTGGCGGGGCGCGTCATCATCCGCGTTCCGTCACGACGACTTCGTGGGAGACTGCCTCGATCACCGTCTCGAAGCTGATCGGTTCGGGAATCGGGTCGGTGCGCAGCACGGCATCGACCTTGAGCCGCAGCGTGCGGTCCAGATCATTGCCGGTTTCCCGCAGCCGCACGCGGACCGAGAGCAGCCGCGGCTCGAAACGGCGGATGATGCGCTCCACCTCCAGGGCCAGGGCCTCGCGGCGCTCCAGCAGCGCATAGCCGCCCGAGGTGGCGTCGGGGATGCCGTAGCCCAGCGGCGACATTGCGAGCTCCGGGGTCGTCGTGGGCAGGGGCCAGCGGCGGCGCCGCGCATTGAGCAGCGCCTCCAGGTCGCGGCGAACGGCCGAGCGCAGCGTGTTCAGCGCCTCGGCGGGGGTGGGCGGCTTCTCCTCCTTCGAGCCGGGATCGGCGTCCAGGAGACGGTCGAGCAGCGGCAGCCGGACGCGTTGCGTCGGCCGCGTGCTCGATCCGCGCTCGCCCGTCCCGCTCATCGCATGTCGCTCATGGCGCGAAGCGGATGGCGGCGAGATCGGAGAGGGCGATCGCCTCCTCGCCGATGAGGAAGAGCCGCTGGCCGCGGCCGCGCACGGGGCCGGCCTCCTCGGTCCATTCTGTGACGCGGCCGAGCTTCACGGGGTCGGGCTGGCCGGCCGGCGCGGCATAGGTGGCGGGCATGTAGACCACGCCCTCCGTGCCGTCCTTCAGCTCGATGGTGGTGCGGCGCCAGGCGAGGTCGCGCGGGCGGCGCGGGGCGTCGAAGTCGAGCGCCACGAGGCGCTCTACCGGGACCAGGATGTGCTCGCCATTGGTGGTCAGCACCTCGACCATCGGGGCCAGCAGATCGTCGGCATCGCGGAAGTCGTCGAACTTGATCGTCGTGCCATCGGCCAGATCGGCCTCGCCGGAAATCTTGGGGCGGGATTCCTCGGCGGCGTTCGCTTCGGTCAGCGCCTCCTCGACCGCGCCGGAGCGCGCGAGGACGGCGGCGCGGATGACGGCGGACTGCGCGTCGGTCGCGTCGTCGGAGGAGAATTTCGGCGCGCGCGCCTCGTTCCAGACCTGCTGGCGCACGACCTCCGCGCGCAGCAGCTTGCGGAACTCCAGCACCGCCGGCGAGGGCTCGTCGAGCACGGCGGCATCGAGCATGCGGTCCGCGCGCTCGGCGTCGCCCGCGAAAAGCATGAGCTCGGCGAGGAGCCAGCGCGCGCCGGAATCGCGCGGGGCGGCCTTCACCGCCGCCTGGGCGGCCGCGACCGCCGCCGCCAGATCGCCCGCCTTGAACGCTTCGCCTGCTGTGGCCATGGAATCGTTTCCCTTTTTGTCAGGCCGCGCGCGGCGCGGCGAGGTCGGTGACAAGCCGGAAGGAGGCACCGACCTCGTCCAGCTGGTAATGGGGTTGCAGGTGGATGGTGCAGCCATAGGAGCCCGGGCGGCCCGGCCGGTCGCGCACCTCGACCCGCGCGTCGCGCAGCGGATAGCGGGCGGCGGCGTCGCCCCCGCCCGCCAGGCCGCTCACGTGCCTGTTCAGCCATTGCTGCAGGCGCAGCTCCACCTCGGTCGCGTCGAGGAAGCTGCCGACCATGTCGCGGCCCATCAGCTTCACGATATGCGCGAAGCGCGAGACGCAGAGCACGCTGTTGAGCTGGGCCGAGATGCGCTGATTGGCATCGGCCACCTGCGTCGTCATCTTCGGCGGCTTGTGCAGGCTCGGCACCGCGCCGAAGGAGCCCTCGGGCAGAGAATCGAGGCCGCAGAAGGCGACCATGCCGCCATCGGCCGCCTCGCGCTCCTGGTCGTCGGTCAGGCAGACCTCCAGCGGTGGGCGCGGCGGCGGGCCAGGCGGATCGGCGCGGAAGCGCTCATGCGGCAGCGTCTCCACCACGCCGCCCTGGGCCTCCCAGCCGGGCTCGGCGCCGCGGATCTCGGCGGGCCAGCGATAGCGCGTGAAGGCACGGGCGGCGACGGAGGCCAAAGCGTAGATGGGCGTGGTCCAGACGCGCTGGGACGGGGCGCCGGCCTCCTCGCGATAGCGGAAGCGGTCGACGCGGCTGCCGTCGTCCCGCCAGGAGGCGCGGCCGAGCGTGCGCGGCAGGACCAGCGCCAGGAAGCGGGTGTCGTCGCGGGTGGCGAGGCTGCGCCAGCGCGTACGTTCGGGCGCGCGCAGGATCTCGGTCAGCGAGGTGGTGGTGGCGAGATCATGCCAGTAGTCCAGCCCCATCAGGGCGGGCGAGGCCGGCATCACGATGGGGCAGAAGGCGGCGGCCCCCACGGCGGCGAGCTGGTCGAGCACGCGCACGTCGTCCACGGGATGGCCTTGGGCGGGGCCGGGGCGGATCTCGAAATCGGCGGCCAGCATGCCGTAGGGCTCGCCGCCCGGCGAGCCGAACTCGTCCTCGTAGATGAGGCGGAAGAGGGCGGACTGGTCGAATTCGGCGGCGCGTTCCAGGTCGCGCGCCAGCTCCTGCCAGCGCAGGGGCAGCAGGCGGACCTTCACCAGCCGGTCCTGCACGAAGCCCTCGACGAGCCAGTGCAGCCCGCGCCAGGAGCCTTCCATCCGCGTCAGGCGCGGGTGGTGCAGGACGGCATCGAGCTGACGGGAAATGGCGGCATCGAGCGCCGCGATATCGCGGTCCAGCGCCTCTTCCAGCACGGCCTTGCGGCTCTTCCCGGCGGTGGCGATGGCATGAAGGCGGTCCCGCCCCATCCAGCTTCGCAGGATGGCGGCAGGGTCGCGTTCCATGAGGAAGCCGGCCATCTCCGCCGCGGGCGAGCCCGCGGAGAAGTGGCGTCCGGCGAGGACGACCTCCCTCAGGCCCGCATCCGCGAGCCCTCCGGTGGCCTGTCCCGTCACGGGCGATATGGCGCCAGGCGCCGCCATGTCTCGCCCCTTTCGCTCCCGATCAGGCCTTCTGCGGGATACGCGCGACCATGCGCATGGAGGTGGTGAGCTCCTCCATCTGCAGCCAGGGACGCATATAGGCGACGGCGTTGTAGGAGCCCGGCTTGCCCGGAATCTCCTTCACTTCGACGCGCGCCTCGCGCAGCGGGTACTTCGCGCGGCTTTCCTGGCCGGCGCCCTCGATCGGGTTGACGTAGTTCTGGATCCAGCGGTTCAGCCACTGTTCGCAGTCCGACGCCTCCATGAAGGAGCCGATCTTGTCGCGCGCCATCACCTTCAGGAAGTGAGCGAAGCGGCTGGTCGCCATGATGTAGGGCAGGCGCGCGGAGATCGCCGCATTCGCCGTGGCTTCCGGCCGGTCGTACTTCTTGGGCTTCTGCGTGGTCTGCGCGCCGAAGAAGACCGAGTAGTCGGTGTTCTTGTAGTGGCAGAGCGGCAGGAAGCCGTTGTTGGACAGCTCGGCCTCGCGGCGATCGGTGATGCCGATCTCGGTGGGGCACTTCGCGTCCATGTCGCCGTCATCGGAGGTGAAGACGTGCGTGGGCAGGTTGGTCACCTTGCCGCCGCCCTCGGCGCCGCGGATGGCCGTGCACCAGCCGTACTGGGCGAAGGCGTCGGTCATGCGCGTGGCATGGACGTAGGCCGCGTTCATCCAGCAGTAGTCATTGTGCTCCATCGCCTTGGCGGTGCCGTCGGCATTGTAAGGCGCTTCCTCATAGGCGAACTCGTCGATCGGCTTGGTGTTCGCGCCATAGGGCAGGCGGGCGATCACGCGCGGCAGGACGAGGGTGACGAAGCGGCTGTCCTCGCTGTCGCGGAAGGAGCGCCACTTGGCGTATTCCTGCGTCTCGAAGATCTTCGTGAGGTCGCGCGGCTTGGAGAGCTCGCGATAGTCGGAGAAGCCGAACATGCCCGGGCCGGCGGCGGAGACGAAGGGCGCGAAGCCCGCCGCCGCGACGTTGGACATGAGGCGCAGCGTCTCGACGTCGTCGGGGTGGTTGGTCCACTCGTAGTCGCCGATGAGCGCGCCGTAGGGCTCGCCGCCGGGCGTGCCGAACTCGTTCTCGTAGATCTTCTTGAACAGGCCGCTCTGGTCGAACTCGACGGCGCGCGTGAGGTCGCGGTTGAGCTCGCGCTTGGAGGCCTGCAGCAGGCGGATCTTGAGGCTGGTCCCCGTCTCGCTGTTCATGACGAGGTGGTTGAGACCGCGCCACGAGCCCTCGAGCTTCGTGAACTTCTCATTGTGAATGATCGCGTTGAGCTGCGCCGAAAGCTTGGCGTCGATCTCCGCGATGGCGCGGTTGAAGGTCTGCGTCAGGTTCTTGCTGTAGGTGACGGTGCCCTTCAGCGCTTCCTCGGTCAGGGCCTTGATGAGGTCCTGAGCGCGGTCCTTCTCGGTCTGGCGCGTGGCGCCGATGACCTGGTCGAGGAAGGAGACGCCACCCTCTTCGGTGGTGGTCGTTCCGGCTGCGCCGGGTTCGGTCTGCGTGCCGCTCATCTGCTCAGCCCTCCGTCTTGCCGAGGCCGAGCTGCTCGGAAAGCTGCTTCAGCTTGGCTTCGTCCTGCAGAACCTCGTCGAGAAGCTCCTCGAGCTTGTCCGAGTTGTCGACCTTGCTCATGAGGTCGCGCAGCTTGGAGCGCGTCTCCAGCAGGGCCTTCAGCGCGGGCACCTGCTCGGCCACCTTCGCCGGCTCGAAATCGTCCATGTGGCGGAACTTGAGGTTCACGCCCATCTCGCTGCCGTCGCCGGCGAGCGTGTTCTCGACCTTCATGTTGAGGCCCGGCGCGATGCGCGCCATGACGTCATTGAAGTTGTCGCGATCGATCTGGGTGAACTTGCGCTCGGCGAGCGGCTTCAGCGGCTCGCTGGGATCGCCGGCGAAGTCGCCCATGACGCCGACGATGAAGGGCAGCTCGCGTTCGATCGCCGCACCCTCGGTCTCGACGTCGTAGGTGATGTGGACGCGCGGCTTGCGCACGCGGTTCAGCTTGTCATGAACGCTGGCCATGGGATCTCCCCCGGCGCCGCAGCGCCGCACTGGTTGGTCTGCACGCCGCGGGGCCCTGGCTGGCTCCGCTGCGCGCGGAAGCTAGGCCAGGGGCTTTCACGCCGTCAATCTTACGATCGACTTGCACTCTACTGCTTGTTTCAGTCGATGGAAGCTCGATTTCAGTGTCATTGTGTCGCGTCGATCGCGCGCTATGTCTCATCCATCGCGCCAGGGCGGATTCCCAGGGCGGTGAGCATGGCTGTGCGCGCCGTCTCATCGGTCATCACCTCGTTGAGCAGGTCCGGCAGCGACATGCGTCCGCGCCGCACCGCATCCGCAAGGGTATAGGCCAGGAAGGACTGGGGTTCGGTCTTCTGGAAGAACTCGGCGATCTGCTCCAGCGTCTTCAGCGCCTGTTCGCGGCCGGCGAGGTTGAAGGCCGGCATCACCATCGCGCTACCACCGCCGCCCGCCGCCATCATCGGCTGACTGCCCGTGGAGGACGCGTCATCGGTGGCCATTATCATGCCATCGCCTGCATCTTCGGGCGCGCCGCCGAGCCGCGTCGCGACCTCGGCGATGCGCTCCAGCACTTCGGCGACCCGACGCGACGGTGGCGAGTCATAGCCGAAGCGCGCGTCGAGCTGGTCCTGGAAGAGCTGCCAGGCCGCGCGCGTCTCGTTGGCGGCGACGACCGTGGCGCGCAGGCCCGCGCGATCGAACTTCGCCTCGGTCTCCACCGTCTCGAGCGGGATGATGCCCTGCGCGAAGCGCGCCTCGCGCCGGGTCTCGTCCGAGATGCCCGCGGTATCGGCGGAGGCCTCGTATTGATAGACGCTGAAGCCTTCGCCGGAGGGGCGTCGGAAGATCGGCGCGCGGCGCAGGGCCTGCATCACCGTGCCGTCGACATCCGAACCGGCGAGGCCGCCCAGCGGCGCGGAGCGTCCTTCCAGTCCGTCCTCATCCGGCTGGGGGAAGCCGGCGTCCCAATGCTGCTCCAGCAGCCCCGCCAAGGTGCGCGCGCCGGAGGCGAGACCGGCCAGGCCGTCCTGGCGGACCAGCGCCTCGGTCATCCAGGCGGCGATCTCGAAATCCTTGCTCTTGGTCGAGAGCGCCTCGGTGGCCAGGCGGCGCACATTGCGCCAGCCCTCCACGGGCGCGCCCTCGCCCTCGCCTTCACTGTCGCGCGCACGCTCCTCGGCGCGGGCCTCGGCCCGCGCGTCCCGAAGCTTCTGGTAGATGGAAGAAGGCGAGTAATCGAGCCGCAGATCCTCGCCGGCGCCGTCGCCGCTCTCCAGCGGCTCCACCAGCGCGGTCACGTCCACCACGTCGTCGACCATTCACATCCCCCGATTGCCATGGCACGCGCCGCGCCGGCGCCTATCGCCGAATTAGAGCATGAAGCCCAAGCTTTGGCACGCATTGGTCCAGGCCCTGAATTGCGCCGCCGCGTGAGAATCGTCCCACGGAGTTTGCTTGGCGGCGGCGGTCCATGATCAGGCCCTCGCCAAGCCTGCGAGGGTACATAATTTCTTCGTTGATTATCCCTGATATTCCCTGGACATGCGGCGAGAACGAACTCTAGCTTCCCGCCGATAATCCAGGGCACCGCAAATGCGGAATAGGGAGGCTGCGGCTTCATGGTAGCGATCGATCTCAAATCCCTGGTGGCCCGCATGACGGAGCTGGGCCGCCGGCAACTTGAAGCCGCGGCCGGGCTCACGCTCTCGCGCACTCACTATAATGTCGAGATCGAGCATCTCCTCATGAAGCTGATCGAGACGCCGGGCTCCGACGTCTCGATGATCCTCAAGCAGGCCGGCATCGATGTCGGCCGCGTGCTGAGCGAGCTCACCCGCGCGCTCGACAAGATGCGCACCGGCAATGCCCGCGCCCCGGGCCTCTCGCCCGACATCGTGGCCTGGCTGCGCGAGGCCTGGCTGATCGCGAGCCTCGAGGCCAATCAGGGCAAGATCCGCACCGGGCATATGCTGGCCGCGCTGATCAGCGACGAGACGCTGTCCCGCACGGTGAAGGACAGCGCGCCGACGCTGCTCAATATCCCCACCGACGCGCTGCGCAAGAATCTCGATGCGCTCACCAAGGGCAGCGAAGAGGAGGCCCAGGCATCGATTGCCGCGCCGCCTGGCGCCAGCGGCGCCCCGGCCGAGGGCGCGCCGCGCTCCGGCGGCCCGCTCGACCAGTTCTGCACGGACCTCACGGCCCAGGCCCGCGCCGGCAAGATCGACCCGATCCTCGGCCGCGATGCCGAGATCCGGCAGATGATCGACATCCTGACGCGCCGCCGCCAGAACAACCCGATCCTCACCGGCGAGGCGGGCGTGGGCAAGACGGCCGTCGTCGAGGGCCTCGCGCTGCGCATCGCCTCGGGCGACGTGCCGGAAGCGCTCGCCAAGGTGAAGCTGATGTCGCTCGACCTCGGCATGCTGCAGGCCGGCGCGGGCATGAAGGGCGAGTTCGAGAATCGCCTGAAGGGCGTGATCGACGCGGCGAAGTCCTCGCCCGTCCCCGTCATCATGTTCATCGACGAGGCGCACACTTTGATCGGCGCCGGTGGACAGGCCGGGCAGAACGATGCGGCCAATCTGCTGAAGCCCGCCCTGGCGCGCGGCGAGATGCGCTGCGTCGCGGCCACCACCTGGGCCGAATACAAGAAGTACTTCGAGAAGGACGCGGCCCTCACGCGGCGCTTCCAGGTCGTGAAGGTCGAGGAGCCGACGCTGCCGCTGGCCAATGCCATGCTGCGCGGCCTCGTCGCCACGCTGGAGAAACACCACGGCGTGCGCATCCTGGACGAGGCGGTGACCGAGACGGTCCGCCTCTCCGCCCGCTACATCCCCGCGCGCCAGCTGCCCGACAAGGGTGTGTCGCTGCTCGACACCGCCTGCGCGCGCGTGTCGATGAGCCAGGCCGCGATCCCGGCGCCCATCGAGGACCGCACGCGCCGTCTGGCCCTCATCGCGACGGAGCTGGCCGCGCTGGGCCGCGAGGCCGCGACGGGCGGCGATCACGACAAGCGCACGGGCGCGCTCGTGATCGAGCAGGCCGAGGTCGAGGCCGAGCTCGCCGCGCTGAAGGAGCGCTGGGAGAAGGAGAAGGCCTATGTCCTCCAGATCCGCGAATTGCGCGAGAAGTTGGAGAATCCGGCGGATGGCGACGACGTCGTCGCCGCGCTCGCCGAGCTGACGACGATTTCCGCCGAACTGCGCGCGTTGCAGGGCGAGGAGCCGCTGGTGCATCCCGTCGTCGACGGCCAGGCCGTCGCCGAGGTGGTCGCGACCTGGACCGGCATCCCGTTGGGCCGCATGGCCGGCGACGAGATCAAGGGCGTGATGGCACTGCAGGCGCGGCTCGAAGAGCGCGTCGTCGGCCAGAGCCATGCGCTCGCGGCCATCGCGCAGGCGATCCGCACCAACCGCGCCGGCCTCGCCGATCCGCGCAAGCCGATCGGCGTCTTCATGATGGCCGGCACCTCGGGCGTCGGTAAGACCGAGACCGCGCTGGCGGTGGCGGATCTGCTCTATGGCGGCGAGCAGAACCTCACCACCATCAACATGAGCGAGTTCAAGGAAGAGCATAAGGTCGCCACCCTGATGGGCAGCCCGCCCGGCTATGTCGGCTATGGCGAGGGCGGCGTTCTGACCGAGGCGGTGCGCCGGCGCCCCTATTCGGTGATCCTGCTCGACGAGATGGAGAAGGCGCATCCCGGCGTCCAGGACGTGTTCTACCAGGTCTTCGACAAGGGCAACATGAAGGACGGCGAAGGCCGCGACATCGACTTCAAGAACTGCGTCATCATCATGACGTCGAATGCAGGCACGGACACGATCGCCAAGCTCTGCGCCGATCCCGAGACGTCGCCCGAGCCCGAGGCGCTGGCCGAAGCGCTGCGGCCGGACCTGCTGAAGTCCTTCAAGCCGGCCTTCCTCGGCCGCTGCAACGTGGTGATCTACTATCCGCTCGCGGACCACGTGCTGAAGCAGATCATCGGGCTCAAGCTGCGCAGCATCGGCAAGCGCGTGCGCGAGGCTTATGACGCGTCCTTCGAGGTCGATCCGGCGGTGACGGAAGCGATCGTCGAACGCTGCCGCGAAGTCGAGAGCGGCGCGCGCAACATCGAGAACATCCTCAACCGCACGCTGCTTCCCGAGCTCTCGGCGCAGGTGCTGGAGCGGCTGTCGGAAGGCAAGCCGATCGCCAAGGTGCGCGTCGGTCTGCAGGAAGATGGAGCCTTCAGCTACTTCCTCGAATGATCACGCATGTGTTTGCGCGACACACGCGAAGAATATGCCGTTGCAGTAATGGCTTGTTCGCGGGAGGTTGGGCTTGTGGATTACAGGGTTCTTGCAGCATCGGCGCCGGATAGTCCGGCGTAGATCGCAACCTGACCGGCGACGAGGTGGTCTCGTCGCCCAACCAAACCGGCCAGGTCGCCGCCGCGGCACCCGGATCGGCTCAGCGCGCGGCAACGGAGTGACGAAGAAATGGCCATTTTCCTGAACTACGGCACCATCAAGGGCGAGACGACGCAGGTCACGCACAAGGATTGGATCGAGATCTCGAGCTTCCAATTCGGTGTCGGCCGCGGCATCTCGATGGGTGTGGGCGGCGGCTCCAAGCGTGAAGCCTCGGCCCCGTCCGTGAGCGAGATCACGCTGACCAAGACGATGGACATCGCCTCGCCGCTGATCTTCAAGGAAGCCATTGGCGGCAAGGCCGTGGTCGTCAAGATCGAGCTGACGCAGACCGACAACAACGGCAAGCACGTCGCCTTCCAGAAGTACATCCTGACGGACACGCTGATCTCCGGCTACAGCATCTCCTCGGGCGGCGACCGCCCCTCGGAGAGCCTGAGCCTGAACTTCGCGAAGGTCGACAGCGAGTACCTGAAGATCGACGACAAGTTCGCTTCCACGACGACGGGCCACGTCATCTACGACATCGGCAAGTCCGTCCTCAGCTGATTTGCGAAACCGGGGTGCGGCCTGCATCCCGGTCCGGCCAAGTGCTTTCTTTGTGACGCGCCCGACCCGCAGAGGGTCGTGGCGCGTTTTTCGTTTCTGGTTTCGATCTTGCAAATCCGCCTGTCACGCCATAAGCGCCAAGGTGAGCCGTGCGATGACATCGGCTGCATTCTGCTTGGACGGAAAATCTCCAGATGCCCGATTCTGACGGCAAGCTCGCGACTCTCCTGGCAGCCCTTCCGAGCCTGTCGATGGAGGAACTCGGCCTGTTGAGCCATGCCATCGAGAAGGCCCGCAGCGACATGGCGACGGCCGGCCGCGCCGCGCTGCTGGAGGAATTCCGTCTCAAGGCCGAGCGCCTGGGCCTGTCCATCGAGGAACTGGTCGGCGTGACCGGCGGGGATGGCTCGCGCTTGCAGCGCTCCGATGCCGGCAAGAAGGTCGCGGCCAAGTATCGCGGGCCGAATGGCGAGGAATGGACGGGCCGCGGCCGCATGCCGACCTGGATGGCGACGGCGGAGGCCGAGGGCCACGGCCGCGACGAATTCCTGATCTGATTTGATCGGAGGGGCCGCGCCCCTCCATCGCCTCAGGCTTCGATCAGCACCACGCTCACATTGTCGCGCCCGCCAGCCTCGACGGCCAGGCGAACGAGATCCCCCGCCTTGGCGCCCTGCGCGATCAGCGTCGCGATCCGGGCCTCGGGCAATTCCTTGAACACGCCATCGCTGCAGAGCATGTAGCGATCGCCCGGCTGCATGCGGTCCGCGACCTTGTCCAGTTCGAGCGCGCCGCCCGCGCCCACCGCGCGGGTGATGACATTGGCTCGGGGATGGGATTCGGCGTCCTCCGCCCGGATCTCCCCCGAATCCACCAGCTCCTGCACCAGGCTGTGGTCGCGCGTGAGCCGCAGCAGATGGCCGTCGCGCAGGAGATAGATGCGGCTGTCGCCCGCCCAGAGCGCCGCGAAATAATCGCCGCGCACCAGCAGCACCACCACGGTCGAGGCGATGATGCCGCCCGTGCCGCGCTCCTCGGCCTTGGCCTGGAGCCCGGCGTGCACGGCCGAGAGCCGCAGGCGGACCTGGGCCAGCATCTCGGCGGCGGTAAGGCCCGGCGGGATGGCGGAGAGTGCTTCGGCGATGGCGGTGCTCGCGACATCGCCCGAGCCGTGTCCGCCGGCCCCGTCCGCGACGGCCCAGAGCCCGAGGTCGGGCCGCTCGACCAGATTGTCCTCGTTGCGGGTCCGCACGGCGCCCGGATGGGTGGCGGCGCTGGAGGCGATGGTCGCGCTCATGTCTCGGGCTGCTCCAGCACGTGCCGCTCCAGGAGGAGCAGGAAATCCGCCGGCGCCGGCATGGCGCGAGAGGGCTGGCCCGGCGACCAGAAGACGCTACGGCCGTCGAGGGTCGCGTCGATGTCCTCGTCGGGCGGCGGGTCGGGCAGGCTGGCGGCCAGGGCGTCGGCGTCCAGGCCGCCGTCGCGGGCGTTCAGCGCGGCCGCCTCCAGCGCCTCGTACCATTCCTCCGGCGGCGGCAATCCGGCCATGGGCAGCACCGTGGCCAAAGTGAGGGGGAAGTACCGCCCCACCGTGTCGGCGGAGGTAACGACGACGCCGAAGGCCGCGTCCGGCCCGCAGGCACCGGGCGACAGGCGAAAGCGCCAGGGCGGCGCGGCCTGCCAGACCGCCTCCCAATCCTCGCCGAGCCGATCGCGGGCGATGGCGATGCCCTCGCTCAGCCAAGCGTCCCAGGGTGCGACGAAGCTGCGGGGCAGCACGCGGCGGACGAAGTCCCCATGCGCGGGGAGCTTGCCGAACAATCCGGTCCGGGTCTCTTCCATCGTCAGTTCTGCGGTGGCGCGAAAGTCGGGCAGCGGAAGTCGGTCATTTCGCGCAGCCCGAAGGGGTTGATGCTGCTCGCCGCCTGGAGCGTGAACTCCGCGGTGCGATCGCCCTGGACGACGCTGAGGCGGAAGCGGTCCGGCTGCGGCGTCGGAGACGAGGCGATGCAGGAAGGCGAGCTTCAGCGTGGACCAGCCACCGTCATAGGGCGAGATCGCCGCGGCTGGAGGCCGGATCGAAGGTCAAAGTGATCGGCTGCAGGGAGGGGAATTGCAGGTCGATCGGCCCGCCCGCCGCCGCCCGCCGGCAGCGCGATCCTCGCGCCCGAGGGCCTCCAGCGTCGCCGCGCTCGTCCCCGCCGAGAGCCCGGCCGGGATGATCTGGAAGCGGAAGCCGTTGGCCACGCCCGCGGGGAAGAAGGCATCGCGGGATCGCCTGGGCGCGCTGGAATTGCAGCACGTCGGACGCGGCGATGGGCGGCGGCAGGGCCGTCGGTCGCGACCGGGCGCCAGGGGCGCTGCGTCACGTCGACATAGGGGCGCAGATATTGGGCGAAGAAGGTGTCGAAGGTGCCGCCCGGGGCGAAGAGCCGGATAAAGTCATCCACCGGCATGTCCGGCGCATTGGGCTGGCGACGGAAGGGGAAGCGCGTCTCGATGCCGCGGCAAAGCGCGACGAGGCTCCCGCCACCACCACCACCACCACCACCACCACCGCCCGCGGCCGCCGCGATGGCCTGCTGCGCGCCGCCCGCACGGCGCGGCCCGTGGCCTGGGCCAGCGCCGTCATCCAGGCCCGCAGGGGCGCGGGCTGACGCTGGGCCTCCGAGAGCAGCCGCTGGCCGGGATCGAGGCCCACGCTCGGCGGCATCACCGTGCCGGGCGGCGAATTGGCCAGGCGCGCGACCTGGACATAGAGGTCGTTGAGGATGGCGAGCACGCCATCGAGCGGCTGGCCCGACGCCTCGCGCAGCGCCTGGAAGTGGCGTTCCACCACCTCGGCGACCGGCGCGGCCCCGCTGCCGAGCTGCACGCCCACGGCCGCGGCCACGCGGCTCGCGGCCCCCGGTGGCGGCACCCGCGGCGGCCTGGGCGGCGGCACCGGCGGCCCCGGCAGCGGCCGCGCCCGGCACTTCCGGCGCCGTGCCCGGCGAGAGCTGCGCGCGATGCCGCGCAGCAGGTCCTTCATGGGCGAATTGGGCGCGCCCAGCAGGTTCAGCGCCTCGGCCGAGGCGTTCAGCCCCACGACCGGCGGCAGGACGAGATCCTGCAGCAGGGCCTCCCAGGCCCGCACGTAATCGGCCGCATAGAGGGCGAGCACGTCGGCCTCGAGCCGGCGCGGATCGCCCGCCTGCGTCGCGACCTCGGGGCCGGAGCACCCAGGACTCGCTGGCGGCTTCGAGCGCGGCCTGGGGCAGGCGCGGCAGCACACCGCGCCGGAGAGGCCCGCCACGGTGAAGACGCCCGGCACACCCTCGGTGAGGGGACGGCCGCTCGGGCGGACGAAGTAGCGCTGGCCGGCCGCGCCCAGCGCCTGGGCGGGCGTCCAGGCCGGCGTGTTGTCGGCCAGGTTGCGCAGCCGCGCGTAGACGCGCTGGGCCATGGGCAGGCGCGAGAAGACGCGGCGCGCCTGGTCCACCAGCGCGCCGTCGAGCGGATAGGTCGCGATGGAGCCGGCCAGCAGCGCGTCGAGATGACCGGCCAGGGCGTCGCGCCCCGGCTGGTTCACGGCGCCGGGGAAGGCGGCCCTGCCAGTCGAGCGCGAACCATTCCTTCACGAGGGCGCGGTCCATCGGACCCTGCTTGCCGAGCATCAGATAGACGCGCACGGCCTCGTAGAGATAGTCGGGCCGCTGGATGCCCTCGCGGACCTGCTGCTCGAGCCGGGCCAGAAGGCGCGGCAGCAGCACGCGGTTTCAGCGCGCGCGAATAGGCGCTCTCGGCACCGGCTGCGAGCATCTCGCCTTGGCTGAGGCCGAAGGCCGGGCCCCTCGCCGGCCGCGGCGGCGGGCAGGGCCTTGTTGCTCTCCAGATAGGCCAGGACCGGCGCGAGGTCGGGCCCGCGCACGCGGTCGAGCGGCGCGGCGGCACCGGTTTGCTCGGCGGCGCCCACGGCGGTCGCGAGACGCTCGCCTGCGCCCCGCTTTCCGTGTTGATCGCGCTCCAGCCCCAGATGCGCGCCGCCCAGGACCAGCAGCGCCGCCGCCGCCCCAGGAGCCGATCGACACGATGCGCCGGCGCGATTCCAGCCCGCGGTCATTGGCCGCGAGCCGGGCCTCGTTGAACACCACGTCCTTCAGCAGGCGCGTGAGGAAATAGGCGCGGCCCTTCTGGCCCATGATCGCGGCCGGGCGGCTCGGATCGAGTCCGAAGGAGCGCGAGAGCGCGCCCGCGAGACGGTCGAGCGGCGTGCCCTCCTGCGTGCCGGAGGTGAAATAGACGCCGCGCAGCAGGGGCGCGGGGTCGAGCTTGGAGCCGCCGAAGGCCGCCTGGGCGAAGTCCTTCAGCGCGCCCTCCAGCGAGGCAAGCTGCGTGGGGAAGCCCGCGATCAGCGCGCGCTGCTGCGGCCCGCGCTCGGTCTGCAGGCGCTCGATCAGGCGGACCATCAGCCGCTCGGACAGCGCCGTGAATTCCTGGCCGAACTGCGTGACCGCGCCCTCGGGCGTGTGGACCATGGGGAAGGTGAAGCCCCAGACCTGCTCGCGCGCGGGCTTGTCGAGATCGTCGAAGAATTCGAGGAAGCCGGGCAGCAGGTCCGACTTGGTGACGACGAAATAGACCGGCAGGCGCTGGCCGAGCCGCGTCTCCAGTTCCTTGATGCGCCGGCGGACCGTGCGCGCATGGGCCTCGCGCTGCGTCACGTCGAGGCGCGAGAGCATGTCGATGCCGAAGGCCACCAGCACGCCGTTCAGCGGCTGGCGCGGACGGTTCTTCTTCAGCAGGTCGAGGAAGCGCTCCCAGCCCGCCTTGTCGGCGCCGGCATCGCTGTCCTGGGTGGTGTAGCGGCCGGCCGTGTCGATCATCACGGCGCGTTCGGTCAGCCACCAGTCGCAGAAGCGCGTGCCGCCGACGCCGGCCACGCGGCCCTCGGCCAGCGGGAATTCGAGGCCGGAATTCAGCAGCGCGGTCGTCTTGCCCGAGCCTGGCGGGCCGATGATGGCATACCAGGGCAGGTCGTAGAGATAGGTGCCCTTGCCGCCGGTCGCGCTCTTCAGCTTGGCGAGCGCGTCGGTGAGCTTGGCGCGAAGCTCGGCCTCCTCCTCGGCGGCGGCCTCATCCTTCTTGGCCTGCGGGTCGGGCGCGGCGGCGGCCTCGACGAGGCCGGCGTCGCGGCTCTCGCGCTTGCGGCCGATCAGGAAGAAGACGAGGAACCAGATGACGACCGGGATCGCGACCAGGATGGCGCGCAGCCAGATGGCCTCGAAGAGGTCGCCCAACAGCGGCGCGAAGAGCCAGATGACCGTGTCGAGCAGAAGGACGCCGACGAGGGCGCCGAGCGCGGGAATGGTGAACAGGCTGCGCATCTCAGCGGCCCCCTCGCAACAGGATCACTTCGATACGGCGGTTTTCCTCGCGGCCCTGCGGCGTGGCGTTGCTCGCGAGCGGCTCGGCATCGGCCTTGCCCTCGATGGTGAAGCGCGCCGGCTCGCCATTGGCCGCGATGATGGCGTTCCCCGCCTCCTGCGCCCGCGCCAAAGAGAGCGCGAAATTGGAGGGGAAGCGCACGGTGCGGATGGGCTGGTTGTCGGAATGGCCCTGGATCAGCACGCGGCCCGGCTCGGTCGTCAGGCCCTCGCCGATGCGGCGCATCAGGTCGCGGAAGCGCGGATCGAGCGTGGCCGACCCCGAGGGGAACATGCCGCGGTTGCGGATGCGCACCAGGATGCGCTGCGCGTCGCCCTCGACGGTCACGAGCCCGTCGCGGATCTCGGGAGCGAGGAACTGCCGCAGCCCAGGCAGGGCGTCGGCGCGCGGTGTGGCGGAGGGTGGCGGAGGCGGGGCAGGGGCCGGTGGCACGGGCGGGGCGCTGCGGTCGATGCCCGGAAGCGCGCCCGGCGGCAGCGCGGCCATGCGTTCGTAGAGGCCGCCGGCCTTCGCGCCGAGGGTGTCGGACAGATAGTACCAGCCGCCGCTCAGCAGGGCGATCGCGAGCGCGAAGGCGACCCAGGCGGGGATGCTGCGGCTCTGCCCGCGATGGGGCGCGTCCACGCCGCGCCAATGCGGCGAGAGTTCTCGCTCGTAATTGCCGCGCAGCTGCTGGAGGAGCTGGTAGAGCCCCTCGCGCACGCGATCGAGCTCGGCCGCGCCGCGCGGCATCAGCCGGTACTTGCCCTGGAGGCCGAGCGAGAGGGCCAGATAGGTGATCTCCAGCGCGCCCTTGTAGCGGCCAGGATCCTTCTGCATGCCGGCCAGCAGGTCGAAGACGCGCTCGCCCGAGCGGACCTCCTGATGGAAGGTCGAGACCAGGGACTTCTGCGCCCAGCCGGATTGCGCGCCCCAGGGCGTGCTAAGCACCACGTCGTCCAGCGCGGCCGAGACCACGTAATGCGCGGCACGGATCTCCTCGGCGGTGGCGCCGCTATCGCGCGCATCGGCCTCGAACGCGCGCAGCGCCCGCAGCGCGCGTTCGCGCAGCTCCTCGACGGGCGGCTGGCTCGCGACGCCGGCATTGGCCAGCCGCGCGAGAATTTGCAGCAGCGGCGAGGCGGCGGCGGCCAGCGGCCCGGGGCCGACCTTGGGCAGCGCCTCCGCCTCGCCCGCCAGCCGTGGCGCGGCCGATGCGGGGGCCGCACCCTGGGGCGGCGGCGCGGCGGGCGCGCTCGCCACGGGCCTTGGCGTGACGCCCCGGCCGATGATGGTGCGGTCGTTGTCTTCGGGTTCGCCGAAGGGATTGTCGCTCATGCGCGTATGGCCCACAGGCTGAGACGGAGGTTCGGGAAGTCACCGGAGACGTGGATCGCGAAGCCGCCGGAGGTCTGCATCTGCTGCCAGTGCGGCGAGCCGCGATCGAGCTCGAAATAGACGGCGCCCGCATGGAAGGGGATCTGCCGCGGCGCGACCGGCAGGGGCCGCACGATGATGCCGGGCAGGGCCACGTTCACCAGCTCGCGGATATGCTCGACGGCGCCGATCTTCACCTGGTTGGGGAATTGGCGGCGGATGGTCTCGCCGGGGATATCGGACATCACTGTCATCACGAACTGGCCCGCGCGCAGCAGATTGCGGTCGAGGATGGGGCCCACGCGCACGCCGTGGCTGCGCTCCTGCAGCGGGATCTCGACGGCATTGGTCTCCAGCACGGCCGAGAGGCTGCGGCGGAGGTCGGCGATGACGGGTGCGAAGCTGCGCTGCAGGTCGTCATGACGATAGGCCGGATAGGTCGTGGCCTTCTTGTCCGGGGCGGTGAAGGTCGCGAGCTCGCCCGCGATCTGGATCAGCGTGCCGTAGAGCGTCTCGGGATGCACGTTGCCGGCATCGGCGTAATGCGCGAGCAGCGGCAGGCATCGGTTGACCGTCTGGAGGAGAAGAAAATCCGCGACCTCGGCCACGCCGCGCGCGCCGGGCTGCGAGAGCCGCGCGCCCAGCGCCTCGGCGCGCTGGCCGAGCATGCCCACCAGCTCGCCCAGCACGTTGGAGAGCGGCGGCACGGCCGAGACGCGCAGGCAGGGCGCGATGAAGCGGTCGTCGATCATCACGCGGCGATCGGCCTGGACCTCGACGATGCGGGCGAGGCCCAGGCAGGTGAAGCCCGCGCGCTCCTCGCTTTCCAGCATGTAGCGCAGCCGCGGGCGGCCGATGGCGAGCTCTGCCGGCAGGGTCGCGTCGGAATGGGTATCATAGGCCTCGAAGGCGCGCAGGCCGTAGCGCGCGGCGGCACCCTCGGGCCCGTCCGTCGCGGTGACCTCGGGGCTGCCGGGCTGGCGGACGGGCAGGGCCAGATAGACGATCTGGTTGCGCGTGCCCTCCAGGAGGTCGAGCGGGGCGGGCTGGTCGGCGGTGCCGGGGATGGCGAAGGGCGTGCCGTCCTCCAGCACGCCGGCGATGTTGGACAGCGCGAACTTCCCCGCGCCCAGCAGGTCGCGGTCGAGCGCGATCTCCGTCACCCCCCAGGGATGCGGCCGCAAGGGCGCACTGCGCGCCTGGAGCAGGTGCTCGAAGTACCGGTCCTGCTGCTGATAGTGCTGGGCGCGGAGGAACATGCCCTCCTGCCAGACAACCTTATCGTTCCAAGCCATGCCTCAAGCCGATCCTTAACGAGTGCGGGCCTTAAAACTTCTGGCCTCGAAAACTATCGACCCCGACGCATCGGGGTGTCGTTCATCGGCCGCCGCGGGCGGCTTCCTCATAAGCGCGGGCGAAAGCCTTGCCGAAGGCGCTGTCGAAGTCATCCTCGAACTGGTCGGTCACCTGCAGGTGCAGGCGCTTATAGGCCTCCCAGAGCTTCTTCTCGCGGCCGCCGGGCATCAGCCCGCCGCTCGTGATCTCGCTTTCCAGCGGGGTCGGCGAAAGGCGCGCGAGCAGCGCCTTGGCCGCGGCCTGCGTGGCGGCGAGGGTGGCGAGCTGATGGGCCGTGAGGTCCTGCACCGTCTCGCGGATGGCGGCCGGCCCTCCGCGCGGCGTGGTGAGCAGGGCCTGGAGCGCGGCGTCGTCATCGGCCGCGAACTTCACCGGGTTGTTGCCGGCGGCGCGGATCATGGTCTGCTCGATGCGGAATTCACGCTTCACGTCGGCGCGGGCGATGAGCAAGGCGCGCATGCCCGCGACGGAAGCGCGCAGCACGACGCCGGCGGAATTCAGCGCGGCGGCGGGGTCCAGCCCGGCGGGAGGGGGCGGCAGCCCAGCCGCCTGGAACAGGATGCCGAGCGCGGCATTCAGATCGCCACCAGCGGGGGCCGGGGCGGGAGCCGGGGGCGTGACGCTGACCGCTACGGTCACGGAGGGGGCGGGTGCGACCGGGACCGCGACCGCCGGCGCCTCGAGGAAGGGGGCGGCGGCAACAGGCGTGGGGCGCGGCGGCTCGGCGAAGGGATCGGGCGTGTCGGCGCGCGGCGCCGGGGCCAGGTCCGCGAAGGGGTCGCCCAGGGGCGCGGGCGCGGGCGGCGCGACCGCGAAGGGATCGGCCGGGGGCGGTGCGATCCTGACGGACGGCGAAGGGGGCGTTGCCGCGAAATCGGCGAAGGGCTCGGCGGCCGGCGGCGGGGTCGGCGCGCCGAGATCGGCAAAGGGATCGCCCAAGGGCGGGGCGGATCGCGTGGCCGGGGCCTCGGCGAAGGGCGTCTCCAGGGCCGCGGCGGCCGGCGCGGCGGCGAAGGGATCGGCCTGCCGCGCGCCTGGCGCCGCATCGGCGAAGGGGTCCGGCAGATCCGCGAAAGGATCGCCCGCGGGCGCTGCCGGCTTCGGCGCGGCGACCGGCGCGTCCCAATTGGTCGGCAGGAGGTCCGGCATGGTGGCGCGGGGCGGGGTGAAGACGTCGTTCGTGCTCGGGCGATGGTCCGGCATCACGGGGCCGTGGTCGTCGGCCGCGAAGGGATCGAAATCCGAAGGCAGGAGCGGCGAGTGGCCGGAGGGCGCGCTCTCGCCGGAGGAAAGCCCGGGCAGGGGGGCCGAGAAGATGTCGGAGATCGGCGCGGCCATCGGCGCCATGGGGTCGGGCACGGCGGCCGCGGACTGCCAGCGGCCCTCGCCATAGCCGGCCTCCTCCTCGACGCGGCACTCGATCTCATAGGCGCCCAGGCGCAGCCGGTCGCCGTCGCGCAGGACGCGCACCTGGTCGCGCCCCACCGGATCGGCATTGCTGTTGAGGAAGGTGCCGTTGGTCGAGAGGTCGCGCACCTGCCACGCGCCGGACAGATACTCGACGGCGCAATGTCGTTTGGAGAGCACGCGGTCGGGGTCGCGCAAGGGCCAGTCGCATTCGGCGCCGCGGCCCATGACATATTCGCCGCCGGGCACGCGCCGCTGCTCAGGGGTGGCCTGCTCCGGACAACGAAGAACGGACAGGACCAGGACCATGCGGCTTTCTTTCTCACCCTTTGGCGGCGCCCGGAGGGGCGCGGTTCAGGCATTTTTACTTCGGTTTGCGCCGAAGCAGTAGGCGGCGCGCAAGACATTTGCGTCAAGCGCGACGATGGGGCGGGGCACGGGCCGCCGCGACGCTATCCGATCAGGACCGTGGGCGCGCCGATGACAATCGAGCCGCCATGGACCGTCAGGTCGCCCATCCGCGCGGCCGGCATGCCGCCGACCAGGACGGTGAAGCTGCCCATCGCGATCGCGTCGGGCGGACCCACGCAAACGCACATGTCGCCGACCCTCGATTGCGGAATCGAGCAGGTGAGGACGGTGGGCATGCCGAGCGCGATCGGCCCGCCGACATGCGGCACCAGCACGGTGAACATCGGGCAGACATGCAGGTCGCCGATGCGCGCGGCGGGCAGGCCCATCAGATCGCCTCCGGCTCGAGGCGGCCTGCGCCGCCGCCGGCGATGTCGCGCGCGGATTCGAGGAAGCGCAGGAAGCGCCCCTCGGCCTTCTCGGGCGTGACGCGCGTCGCCGCCAGGATGATGGCGCCCGCGACGGCCACGCCCGTCAGGTGATCGGCGGGCGGGACGACGGGCTGGCCTTCCGGCGCCATGCTCCCGCCCGACCAGAAGGCGGCCACCGCCGCCCAGGCCTCGGGACTGCGGAAGCCGCCCTTTTGCGCAACCTCCATGGTGGCGCGGCGCGCGGCCTCGTCGGGTTTGCGGACCCAGGTCTCGGCCGCGGCCAGGGCCTCGGCGTCGCAGGCCGGGGATTCGGCGACGGGCACGGCGCGGGCGCACATGCAGGCCCACCAGACCGCCTCGCGCTTGGGCAGGGCGTGGGCGACGAGGCGCAGCGCGTCGGGCATGCGGCCGGCCTCGGCCAGACGTATGATTCCGGCGGCGGCGTCGGGCAGGTCCGCGACGAGCGAAGTGCCGGGGCCATCCAGTTCCAGCCGCGCGATCAGCGGGGCGAGGGCGGTGGCGAGTTTGTTCGGGGCGGTCGTGCTCATGTCAGTTGATCATCACCAGGCCGCCTTTGAGCGTCAGGATAGCATCGGCCTTATGCGTGGCCATGAGGCCCGTGGTGTTGAGCATCAGCGACGCCTTCACATCGATGTTCAGCGATTCGATGCTGATGCTCATGGGCGTCATGTGGATCTTGCTCTGCCCGCAGGTGAGCGTGATCGACTGCATCGCCTCGTACTTGATGCTTCCGAGCGAAGCCTTCTCGGTGATGTTCCCCATCTTCACCAGCCGGTCGAGATTGCCCATGTCGATGGTGAGCTTGTCGTTGCCCTGGGTGACGGTGGCGGTGCGGTCGAGCTTCGTCGTCTCGGTATGCTTGCCGTCCACGATCTCGGTGCGATGGCGCTTGATCGTCTCGGTGCGGTCGTTCTTGATGAGAAGGGTCATGTCCTTCTCGGCCTGGATGTTGATCTCCTCGGAGCCCTTCTTGTCCTCGAAGCGCAGCTCGTTGAAGTTCGCAGCCCCCCCGCCCTTGCTCGACTTCGTCTTGAAGCCGGACTGGGTCTTGTTGGCGGGCAAGGCGTAGATCGGCTTCTGCTCGGAATTATAGACGCTGCCGATGGCGATGGGCCGGTCCGGGTCGCCGTTCTCGAAGGCGATCAGGACCTCGTCGCCCACGCGCGGCAGGGTCCAGGAACCGCCCCACTTGCCCGAGAAGCTCTGCGCCACGCGCACCCAGCAGGAGGAGGTGTCATCCGTCTTGCCGGCGCGGTCCCAGAGGAAATGGACCTTGATGCGGCCGTACTCGTCGCAATGGATCTCCTCGCCGGAAGGGCCGGTGACGATGGCGCTGTGCACCCCAAGCATGGGCGGGCGCGGGCGCGGCTCGGAGGGGCGCCAGGGGCGGTCGGCGCCCGTCAACACCATGTTGTTGCTGTAGCCCGAGGCGCCGCCGCCCGAGAGATGCGTCTCGTCGAAGGCTTCGTGCCGCATCGAGGCGATGAGCCAGGTGACCGCCGACGTCTCGTCGATCCCGGGCTGAACCTTCACGCGGCCGCCGGCGAAGAGCGTGGGGTCGTTGCCGGTGGCCGAGACGCGGTCGGCGCCGGTCTCGTAGGTCTCCATGCCGAGCTTGGCGAGGTCGCCTTCCGGGCGAACCGTCTGGCCCGAGGGCCAGCGATAGATCTCGTAGCTGGCGGCGTTCGGCGTGCCGAGAATGGTGCCGGTCTGCTTCTTCAGCAGGGTGCCAGGCTTCAGCCCGTCGAAGTCCTCGCCCACCACCTTGCCCGGTTGCAGCGCCGAGACCGGCCGCCAGTCGACCAGCGCGCCGACCTGGTCGGCATGGGGGCGCACCACCTGCGTCTGGCCGCCGACCAGCGGGTAGTCGCTGTTCGCGCCGCAGATGACCAGCGTGTGCTGGTTGTCCTTGTGCTCGAAGAAATAGCCGCAGCCCGTCTCGTCCAGCATGCGCTGGGTGAAATCGAGGTCGGACTCGTTGAACTGGACGCAATAGGTGCGCGGCGCGGTGGGCACGCCGCCGCCCCAGCGGACCGGCGTGACACCGGCGTCGCCCAGCACGGCGGAGACGATGTCCTTGACCGACTTCTCCTGGAATATCCGGCAATCGGCGGTGCGGGAGAGGTGCCAGAAATTCGGCACGACCTCGAGCCGATAGGCCGCGAGCCCGCGGCCGAAGGCGCCGATCCGCGAGAAGCCGCGCACGATGCCGTGGAACTGGCGGGCGGGCACATGCTCGATCCGGATGGTGCAGGTGACGGCCTTGCCGATCAGCTCGGCGGGCTGGATGTCCATCTCCGGGCTGATGACCTCGGCCGTCAGCGCGAAGGGGCGGCCGATCGCCTCCTGCACCGAAAGGCGCCGGAGAATCAGCTTGTCGGCGCCGAGGGGCGACGCGATCTCCAGCAGTCGCTCCGAATGCGACAGAGTCAGGACGTCGCTCAAAGGGGTTCCCCACGAATAGTCAAAGCAACCTTAGTCGCAGAGATGCATGACACGGATCGAATAATTGTCATGTCTATCGCGCGACCACCCCCATTGGGAAAGAGCGCAGCTCGCGCTGCGCCGTCCGGAATACCGCATCCTGACGATGCTGTTTCTCCGCGGCAAGGACCGGTACGCGCCGGGTGACCCATTCGCCGAGCGCGAGCGCCGAGACATGGCCTTCGCTGTCCGTCGCGGCGCGGCCGCTCATCGCCTCGCGGATGGCGTAAGCGAAGACGCCGTTGCGGTCGTCATAGCTGTCCAGCGCCTCCTGGACGGAGGTGCTGGCGGCCAGCAGGAAGCGTCCGGTCTCGTTGCCCAGCGCGGCCAGGCTGTCGATCGTCACCTGGCCGGCATGGCAGGTGTCGATGAAGAGGAAGCCGTCCCTGGCCCGGATTCGCGCGAGGGACGCGACCAGCGTGCCCTCGTCCAGCGAGGTGCGACGCAGCGCGTCCCAATTGGCGGTGCTGGTGGTTTCATGCGGCAGGAAGAGGAATCGCCGATCGGGCTCGGAGCGCACGCCGTGCCCGGCGAGGTAGAGGACGAAGGTGTCCTCCGGCCGGGCGACCTGCGCGGCGGAAGCCAGAGCCGCGAGGATATTGGAGCGCGTCGCCTCGCGATTCGTCAGCACAGTGGTGAGCACTTCGCGGAACACGCCCTGGGCGCGGCTGCGCAGCGTCTCGACCACGCTGCGGGCATCGGCCACCGCGAAGCGCAGGTTGAGCTCGGGCAGCTGATACTGGTCTACGCCGATCGCCACGATGATGAGGCGCCCGGCACCGGGGGGCGGGGCTGCCTCGCCGGGGCGGCGCAGCTCCATCGTCGGGCCCTCGGCGAAGAGGGCGCGGTCATCGGCATAGAGCCGGGCCGCGACGCGGTTGGGGCCGGGATCGAGCGGGACCTCCACCGAGTTCTGGCCCGCGACGGCCACGCTGCGCACGGCGATGCGGTCGTTCACCATCACGTCGAGCGGCCCGAGGCCCAGGCCGCGATCGGTGGTGCTGAAGGTGAGGCGCAGCGCGCTGGCCCCGGCCGGCAGCTCGCCGCCCGCCCAGGCTACGGGGGTGCAGGTCTCGTCGATCACGGCGCAGGCCTGGCCGGCAGCCAGGGTCGGCAGGCGGCCGATCCGCGCGCGCACCTCGCCCAGTTCGTTCATGCGCGTCTGGGCCAGGGCGGTGTCGCCGAGCAGCCGGGCGCGGACGGCGGCCGGCGCGTAGAGCGCGCGATAGGCCTGCTGGAAGCTCGCCCATTCGGGCGTCTGGGCGCGGCCGTTGTTGAGATGCACGCCCACCAGCTCCTGCCCGCCCTGGGGCGAGTGGTCGAAGAGCCCTTCCGGCGTCCAGGCCACCCAGCGGCGGGATTCGGCATGGACGAAGAGCGCGCCGCGCTCACGCAGATGGTCGGTCACCTCGAACCAGCGGATGGTGCCGTCGCCAAGTTCGGGCCACCGCGATCCCGTCCGCCGCCACCACGCCCCAAACGGTGCCGGGCATGGGCAGCTGGTCGATCAGCCGGCCGGTGCGGTCGAAGAGGCGCAGATGCGTGTCCGTGCCCAGGAGGAAGCTGTCCTCGCGCGGCATGATGGCGAGGCTGCGGCTGAACTCGCCCTCCGACAGGCGCAGCGGCTGGCCGTTCAGCCGGGGGCGGTCGCGATTCTGCCAGTCGGTGACGGCGAGGCGGGCGGATTGCTGGCGCGCGGGAATCAGGTCGCGCCCCTCATCGGCCGTGAGCTGGCCGGACTGCCCGTCGAAGACCAAGGCCGGGGTGCCGGGGCGCAGGACGAAGCGCACGCGCTGACCGTCCGGGCTCGCGGCCAGCCATTCGGAGGTGTTGCGGAAATCGCCGCCCGGCGGGGCCGGGGCCTGCACGAGCGAGCCGTCGGGCGCGATGCGCCCCCAGCCCGGATCGGCGGCGGCGAAGGCGAGGCCGCCCTGGGGCAGCGGCAGCAGATGCGAGATGGCGTCGCGCGCGGCGGGGATGTCGCGCGCGGGGCCGAGGCCGAAATCGCCCCAGCGCCGGATGACGAAATTGGGCGTGCCCGGCGCGCCGCCGGAGCGCCGGGCATAGCCGGCCGCATAGAGTTGCACGCCGCCGCGCGCGTCCGAGGCCCAGGTGACGGCCGGCGTGCCCTCGCCCTGGAGCCAGGTCATGTCCGGCACCAGCACGGTGCGCAGGTCGTTGGCCTGCAGGACTTCCACGCGCAGCCGGTCCTCGAAGCCGATGGCCAGCAGCGCGCCGTCCGGCGACCAGGCGAGCCCATAGGGCCGTCCTCCCGCCACCGGCGTGCGTTCGACGATTTTTTCGCCCAGCCGCGTCATAGACGCGCACCTTGCCGTCGGCCGAGGTGGCGGCGAGGCGTCCGGCGCTGTCGAAGGCCACCATGCGGGCCGGGCCCATCCAGCCCTGGCTGTCCTCGGCGAGCTGGACGCCGTTGCGCGCGTCCCAGACGCGGATGCCCGAGCGCCCGCCCAGCGCGGCCGCGATGCGCGTGCCGTCGGGCGAGACGGCGAGATGGAAGATGGGCGCGGGCTGGTTCGGCAGCCGGGCGAGCAGGCGTCCGCTCGACGTCTCGAAGACATAGATGACGAAGGAGCCGTCCCACGACCGGCCCGTATAGCCGGCGGCGATGGCGCGCGTGCCGTCGGGCGTCAGCGCGACGGCGTAGAGCTCGCCCTCTTGGCGGTCCCCGATGGGCGGGCGTAGCACGCCGATCGGGGTGCCGTCCGGCAGGGACCAGAGGCGCAGCGTCTTGTCGTCGGAGACCGAGGCGAGGATGCGCCCCGTCGCGTCGGTGGCGAGACGGGCGACGGGCGCGGTATGCGCCGCCGCCTCCACCCGCAGGATCGGCGCCTGCGGCGGTTCCTGGGCGCGCGCTGCTCCTGCGAGGACGAGCCCCGCTGCGAGGACGATCGCGAGGAGCTGGCGCAAGCGGGCCTCAGCCCGCGAGTTCGAAGCCGCCGCCGGCCGCGGCCAGCCGCTCGGCATTGCCGACGCTCTCGGTGAAGTTGTCGCGGCGCGAGAGGTTGGTCGCCGCCAGCGAGCGCACGTCGGTGCCGCCCTCGGCCGAGGCCGACTGCCGGCCGCGCGGCTGGGCGGGGAAGGCGTCGGCCGGGGCATAGCCCCGCACGCCCGAGGCGGTCTCGACCTGGACGTAGCCGGGCGGGCCGGGCCGGGTCGCCACCACTTCGCGCGCGTTGATCTGCGCGACCTGCGAGCTGCCCGCATCGGGACGAAGCTTCACGACGACGGCGCGGCGCGGGGCCAGGCGCGCCGGCGCGGGGCGACGGTAGCTCGCCTCCAGTCCCGACTTACCGCCGGGAATGGCGCTGTCGAAGGCTGTGTCGAACTGCGCGCCGCGGCCGGTGATGCTGGTGTTGATTGCGCTGGGCCACCTGAATGTCGCCCTGGAAGCGGGCGCGGATCTCGGCGAGCTGCGCGGTGCCGACCTCGCGGCTGAGCTGGCCCGACTTCACCGCGTCGCGCACCGACTGGGCGACGCGCAGGCGGCAATCGGTCAGCTGGTCGAAGGCGACCTGGGTGCGGTCGAGCTGGGCGTTCTCGCGCGAAAGGTCGCTGCTCATCTGGGCGAAGATCGCCTGCTGGTCATGCGCCTGGCGCTGCAGGGCCGAGTAGTAGCCGGCCGCCGCGCCGGTCGCGCCACCGATGGCCGCGCCGATCAGCGCGCCCTGCCAGCGTCCGGTCGCGAGGCCACCCACCAGCGCGCCGCCCAGCGCGCCGACAGCGGCGCCCTGGAGGATATCCTCGCCGTAGTAGTCGCCGGTGCTGTCGAGCGAGACGAGGTATTGGCGGCAGACGTCGCGCCCGTCATCAGCGCCGATGCGTCCGGCCTGGGTTGTCACGCAACCCGCCAGAATGACGGTCGCGGTCAGGAGGGCGGTCGCGCGATACAGCGGACGGCGGGCCATGATGTTCATCCCTAAAGCACAGAATTGCATGCTAATGCGCGCAATTCGAAACGCCTAGGGACAACCTCGCGTCGCGATACAAACGCGACAAAGGTCCGCGTCGGCCGAGTGTGTTGGCGCTCAGGCCTTCGTGTCGGGGCGCGGCAGGTCACGGAAATAGGGAACGACCGTCCCCTGGACCTTCATGGTGAGCGGCAGGCCGTTGCGACCCACGGTCTTGCCCATGACGAGGCGGACCCAGCCCTCGCTGACGCAATATTCGTCGACATTCGTCTTCTCGACGCCCTTGAAGATGATGCCCACGCCGCGCTCCAGCGCGGCGGCATCATAGAAGGGGCTCTTCGGATCGCTGGCGAGGCGGTCGGGGGGGCTGGCAGGCTGCGTATCGTCGGACATGGCCCCTCCTAGCCCAGAAGCCGGGTGCTTGGGAATTCGTCCCTCGCAGCCCGGCCGGCTGTTGGCCTTTGGCGGCGGGCGGGGGGCTGCCATGATGCCGCATCATCGAGGGGATTTCGCATGACCGAGAACCGCTTCCGCAACGCTCCCGCCATCCGTGCGCCCCGCGGGCTCGAGATCACCTGCCGCCAATGGACCACCGAGGCGGCCATGCGGATGCTGATGAACAACCTCGACGACGAGGTGGCGGAGAAGCCCGGCGAGCTGGTGGTCTATGGCGGCATCGGCCGCGCCGCGCGCGACTGGGACAGCTACGAGCGGATCGTCGCCGCGCTGAAGAAGCTGGAGGGCGACCAGACGCTGCTGGTGCAGTCGGGCAAGCCGGTCGGAGTCTTCCGCACGCACAGCCATGCGCCGCGCGTGCTGATCGCCAATTCCAACCTGGTTCCGGCCTGGGCGAACTGGCAGCACTTCAACGAGCTCGATCGCAAGGGGCTCATGATGTACGGCCAGATGACGGCCGGATCCTGGATCTATATCGGCAGCCAGGGGATCGTGCAGGGCACCTACGAGACCTTCGTGGAGGCGGGGCGCCAGCATTTCGGCGGCTCCCTGGCGGGACGATGGATTCTCACCGGCGGGCTGGGCGGCATGGGCGGGGCGCAGCCGCTGGCCGGCGTCTTCGCCGGGGCCTGCGTGCTGGCCGTGGAATGCCAGCCCAGCAGCATCGAGAAGCGGCTGGAGACGCGCTACCTCGATCATCGCGCCGACGACCTCGACACCGCGCTGGAGATGATCCGCCGGGCGACGGCGGAGAAGAAGGCCATCAGCGTCGGCCTGCTCGGCAATGCCGCCGAGGTGTTTCCCGAACTGGTCCGCCGCGGCGTGGTGCCCGATATCGTGACCGACCAGACCAGCGCGCACGATCCCGGCAACGGCTATCTGCCGGCGGGCTGGACGCTCGCCGAATGGATGGCCAAGCGCGAGAGCGATCCGGCCGCCGTCTACGCCGCGGCCAAGCGCAGCATGGTGGCGCATGTGCAGGCCATGCTGGACTTCCAGAAGATGGGCTCGGCCGTGCTCGACTACGGCAACAACATCCGCCAGATGGCGAAGGACGAGGGGCTGGCCAACGCCTTCGATTTCCCCGGCTTCGTGCCGGCCTATATCCGCCCGCTCTTCTGCCGCGGCATCGGTCCCTTCCGCTGGGCAGCGCTCTCCGGCAATCCCGAGGACATCCATCGCACCGACGCCAAGGTGCGCGAGCTGATGCCCCACGACACGCACCTCCACCGCTGGCTCGACATGGCGAAGGAGCGCATCGCCTTCCAGGGCCTGCCCGCGCGCATTTGCTGGGTCGGCCTCGGCGATCGCGACCGGATTGGCCTCGCCTTCAACGAGATGGTGGCGCGCGGCGAGATCGGCCCCGTCGTCATCGGGCGCGATCACCTGGACAGCGGCAGCGTCGCCTCGCCGAACCGCGAGACGGAGGCGATGCGGGACGGCTCCGACGCCGTCTCCGACTGGCCGCTGCTCAACGCGCTGCTGAACACGGCCAGCGGCGCGACCTGGGTCTCGCTGCATCATGGCGGCGGCGTGGGCATGGGCTATAGCCAGCATGCCGGCATGGTCATCGTGGCCGACGGCACGCCCGAGGCGGCGGAGCGCCTGGCGCGCGTGCTGTGGAACGACCCGGCGACGGGCGTGATGCGCCATGCCGATGCGGGCTACGACATCGCGCTGGACTGCGCGCGGGAGAAGGGGCTGGAGCTGCCCGCGATCCTGCGCTGAGCGGCGGCGCTCCGCTCCCGCGGGCGTCGCGCTTGGACGGGCCGGACTCGATCGCTTATCCTCGGGCGCATGCGATGTAGTTTCCTTCGTCCGGTCGCCGTGATCGGCGCCGGCTTTTCTGGCTCCCTCCTCGCCATCCACCTCGCCCGGGCGGGCCGTGATGTCCTTCTCATCGAGCGCAACGGGGAGCCAGGCCGCGGTCTGGCCTATGGCACCGAGGATCCGCTCCATCTGCTGAATGTCCCGGCCCAGGGCATGAGCGCCTTTGCCGAGGAGCCCGGGCATTTCCTCGAATGGCTGATGCGGCAGGACCAGGCGGCGCTCGGCCCGCTCTGCCCGGCAGCGCTGCCCACGGCCTTCGCGCCGCGCAAGCTTTACGGCCGCTATATCCAGGCGAATCTGGCGGCCACGCCGGGCATCACGCGGCTCGCTGGCGAGGTGAGCGACGTGCTGCCGCTGGCCGAGGGCGGATACGGGATTCGGATGGCCGAGGGCGGCAGCCCGGTGGAGGTCTCGGCCGTGGCGCTGTGCCTGGGCAATCCGCCGCCCTCCCAGCGCCACGCGCCGCCCTGGATCTTCGGCAATCCCTGGGAGGCCGGCGCGCTCGACGGGCTGTCGCCCGAGGACGACCTGCTGCTCGTGGGGACGGGTCTCACCATGGCCGATCTGGCGACGACGCTGTTGAAGGCGCGCGGCCATCACGGCGTCATCCATGCCGTCTCGCGGCGGGGCTGGCTGCCCTTGCCGCATGCCACGCCGATGGCCGCACCGATTCCCGCTCCCGAACTGCGGGAGGGCGCGGGGCCGCGCCACATCGCGCAGGCGATGCGTGGAGCCGCCGCCCAGGCCCTGGCGCGCGGCCTTCCCTGGCAGGCCGCGCTGGACGGCTTCCGGCCGCAGATCCAGCGCGCCTGGCGCGGCATGTCCGGGCCGGAGCGCGCCCGGTTCCTGCGCCACGCCCGCACCCCCTGGAATCTGCATCGCCATCGCGTCGCGCCCGAGGTGGGCCGGCTGCTCGGCGAGGCCGTGGCGGCGGGCCGGCTGCGCGTGCAGGCCGGCCGGCTGGATCGCTGGCGGCCGGGGCCCGACGGCGTGGAGGCGGTGATCCGAAGGCCGGGCGGCGGGGAGGAGGAGCTGGCGGTGGCGCGGATCATCCTCTGCACCGGCGCCGATACGGGGCCGGACTGGCTGGCCACCCAGCCGCTCTGCGGCCTGCGCGATCGCGGCCTGCTGCGCGGCGACGGGCTCGGGCTCGGGCTTGACGTGGATCCCGACAGCCTGCGGGCGCTGGGGGCCGATGGGCGGCCGGTGCGGGGGCTTTATGTCGTCGGCCCGGCGACGCGCGCGGCGCTGTGGGAAGCCACCGCCGTTCCGGAACTGCGCCTGCAGGCGCAGCGCGTCGCCGCGGAGCTGGCGACGGCCTGAACAAAGAAAAAGCCCGTCGCCAGGGCTGGCGACGGGCTTTCGAAAGGGCCGGCCGCTTGCGCGGCCGGCGTCCGATCGTCTCAGACCGAGTAGTACATCTCGAACTCGACCGGGTGCGGGGTGTGCTCGAAGCGGTACACTTCCTGCCACTTCAGCTCGATGTAGCTCTCGATCTGGTCCTTCGAGAACACGCCGCCGGCGAGCAGGAACTCGTGATCGGCTTCGAGCGCGCCCAGGGCCTCGCGGAGCGAACCGCAAACCGTCGGGATGTCCTTCAGCTCCTCGGGGGGCAGGTCGTACAGATCCTTGTCCATCGGATCGCCCGGGTGGATCTTGTTCTTGATGCCGTCCATCGCCGCCATGACGAGCGCCGAATAGGCCAGGTAGGGGTTCGCGGAAGGATCGGGGAAGCGAACCTCGACGCGCTTGGCCTTCGGGCTGTTCGTGTAGGGGATGCGGCAGGAGGCCGAACGGTTGCGGGCCGAATAGGCCAGCAGCACGGGGGCCTCGAAGCCCGGGATCAGCCGCTTGTAGCTGTTGGTCGAGGGGTTGGTGAAGGCGTTGCAGGCCTTGGCGTGCTTGATGATGCCGCCGATGGCGTAGAGGCACATCTCCGACAGGTCGGCATAGCCGTTGCCGGCGAACATCGGCTTGCCATCCTTCCAGATGGACAGGTGCGTGTGCATGCCCGAGCCGTTGTCGCCGTAGATCGGCTTCGGCATGAAGGTCGCGGTCTTGCCGTAGCTGTGGGCGACGTTGTGGACGCAGTACTTATAGATCTGCATCTGGTCGGCCATGGTCACGAGCGTGCCGAACTTGGTGCCCAGTTCGTGCTGCGACTGCGCCACCTCGTGATGGTGCTTCTCGCCCGGCAGGCCCATCTCGATCATGGTCGAGAGCATCTCGGCGCGCAGGTCCACGTCGCCGTCGACGGGAGCGACGGGGAAGTAGCCGCCCTTCAGGCCCGGGCGGTGGCCCATGTTGCCCTCGGGGAAGTCCTTCAGGCTCGCGCCGGGGCCCTCGATGCTGTCGAGCTGGTAGATGCCGTAATTGCCGCCCGTGCCGAACTTCACGTTGTCGAAGATGAAGAACTCGGCCTCGGCGCCGACGAGCACCGTGTCGCCCACGCCGCTGGCGCCGACATAGGCGGCCGCGAGCTTGGCGGTGGCGCGCGGGTCACGCGCATAGAACTGGCCGGTCGAGGGCTCGATGATGTCGCAGATCAGGATCAGCTGCGGCTTGGCGGCGAAGGGATCCATGGTCGCGGTCGTCGCGTCCGGCATGAGGATCATGTCGGACTCGTTGATCGCCTTCCAGCCGGCGATCGAGGAGCCGTCGAACATGATGCCGTCGACGAAGGTGTCCTCGTCGATGGTCGAAACGTGCTGAGCCGTGTGCTGCCACTTGCCGCGCGGATCGGTGAACCGGAAGTCCACATACTCGACGCTGTTTTCCTTGATCATTTCCATGACCTTGGAGACTGCTTCGCTCGTCGTATTCGCCATGTCTCTGTCTCTGTCCTGTTGCCTGCGTCCCTGTTGCACCTTCCGCGCGGCCAGCCGCGCAGCCGCCATGTCGCCGGCCAGGGACGCCCCCAGGGCCGGAACACGGCGAAACTCCCGGGGCGCTTAGCGCCCCGTCATCGTCTCAGACCGCATCCTCGCCGCGCTCGCCGGTGCGGATGCGAATCACCTCGGAGATATCCGAGACGAAAATCTTGCCGTCGCCGATGCGGCCCGTGCGCGCGGCGGCCTGGATGGCCTCCACGGCGCGCTCGAGCATGTCGTCGGCGCAGATGACCTCGATCTTCACCTTGGGCAGGAAGTCCACGACGTATTCGGCGCCGCGATACAGCTCCGTGTGGCCCTTCTGCCGGCCAAAGCCCTTGGCCTCGAGCACGGTCAGGCCCTGGAGGCCGATTTCGTGCAGCGCGTCCTTCACCTCGTCGAGCTTGAAGGGCTTGATGATGGCCTCGATCTTCTTCATCGCATCCGTCACATTCTGGCGCGGGGGAAGGGCGGCCCGCGACGTTTCCCCGATGACCGCGGCGCTGTTCCACGCCAACGTCCGTCGAGCCGCCCTGTTTTGCACGTGCCATGCGACAGGCGCAATCGGGCGATGACCTCGATTGGCAGGGATTTCCTGGGGGTAGCGCCCGAAAGACGGGCACGCTGCCCGCGTTGGAGGCAGGTCGTGTCGCATCGCCCCCTTGCGGCCATTGCGCGGCGGGGGGAGCCCGACCATGGTAGAAACCATGTTTGCCGTCATACGCAGGTGCCAAAGCCGATGAAGCCCATGAACGAACTGCTCTCCGCCACGGGGACGACCATCTTCACCGTCATGTCCGCCCTTGCGGTGCAACATCAGGCGATCAATCTCGGTCAGGGCTTCCCCGACTATGACGGCCCGCCCGACGTGCTGAAGGCCGCGGCCGACGCGCTGATGGATGGCCGCAACCAGTATCCGCCCCTGACCGGCGTGCCCGAGCTGCGCCAGGCCGTGGCCGCCGCCAATAAGCGCTTCTACGGCATCGAGGTGGACCCCAATGCCGAGGTCGTCGTCACCTCCGGCGCCACCGAGGCCATCACCGCCTCGCTGATGGCCGTGCTCAATCCGGGCGACGAGGTCGTGCTCATCGAGCCGCTCTACGACACCTATCTGCCGGTGGTGAAGCTGCTCGGCGCCATCCCGAAGCTGGTCCGCCTGAACCCGCCCAAGTGGGAGCTGCCGCGCGACGAGCTGGCCGCCGCCTTCACCTCGAAGACCAAGGCGATCCTCTTCAACACGCCGATGAACCCGACCGGCAAGGTCTTCACCACGGCCGAGCTCGCCTTCATCGCCGACCTCATCCAGCGCCACGACTGCTACGCCATCTGCGACGAGGTCTATGAGCACCTCACCTATGACGGCTGGAGCCACATCCCGCTGATGACGCTGCCGGGCATGCGCGAGCGCTGCCTGCGCGTCGGCAGCGCCGGCAAGACCTTCAACCTGACCGGCTGGAAGGTCGGCTACGTGACCTGCGACCGGGCGCTGGCGCCCAATGTCGCCAAGGCGCACCAGAACCTGACCTTCACCACCCCGCCCAACCTGCAGCGCGCGGTGGCGGTCGGCCTTGCCAAGGACGACGCCTATTTCGCCGGCCTGTCGGACCAGCTCTCCGACCGGCGGGACCTGCTGGCGCAGGGCCTGACGGCGCTGGGCTTCCAGGTGCTGCCGGCCATGGGCAGCTATTTCGTCACGGCGGATATCCGCTCCATCGGCTTCAGCGGCGACGACGTGGCCTTCTGCCGCACCCTGACCGAGGAGGCGAAAGTCACGGCCATCCCCGTGACGGCCTTCTACGCGGGCGAGAATCCGCCGAATCATTACGCGCGCTTCGCCTTCTGCAAGAACGAGAGCGTCCTGCGCGAGGCGCTCTCGCGCATCGGCGCCTGGATGGAACGCCGGGCCGCCACGCACCGCGCGGCGGGCTGACACGGACCGGACATCGCCTTTGCGTCGACCCCCGGCTTGACGCATCTGCCACGCAGGGCCTATCCAGCGCGCCGTGCGGCGGTCGTAGCTCAGTTGGCAGAGCGCCAGGTTGTGGTCTTGGATGTCGCGGGTTCGAGCCCCGTCGATCGCCCCATCCCAATTTTGTTATTTCCTTCAAGCGGCGGATTTATATCCGCCGCTTGGACGAAGCTCGAGGCCTCTGCCATATCTGGCGGTTGCTGAGGCGGGGCGGGATTTGTCAGGGACTCCACAGAATCGCAGGCAGCCCGCGAGTGGACTGCGCCGCCATCTGGTGCTGCTCGGCGTGGCGTTGCTTCTGCCTGCCCTGCTGATCGGTGGCGCGATGACCTTCGATCTCGCGATTCGTCTTCAGAAGCAGGCCGAGGATGACCTCAGAACCAGCGCGCGCGCGGCCGCCCTGGCCGTGAACGAGGAGCTGGAAGGCGCGCTTCTCGTCCTTTCCACCCTCGCCACCTCGCCGCATCTGGATCGGGAAAGCTGGAGGCTCGATGCCTTCCACCGGCAGGCCCGCGAGGTTGCTTCGCAGCTCGATACCTTCGTCATCCTGGTGACCAGGGACAATATGGTTCAGCAGGCAATGAATTCGGGCCAGCCGCTCGGCGGGCCGCTGCCCAGCGTCGCGAACGGCGCGGCTTCCGTCATGTCCATCCGCAGCGGCCGGCCCACTTTCGTGCCGCCCGTCTACATGCCCGAAATCGACCGCGCGTTGTCGATCGTCGCCGTGCCGGTGATCCGCGGCGGTGAGATCCTGGGCGCGCTGGCCATGCCGATGGCGACCGGCCGGCTGGAGCAGCCCCTGCAGCTGCTTCCCGAGGGCCTGGGCTCCACCGCCTTCATCCTGGGCCCGGGGAACCGGCTGGTCGCGCGCCAGCCCGATCCGGAGCGCACGCTCACGCGAACGGGCCCGGCCTGGCTCTCCGAGGCGATCGGCGAGCGGCGGCGGGGCATCATCCGCGGCGAGGGGCTGGATGGCCTGCCGGCCGTGCTGGCCTTCGAGCGCCTGCCGATCAACGGCTGGGTCGTGGTGGCCAGCGCCGGCCTCACCGAGGAACGGGCGGCCTGGCTGCCGGCGGTGCTCTGGCGCGGAGGCCTCTCGGCCGCCTTGCTGCTGCTAGGCCTGGCGGCCGCCTATTGGCTGATGCAGAGGCTGATGACGCCGCTCGTGAACCTTGTGGAAGGCGCGGCCGTCCAGCCGGCCGGCGTGGCCCGCATCGCGGAGTTCGAGGCGCTGGCGGCCGCCGTCATCGCCGCCCAGAACGCGCCCCGCCGCGAGGCTGAGGCCGCCCGCCGCGCCGCCGAGGAGAATCTCGTGCTCGCCCGAGAGGCGGAGGACGAGCGGCGGCTGCTGAAATCCGTCGTCCAATCCGTGCCCGAGGCCATCTTCGTGAAGGACACGGAACTGCGCTACGTGCTGGTCAACCGTGCCGCCGCCGGCGCCTTCGGCCGCAGTGAGGACGAGGTGATCGGCCGCACCGATGCCGAGCTCATCCACCCCGACGCGGCGCGCGAGCTGACGATGGCCGATCGCGCCATGATGAACAGCGGCATCACCCAGGAATACGAGAACCGCGTGGTGCTGCCCGGCCATGGCCATGAGCTGCGAACCTACCTCACCGTGAAGGCCCCCTGGCGCGATTCCACCGGACGGATCGCGGGCCTCGTCAGCGTCGCGCGCGACATCACGCTGCGCCGCGCCACCGAGGAGCGCCTGCGCGGCGCCGAGGAGGCGATGCGCCGCATCGCCCGCGCCGATAGCCTCACCGCCATGGGCGTGGGCGTGGCGCATGAGCTGAACCAGCCGCTGACCGCGGTGGCCAATTTCCTCCGCGCCGGCGCGCGCTGGCTGCAGGACGACCAGCCCGACCCGCAGCGCATCGCCGCGGCCCGCGAGGCCATGCAGGAAGCGGCCGCCCAGGCGCAGCGCGCCGGCGAGATCGTCCGCCGCCTGCGCGACTTCATCCGCCGCGGCGGGACGGAGCAGAGGCATGTCGCCCTCGGCCCGTTGGTCGCCGACGGCGTGGCGCTGACCTGCGCCGCGCGCGGCGAGGAAAGCCTGCCCATCGCGCTCGATCTCGCCATCACCGGCTGCGACGTGATGGCCGACGAGGTGCAGCTCCAGCAGGTCTTCGTGAACCTGCTGCGCAACGCCATCGAGGCGACGGAAGGCCTGGAGGAGCGCGGCCTTTCCGTGTCCCTCCGGCGGGATGGGGACAGGGCCGTGCTGCTCTTCGCCGATGCCGGACCGGGCTTGCCGCCGGAGGTGAGGGAGCGTCTCTTTGAGCCCTTCGTTTCAACCAAGGAAGGGGGAATGGGAATCGGCCTGGCCATCTGTCGCGCGATCGTGGAGGCGCATGCCGGCCGGATCACGCTCCTGTCCCCCGAAGAAGGCGGCACCATCATGCGCATCGATCTGCCGCTCACTGGCCTGGAGGGTTCCGTCTGATGGATCGCGTGGTGCATGTGGTGGACGACGACACGGCGGTGCGCCGATCGCTCGCCATGCTGTTGCGTTCGACGGGCCATCAGGTCGAGACCTATGCCAGCGCGGAGGCGATCCTGCTGGCGGCGGAAGATGCACCGCTGGCCCAGGGCTGCATCGTGCTCGACGTGCGCATGCCAGGGATGGACGGGCTCTCGCTCATGGAAGTGCTGTCGCGGCGGGAGATCCATCTGCCCGTGGTGATCGTGACCGGCCATGGGGACATTCCGCTGGCGGTGCGGGCCATGCGGGCAGGGGCGCTGGATTTCGTCGAGAAGCCCTATGCCGAGGAGCGCATCCTGGGCGCGGTCGGCAGCGCGCTCTCCTCCCTGCGCGAGGTGGATCGCCGCAAGCAGCTCGGCCTGCAGGCCCAGGCGAAGGTCGGCGCGCTCTCGCCGCGCGAGCGCGAGGTGCTGGCGGCGCTGGTCGAGGGCAAGGCCAATAAGGTGATCGGCTTCGAGCTCGGCATCAGCCCGCGCACGGTGGAGGTGCATCGGGCAAATCTGATGGAGAAGCTTGGCGTGCGCAGCTTGCCCGAGGCGGTGCGGATCGGGCTTGCGGGCGGGATCGGCCAGCCGGCATAGCTTGCCGCCGGGGTGAGGCCGGGCCAGCATTCCGCCGCCTTGTCCGGAGAAGCCCGCCGAATGTCCTCGACAATCCTCGCCGCCGGTCGCGGCTTTCGCTTCGTCCCCGGCGTCTATCAGTATTCCGCGGGGGTGGCGGCCGAGCCCGGCTTTCGCATCGAGCGCGTGCGCTTCGCCGACCCCGTGCCGATGGCCGCGGGCTTCGCGCGCATAGCTGAGGTTCTGGCGGCGGCGGGCGTGGCGAAGACCGCCTTTTGCGCCTGCGAAATGCGCTCGCCCGCACCCTTCACCGAGCAGGGCTTTGCCGATTTCAACAAGATCTACGGCGCGGTGCTGACCGAATGGGGCATCTTCGTCGACGGGCATAATCCCGTGGCGCGCAGCAATGTCTGCCCGGAGATCTCGCCTCCGGGCGAGCCCGGCTTCCATGCCTTCAGCTTCGTGGTGCCCGCGGCCGATGCGCCGCCGAGCTTCGTCGTCGCGGGCAGCGGCGAGTCCCAGGAAGGCAAGGGAAATTACCGCGACAACACCGTTGCGCTGGGCGACCTCTCTCCCGCCGGCCTGCTGCGCAAGGGCCAGTTCGTGCTGGGCGAGATGGAGCGGCGCATGGCGGCGCTGGGCTTCGGCTGGGCCGATACAACGGCGGTTCAGGCCTATACCGTCCACGACCTCCATCCCTTCCTCGCCAGCGAGATCGTGGCCCGCGGTGCCGCGCGGCATGGCCTCACCTGGCAATTCTGCCGCCCGCCCGTGCAGGACCTGGAATATGAGATGGATTGCCGCGGCGTGCTGACGGAACGCGTGCTGCCCAGGACCTGATCGGCTGCAGAACCCGATGGGCAAAGCTCGGCGAGGATCGCGCCAACCCGCCCCGGAGGTCCGGGGATGAACGCGCTTCGTCTCGCCCGCCGCCATGGGTGAACTCGGCCTGCCGCTGTTGCTCTCCGACAGTTGGTTCGGGCTGATCACGCGAAGTGACGCGCCGCGGGCCGCGCGCGAACGGCTGGAGGCGGCCTGGATCGTCGCGCTCAACCGGCCCGAGGTAAGGGGCGCCTGCAGGAGGCCGGCTTCACGGTCCTGGCGCGCCCCGGGCGGGAATTCGGTGCCGAGATCGCGCGCTATGCCGAGACCTATGCCCAGGTGATCCGCACCAACAACATTTGCGTGGAATAGCGTGGCCGAGGCGTGAAGCGGAGGCATCACGAGACGGCACGAATGGCGCCGCGAGCAGGATCGGCGATTTCCCCAATCGAGATCGAAGGCGTGGCCGTCCTGGCCTGAGGTGCAGCTTCGGCCATGTTTGTCTCGTCAACGGTGAATTAACGGTGACCGGCCTTGAATGGCCGCCTTCGCCGACGAAATGCCCCACCGGTTCGACACTCAGGACGACGACATGCCGCCTTTTCCCCTCGACATCCGTGCCGGCGGATCCGCCGCGGCGGAACTCTGGCCCTCCGGTCCCGCTCCGGCGCCGGAAATGAACATGCGCTTGTCCGTTCCCGTCATCGAGGAGGGGGCGCTTATCGCCGTCGCCGCCCAGGGCGATGCCGGCTGGTTCCTGATCGCCATCGACCACCGGCTCTCGGCGCTCGACCGCACCGGCTTCGGCAGCGCCGGCGAGATCGCGGCCGCCGCGCGCTCGCATCTGCGCCGCCATCATCCCGCGCCGCCGCGCCACTGATCTTGACCCGACCGGGCCCCGGCCCGAAGAGCGCCCTCACGTCTCCCGGAGGATATCCCATGCTGCGCCGTTCCATCCTGACCCTGCCCGCGCTCCTTCCCGGCCTCGCTCTCGCGCAGACGGCCGAGCTCGGCACGCAGGCCCGCCCGGTGCGCGTCGGCGTCACCCAGGGCGTTCACGCGCAGACCTTCGAGAAGGTGCGCGACCTGCTGGCCGCTGACGGCTTTTTCACGCGCTCGATCGAATTCGGCGACTTCATCCAGCCCAATGCGGCCCTGGCCGGCGGCGACATGGAGGCCAATGCCTATCAGCACCTGCCCTTCCTGGAAGCGCAGCGCGCCCAGCGCGGCTATGATTTCGTGCCGGTCGGCAAGACGGTGCTGACGCTGATGGGCATCTTCTCCAAGAAGCATCGCAGCCTGGACGCCCTGCCCAACGGCGCGCGCGTGGCCATCCCGAACGATCCGACCAATGGCGGCCGCGCGCTGCTGCTTCTCGCGCAGAACGGCGCCTTCACCCTGCGCGCCGGCGCCGATCATCGCGCGACGGTCGCGGATATCGCGACCAATCCCAAGCGCATCCGCATCGTGGAGCTGGAGGCCGCCTCCATCGTCCGCGCATTGGACGACGTGGACGCCGCGGCCATCATCGGCAATTTCGCCGTGCCGGCCGGGCTCAACCCGCTGCGCGACGCCCTGGCCCGCGAGACGGAGCAGAGCGTCTATACCTGCCTCGTGGTGGTGCGGCGCGCGGATGAGAACGCCGCCTGGGCGCGGCGGATCGCCCAGGGCTATGCGCGGCCGGAGGTGAAGGCCTTCGTGGAGGCGACCTTCGGGGGCGCGGTGATCGTGGGCGCCTAGGGCTTTTCGAGCATCTTCACCCGATCAGGCAGCGCCGCCTGATCGGGATCTGCTCACGCCTTTCAGGCGAGCCTTCGGTCCAGCCAGTCGCGGAACTTGTACCAGTTGCCGACCATGGGCAGGAACCAGGGGTTGCCGGAGTAGAAGGGCTTGGTGGGGAAGTCCTGCCCGTCGAAGGAGATCACGCGGTTCGCCTGGCCCAGGATCTTCTTGCCGATCTCCGCCCCCAGATAGGACAGGATCGCCACACCCGAACCGTTGCAGCCCATGGCGTAGTGCAGGCCCTTCTGCGTCTGGCCCATATGCGGCAGGTAGTCGAAGGCGAAGGCCACATTGCCCGTCCAGGCGTGGGTCACGCGCGTGCCCTTCAGCTGCGGCCAGCGCTCCAGCATCATCGCATGCAGCAGCGGCGCGGAGACCTCGGGCGAGACCTGGGTGAACTTCGCCCGCCCGCCGAAGAGCACCCGCGTGCCGTCCGGTGAGAGCCGGTAGTAGCAAAGGATGCGCTTGCTGTCGGCCAGCGTGCGCATCTTGGGGATCAGGCTCGCGGCCAGGCCGGGGTCCAGCACCTCGGTCGCGATGATGTGCGAGGCGATGGGCATCAGCCGCCGCTTGAGGTCGGGCGTGATGTCACCGGTATAGCCGTTGGTGGCGATCACCACCTCGCGCGCCTCGATGGAGCCGCGGTTGGTCTCGACGCGCCAGCCGTCCGCCAGCTTGGTCAGCTTTCCCGCGCGCGTGTGGCCAACCAGCGTCGCGCCGTGGCGCCGCGCGGCCTCCATCAGCCCCCAATGATAGAGCGCGGGATGGATCTTGCCGGTGCGGTTGATGACCATGCCGCCGTAGTAATAGTCGGTCGCCATCTCCTCGCGCTGGCGCTCGCGCGGGACCATGTGGGCGTCGGCCTGGGCCAGGTCGTTGAGCTGGCCCATCTTGGCCTGCATGCCGGCATAGTGCTTGGGCGTGAAGGCGCCGATGAAGCGGCCGGTGCGCGCGTAGTGGCAGTCGATGTTCTCGCGCGCGACGATGCTCTCGATGTGGTTCAGCCCCTCGACGGCATCGCCGATCATGGACTTCACCAGCTCGTCGGCGGTCTCGCCCGAGCGGCCCTTGGCGCCGGAGAGCCCCTTGCCGATGGCGTTGCCGCCGGAGACGCCGCCGCCGTTGCGGGTGGAGGCGCCGAAGCCGAGCTTCTCGGCCTCCAGCACGACGGCATGGGCGCCGCCGCGGCCGAGCTCGATGGCGCAGTTCAGGCCGGTGAGGCCGCCGCCGATGATGACGACATCGGCGCGGGCGGGGAGGTCCTCCTGCGGTGGTTCCCCGGCCGGGAGCGCGTCCCACCAATAGGGCGTCGATTTGAACTCGGGATGGAAGATGGGGCTCATGAATGTCCTCAGCGCGACATGGTGGTGGCCAGCGCGCCCTTGCCGAAGAGAGTGGTGAGGCCGAGGCAGACCGCGACCAGCAGGATCTGCGTGACGGAGACGGCCGCGATGGTCGGGTCGATCTCCATCATGATGTTGTCGAACATCTTCTTGGGCAGGGTCTTCTCCGCGCCCGAGAGGAACATCGCCACCACCAGCTCGTCGAAGGAGGAGATGAAGGCGAGGAAGCCGGCCGAAATCAGGCTGGGGCGCAGCTGCGGCAGAGTGATGCGCCAGATCGCCGTCGGCCAGGAAGCGCCGAGGCCGATGGCCGCCTGCTCCTGGGATTCGTCGAAGCCGCGCAGCCCCGCGCCGACCAGGATCACCACGAAGGGCAGGGCCAGCACGGTATGCGCGACGGCGATGCCGTACCAGGCGCCGATCAGCTGGAGCTTGGCGAAGACGCTGTAGAGCCCGATCGAGAGGATGATGGTCGGCACGATGATGGGCGCCGCCGCCAGCCGGTCCAGCAGCCAGATGCCGCGCCGGCGCGAGCGCACCAGCAGGAAGGAGAGCGGCACGCCCAGGGACATCGAGAGCGCCGTGCAGAGGGCCGCGATCTGGAAGCTGCGGATCGTGGAATCGATCCAGTCCGGATCGCCGAAATAGCGCTCGTACCATTGCAGCGAAAAGCCGGGCGGCGGGAATTGCAGATAGGAGGCCGACGAGAAGGAGATCGGGAAGACCACCAGCAAGGGCAGCATCAGGAAGGCGAAGACCAGCGTCGCGAAGGCCGCGAGGAGCCAGTTGCCCAAGGAGGCGCGAGCACCGTTACGAGGCAAGGCGCGCCCCCTTCGTCAGCCGGTTGATGGCGGCGTAGATGGCCAGGGTCACCACCAGCAGCACCACGGAGAGCGCGGCGGCGAAGGGCCAGTCCAGCAACTCGCGCACCTGCTGCTCGATGAGCATGGCGATCATGATGACGCGCCCGCCGCCCAGCAGCGCCGGGGTGATGAAGAAGCCGAGCGAGAGCACGAAGACCAGCGCGCAGCCCGCGGCCACCCCAGGCAGCGAGAGCGGCAGGATCACCCTTCGGAAGATGGCCGAGCGCGGCGCGCCCAGCCCCTCGGCCGCGCGAGGCAGATCGGGATCGATGCGCAGCAGGGCCGCATAGATCGGCAGGACCATATAGGGCAGCAGCACATGCACCATGCCGATCAGCACGCCGCCGAGGTTGTGCAGCAAGGGCAGGGGATAATCGATCAGCCCCCAGTCGCGCAGCAGGCGGTTGATCACCCCGCTGCGGCCCAGCAGCACCATCCAGGCATAGGTCCGCACCAGCACGCTGGTCCAGAAGGGCAGCAGAAGGGCGAACATTCCCAAAGCGAGACCGAGACGGCTCGCGCGGGTGAGCCAGAAGGCCAGCGGATAGGCCACGACCAGGCAAATGACCGTGACGAGGCCCGCGATCTTCAGGCTGTCGAAGAGGACCGCGATATAGAGGTCGTCCAGCACCACGCGCTCGATCTGGTGCAGCGTTCCGTCCTCGACGGCCATGGAGAGCAGCCGCAGCACCGGCCAGGCGAAGAGCGCGCCGAGCAGCAGTAGCGCCGGCAGGCCCATCGCAAGGAGGGCGCGCTCGCGCCTAACCGCGGGGGACGACATGCACGTCCTCCGGCCGGAAGCCGATGGCGACGGTGGAGCCCTCGGCGGCGGGCGGTGGGTCGGAGGGGCGCAGCGGCAGGCGGGCCAGCATCTCGGGGCCCTCGGCCGGCTTGAGGCGCAGCTTCACCGACAGGCCGAGGAAGATCGTCTCCAGCACGGTGGCCGTGGCGCGGCAGGGGGCGGCCTGCGCCTCGGCGCCCAGGCGCAATGCCTCCGGCCGCAGCAGCAGGGTGACGGGACCCGAGGCCGGGGCCTTCAGCGCGAGCGCGCCGAAGCCGGGGATGCTGACCTGATCGCCGAGGGCGGTACCCTCGATGAGGTTGGACTCGCCGATGAAATTGGCGACGAAGCGTGACACCGGGAAATCATAGATCTCGCCCGGCGTGCCGAGCTGCTGGATGCGCCCCTGGTCCATGACCGCGATGCGGTCGGACATGATGAGCGCCTCCTCCTGGTCATGCGTGATGAAGAGGGTGGTGAGCTGCAGCCGGCGTTGCAGGCGCCGCACCTCCAGCTGCAGGGATTCCCGCAGCTTGCGGTCCAGCGCGCCGAAGGGCTCGTCCAGCAACAGGAGCGAGGGGTTGAAGATGACCGCGCGGCCCAGCGCGACCCGCTGCTGCTGCCCGCCCGAGAGCTGGCGCGGCAGGCGTTCGGCGTAGCTGCCGAGCTCCACCAGGGCCAGGGTTTCGGTCACGCGCCGCGCGATCTCGGCCTTGCCCACGCCGCGCATCTCCAGCGGGAAGGCGAGGTTCTGCGCCACCGTCAGATGCGGGAAGAGCGCGTAGTTCTGGAACACCATGCCGACATTGCGATGGCGCGCCGGCGCGGAGGTCACGTCCTTGTCGCCGAGGCGCACGCTGCCCGCATCTGGCGCCTCGAAGCCCGCGACCGCCTTCAGCAGGGTCGTCTTGCCCGAGCCGGAGGGCCCGAGGATGGTGAGGAACTCGCCCTCCTCGACGGTGAGATCCACGCCGTTCAGCGCGGTGACCGCGCCGAACCGCTTCACGATACCCTGAACGTTGAGCTTCATCCGATCAGCGCCGCAGCATCCAGCGCGTCCAGCGCTCCTGCGCCCTCGCGCCGTTCTCGGTCCACCAGGCGAGATCCATCCAGAATTGCTTCTGCAGATTGACCGGCGCGGCTGGCAGCATCGGACGGATCTCCTCTGACACGAAGTTCATCGTATCGGGGTGCAGCCCGGCATACGACAGTTCCGTGGCATAGGCCGCCTGGAGACGGGGATTGGTCAGCGTCTGGAACAGCTGCTGGCCCCAATAGGCATTGCGCGCGCCGCGCGGGATGCCCCAGGCGCTGGTCTTGAGCGAGCCGTCGGTGAATTCGGTGGCGACCGGCGCGCCGCGCCGTGTCAGCTCGTAGAAGCGCCCGTTCCACCCGCTGGTCAGCACCACCTCGCGGTCGATCAGCATCTGCGCCGGCTGCGCGCCCGTGGACCACCAGGCCGCGATATGCGGGCGGATCTCGTCCAGCTTGCGGAAGGCGCGGTCCATGTCGAGCGGATAGAGCTGGTCCTTGGGCACGCCGTCGGCCAGCAGCGCGAATTCCAGGTTGTCCACCGGGTGGTTGCGCAGCGAGCGCGCGCCGGGGAAGCGGCGGACGTCCCAGAACTCCGCCCAGCCCTTCGGCTGGCTGCCCCCGGCGAAGACGTCGGTGCGATAGCCCATCGCCGTCGAGGAGACGGCACCGACGAAGACATGGGACTGACGCCCGGCCGCCGGATAGCGCGAGAGGTCCACGACGGAGGTGTCGATCGGCTCGAGGAGGTTCAGCTCCTTGGCGCGCTCGGCATCCTGGCCGCCGATTTCCGTGACGGTCCATTCGGGATTGCCGCTCTGGACCATGGCCCGCAGCTTGCCGAAGTCGACGGGCGAGCTGTCGACGATGCGGATGCCGTGCTCGCGCTCGAACTCGCTGAAGTAGAAGCGGCGGAGATTGTTCGTCATGGAGCCGCCCGAGGCGTTCACCACGATGCGGTCCGGCTTGGGCGGGGCGGCGCTTTGGCTGAAGGCGGGCAGCGGCAGCCCGGCGGCGACGATTCCGCCCGCCGCCTGGAGAAGGCCGCGGCGATGGGTCCGAATTGTCATGCGGGGCTCTTGGCTTTCTCGAAGGAAGCTGGTGACTGGGCCGCGAGTGCCGGGAAACTGTGCCTTGCCATTTTCGACATTTGCCATCCCAAATACTGACATATCGTGATCACAAACATTCCAGCCATGCAAGCCGCTTCCGACCTCTCGCCCTTGTCTCTGGAGGAGACCACCTACCGCCGGCTCCGGCAGGCGCTGATGGAAGGCGCCTTCGAGCCCGGCCAGAAGCTCTCCATCCGGCGGATCGCCGCGGCGTTGGGGACGAGCGCCATGCCCGCGCGCACGGCCCTGCGGCGGCTCGCGACGGAGCAGGCGGTGGATGTGCTGCCCTCGGGCACGGCCATCGTGCCGCGGCTGAGCCGGGCGGCCTTCCAGGAACTGGGGACGATCCGCGCGGAGCTGGAACCGCTCGCGGTGCGCCTGGCCGCGCCGCTGATCGAGGGCGCGCGGCTGGATGAGATGGAGGGCATCATCCGCGCCGGCCGGGTGGCGCGCGAAGCCAATGATCCGGCCGAGGTGCTGCGCGCGGATCGCGATTTCCTCTTCATGCTGTATCACGCGGCCGCGGCGCCGATGCTGCTCTCGATCATCGAGGCGCTGTGGATGCGGCGCGGCCCGCATTTCTGGGACGCGCGCTGGATCATCACCGGGCGCGTCCCCACGGAAAACCGGCATCCGGAAATCCTGGAGGCGCTCCGGGCGCGTGACGGCGAGACGGCCTCGGCGCTGCTGAAGACGGAGATCGAGAACACGACGGCCTATCTGCTGGAGCAGATGCACTTCGCCGACGACCCGGCGACGGATGCCGGCTTCGACAGCCTGCGCGCCCCGGCGCGCAGGCGGCGAAGCCTGGCCTAGCGCTCCTCAGCGCCGCAGCATCCAGCGGTTCCAGCGCTCCTGCGCCGCGGCGGCGTTCTCCGTCCACCATTCGACATTGAGCCAGAACTGCTTCTCGATGTTGCCCGGCGCGGTGCACATCAGCGGATGCAGCTCCGCGGGCACGTGGTCCATCGTGCGCCGGTTGAGGCCGGGATAGCCCATCTCGGTGGTGTAGACGGCCTGCAGCTCCGGCCGCGTCATGACCGAGAAGAAGCGCTGGCCCCAATAGGACTGCCGCGTGCCGCGCGGCATGCCGAAGGAGCCGCTCTTGAGGCTGCCGCCGGTGAAGTCCGTCGCGACGGGCGCGCCGCGCCGCGTGAGCTCGTAGAAGCGCCCGTTCCAGCCCGAGGCCAGCACCACCTCGCGGTCCACCAGCAGCTGCGCCGGCTGGGCGCCGGTGCTCCACCAGACGGTGATGTGCGGGCGGATCCGGTCGAGGCTGCGGAAGGCGCGGTCCATGTCGATCGGGTAGATCTGGTCGAGCGGCACGCCGTCGGCCAGCAGCGCGAATTCCAGGTTGTCGGTGGGGTGGTTGCGCAGCGAGCGCGGGCCGGGAAAGCGGCGCACATCCCAGAAGTCGGCCCAGCCCTTGGGCTGGCTGTTATTGGGGAAGACGTCGGTGCGATAGCCCAGCGCGGTGGAATAGGCTGAGGCGGTGAGGATGTGGGAATCCCGCGCGACCTCGGGATAGTCGGAGCGGTCGACCACCGCATTGTCGATCGGCTCCAGCAGGTTCAGCTGCTTGGCCCGCACCGCGTCCTGCCCGCCGATCTCGGTGCAGGTCCATTCGGGGTTGCCGCTCTCGACCATCGCGCGCAGCTTGCCGAAATCCACCGGAGAGGTGTCGACCACGCGAATGCCGAATTCGCGCTCGAAAGCGGCGAAATAGCTGCGGCGGAATATGGAATTCATCGCGCCGCCCGAGGCGTTCACGACGATGCGGTCGGGCTTGGGGGGCGTGGTCTGCGCGCTGACGATGGCGGGGCTGAGGAGGCCGCCGCTCAAGAGCAGAAGGGGGCGTCGTCCGACCAAATGGCTCATGTGCAAGCTCCATCCTTTGGCGCGCGAGGCGCGGCGTGCGCATTAGATCGGCAAAGGAGCTGGCGAGTCCATCGGCCATCTTCGCCCCGTTCCTGCTTGCGGCACGGCGAGCCGCTGCTAGTTTTCCGTCCCAACGGGGTTCGCCCGACCAGAAGATTATAAGGATGAGGAAGCAGAACATGGAAGCATCACGCCGTCGCGTCCTTGGCGCGGGCCTGGGCGCCGCGCTGGCCGCACCGCACATCGCCTCGGCGCAGCCCGCCTGGCCGGCCGAGCGTCCCATCCAGATCATCGTGCCCTTCCCGCCGGGCGGCGGGACCGACATCAACATCCGCGCCATGCCGCCGCATTTCCAGCGGCACCTGCCGGGCGCGCGCTTCGTCATCGTCAATCGTCCCGGCGCGGGCGCCGAGATCGGCTACACCGCCACCGCGCAATCGGCGCCCGACGGCTACACCCTGGGCGTCGTCATCACGCCGAGCCTGCAGACCGTCACCATCGAGCGGCAGCCGCAATACAAGCTCGAGGACTTCGCCTATCTCGGCACCATCGTGGAGGATCCGGGCGGCTTTTTCGTCGCGCCCAACAGCCCGTGGCGGACGGTCGCCGACCTCGTGGCCCATGCGAAGGCCAATCCCGGCCGCGTGGCCGTGGCGACCGCGGGCATCGGTTCGGACGACCACCTGCTGATGATCGGGCTGGAGCGCGCGGCCGGCATCCAGCTCAACCATATCCCCTTCGCGGGCCAGGCGCCGGGCGTCACGGCGCTCATCGCCGGCCAGATCGAGGTCGCGTCGATGAATATGGGCGAGAGCGTGTCGCTGATGCGCGACGGCCGCGTCCGCGCCCTGGCCGCCGCCGGCCGCGAGCGCTTCGCCATGACCCCCGATGTGCCGACCTTCCGGGAGGCGGGCTATCCGCTCGACACCGGCGTGGTCCGCAGCTTCGTCATCCCCGCCGCCACGCCGCGCGCCATCCAGGAGCGGCTCGCCGAGATGATCGCGAACACCATGCGCGATCCGCTCTGGATCGCGGAGGCGGAGCGGCTCTTCATTCCGCTGCGCTACCGCAATCCCGACGAGACGCGGGAAGTCGTCTTCCGCGAGCAGGAAGCGCTGCGCAATCTCTGGCGCGAGCGACCCTGGAAGGACGGCTGAACCCCCGCTTCTCCCTTCCGATCCGCATCACACAGGCCCTCATGAAACTCATCGACCTCTCGACGCCCATCAAGACCGACCACTTCCGATGGGAGGTCGATCGGCGCTTCGCCAAGACGCATGACACCGGCGGCGGCCAAGCCACCTGGGCCGGCTGGAACGTCCATGCCTTCACCCATATGGACAGCCCGCGCCACGTCGATCCCGAAGGCTTCACCACCGACGCCATCACCCTGGACATGACCACCGGGCCCGGCGCCGTCGTGGACATCTCGGACGTGCCGGCCAATTCACCCATCACGCAGGAAGCCATCGCGAAAGCGGGCGCGCATCTCCAGCCGGGCGACTTCGCCCTCATCCGGGCCCGCTGGGACGAGCGCGCCAGCATCGACACGCCGGAGTTCTGGCTCAACGCCCCCTGGATGACGGCCGAGGCCTCCATCTGGCTGCGCGAACGCGGCATCAAGGCCGTCGGCTTCGACTTCCCGCAGGACCACTGCATCCGCTACTTCCTCACCGGGGAGAAGCGCCCGCCTTTGCCCGAACACGTCACGCACTACCATCTGCTCGCGCGCGGCATCATCATGTTCGAATACCTCTGCAACATGGGCGCGCTGACGCAGCCGCGGAACACCGTCATCGGCCTCCCGCTCAAGCTCCCCGACAGCGACGGCGCGCCCGCGCGCGTCATCGTGATGGAGGATGCGGCATGAGGTTCTCCGGGCAGGCGGCGCTGGTCACGGGCGGCGGCGCGGGTATCGGCGCGGGCATCGCCGAAAGGCTCGCGGCGGAGGGCGCAGGCGTGCTGGTCGCCGACCTCAATCTCGACGCCGCGAACCGCACGGCGGAAGCGATCATGCAATCGGGCGGCAAGGCGCTGGCCTTCCGGATGGACGCGGCCTCGCCCAAGGACGCCGCGGCCGCCGTCGCGGCCACCGAGGCCCATTTCGGCCGCCTGCGCATCGCCGTCTGCAATGCCGGCATCACCGATCGCATTCCCGTGCTGGAGATGACGCTGGAGGCCTTCGAACGCATCATCCGCACCAATCTGGTGGGCTGCTTCGTCTCCGCCCAGGCCGCGGCGCGCGCGATGGCGCGCGGCGAGGGCGGCGGACGCATCGTCACCATCTCCTCCGTCTCCGGCCAGTTCGGCGGCACGGGGAGGGCGGCCTACGGCGCCAGCAAGGGCGGCATCGAGACGCTGACGAAGGTGCTGGCCGTGGAGCTCGCGCCCCTGGGCATCCGCGTGAATGGCGTGGCCCCGGGCCCGACGCAGATCGCCCGCACCGCCCATGGCCCACGCCAGCGTGGCGCCTTCCTCGATCGCATGGCCGTGAAGCGCTACGGGACGCCGGCCGATATCGCCGGCGCCGTGGCCTTCCTCTGCGGCGAGGAGTGCGATTTCATCGCCGGGCAGATCCTCAATGTGGATGGCGGCTTCGCGGCGGCGGGCGTGATGTACGACCCGGCGGAGGGTGCCTAGAGCATCACCCGATCAGACAGAATCGTCTGATCGGGTAAAGATTCTCGTAAAAACAAAGAGCTAGAGACTTCGAAGTGAGCCCTTGCGAACGAAGAAGACTCTAGGGGGTCTTCCGCCGCACCCAGCGCTGCGCCGCATCCCATACGCGGCGGATCATCCCCTTTCCGCCGGAGGTGAGGCGCTGCTTCGCGCGATGCACCCAGTCCCGCGCCACGCGCCAGGCGGCGATCCCCTCCAGCGTGCTGTGGCCGAGCTCCAGCAGCCAGGTCACGGCGTGGTACAGCTTTGCGAACCACGCGACCTGCAGCATCTTCGGGCGGGCGATGGCGAAGACGCGCGTGGAGAACGCCGCGCCGACGACCTTGGTCCCGACGATGAGCGCCACGGCCGAAACATAGTGCCCGTGGGCCAGCAGCCAGAGCTCGCTCAGTTTCAGGATCGGGATCAGCGGGACGAAGGGGATCACGAAGATCGCGATCACCCAGCCGGGACTCAGCCGCTCCACCAGCCGTTCCAGCGCCGCGAAGACCGGCACGCGGGCCATCAGCCGCCCGAGCGCCGTGAGCCAGCGCCAGAGGGTGAGCTCCAGCAGCGCCCAGATCACCGCCAAGGCGATGAGGGGCAGGGCGAAGATCCGTCGCGCCAGCCGGCGCAGCTTCCGTGGTTGATCTGATGACATGGCCAGCCTGGATGATGGGCGGGTTTTCGGGTGCAATCACGTCATATCCGTCCCGGAATGGGCCGATTTCAAGGCCCCCGCGCGGCGCGTCCGCCGCGCCTTGACGCCGACGACCCGCCGGGTTGCCAATGGTCCTCGCGGCGGCATCCCCGGCCGCATGGAGGAGGACAGATGAGCACCACGACGATCCCCGTCACCGAGATCCTGGCCGAGATCGGCAAGGCCTTCCGCGCGCATGACGCCGCCGCGATCGCCGCGCTCTTCGCCCCCGACGGCGTCTTCATCAACGCCATCGGCGACCTGAAGGGCGACACCTATACCGGCCCGGACGAGGTGCGCGGCTATTTCGAGAAGGTCTTCGCCGAGACGCCCGATGCCGCCTGGAAGCCGCGCGCCCCCGCGCTCATCATCGGGGACGACCAGGCCGTCACCCAATGGCACCGCATGTCGACCGGGCGGGACGGCAAGGTGAACGAGTGGTACGGCGTGGACATCTACGGCTTCCGCGACGGAAAGGTCACCAAGAAGGACACCTACATCAAGACGGTCACGGCCTGATCGTCACCCCAGGGTGAACGCCTCGTGGATGGCCGACTGCACCATCCCGCCCAGCACCGCGCCGCCGCCGGCGACGTAGATCCAGTCGCCGATGGCCGTCGCCGCCACCGCATGGCGCGGGGTGAGCATCGGCGCGTGCTTCTGCCAGCTGTCGGTGGCGGGGTCGTAGCTCTCCATCTGGCCGAAGACCTTCGCGTCGCGCGGCACGCCGTTCTGCAGGATGCCGCCCTCGCCGCCCATGCAGAAGAAGCGGTCGCGATAGACCACCATGCCGTGGCCCGAGCGCTCGGTCGGCAAGGGCGCGCGCAGCTCCCAGGTGTCGCCCTGCGGCAGGTACACGTGATGCAGGGCGGTGTTGTACTGGAAGGTGTTGAAGCGCCCGCCGATGACATGGATCTGGCCGTTATGCGCGACGCAGCCGACATGGTCGCGCGCGGCGGGCAGGGGGCGGCGACGCTCCCAGCGATTGGTCGCGGGATCATAGACCTCGTGCCAGCCCACGCTGGCGCGCTCGTCGGCCGGGTCGGTCGCGCCGCCGATGAGATGCACCTTTCCGCCGAGCACGACGGCCGCCGAGGCGGCGCGGGGGCGGGGCAGGCGCGCGATCTCGTCCCAGCGGTTGCCCGCCACGTCGTAGACATAGGCGAGGTCGTCGCAGAGGCGGTTCTGCTGGATGAAGCCGCCCAGCGCATAGACCTTCCCCGCATCCGCCACGACGGCGACGTGGTTCGCCCCGCGCGGCAGGGGCGCGGCGTTGTACCAGCGGTCGGCCGCGGGATCGTAGATCGTGTGATAGGCCTGGTTGAAGCGGCCTTCGCCATAGCCGCCGACGACGTGCATGCGCCCGGCCCAGGCCGTCGCCCAGGCCATCTCGCTGCGCGGGATCGGCATGTCGGCGCGCGCGACCCAGCGGCCCGCCGGGCCTGCGGGCGCGCTGCTCTCGGTGAAGCGCTGCGCTTCCTGCTGCGGCGTCATGTGATGCGGCGCGCCGCCCTGGAAGACATTCGCATAGGGCTGCGGCGAGGGAGCCAGCGGCGTCAGCGCCGGGCCGTGATGCTGATGCTGGGTCTGGGCGATCGCCGGGGCGGCAAGCATGGCGGCGCTGGCGCCGAGGATATGGCGTCGGTTCATGAGCGGTCTCCCTGGAGTCGAGGCAGCCTAACGCGCGGATGGACATCTCTCCATGCCCTTATTTTCGGCAGAGCTTAGGGACGATAAGCCCGACGGGAGCCACGAATTTTGGTGTGGCGCGGGCCGGGCGCGTGCCTAAACTCCCCCAACCATAAAAAGCCAGGGAGGCGATGGGGTGCAATTATCCGACCGGATTACCGGCGGTGCGCTGGTGGTATTGGGCGCCGCTTCGGCCTGGGGGGGATCGCGCCTGCCCGCGGTGCCTGGACAGGATGTGGGCCCCGCGGCCTTTCCCATGCTCATCGGCTTCGGCCTCATGGCTTGTGGCGCCCTGGTCGCGCTCGGCATCGGCCAGAGCTTCGAGGTGGAGGAGGAGCCGGAGGAGAATTCCGGCAGCATCATGGCCCGTCTCGGCCTGCGCGTGCTGACGCCGCCGGCGCTGCTGCTCTTCTACATGCTCGCCGTCGAACGGCTGGGCTTCCTGCTCACCGGCGGGATCATGGTCTTCCTCGGCGTGCTCGCCCTGCGCGGCAGCGTGAAGCTGGCGCTGCCAGTCGCCATCGTGGCCCCGCTCTTCGTGCATCTGGCCTTCTTCAAGCTGCTGCGGGTGCCCCTGCCGGACGGCCTGCTGGGAGCACCCTGGTAGATGATGGCTTCGCTCCTCGAAGGCTTCCAGCTCGTCGCCGCGCCGGACGTGCTGATCGCCATCTTCCTCTCGGCGATCTACGGCCTGGTGGTGGGCTCGCTGCCCGGCCTCTCCGCGACGATGGCGACGGCGCTGCTGGTGCCCGTCACCTTCTGGCTCTCGCCCATCGCGGCCATCGCCACGATCATCACGGCCTCGGCCATGGCGATCTTCTCCGGCGATATTCCCGGCGCGCTGCTGCGCATCCCCGGCACGCCCGCCTCCGCCGCCTATACGGACGAGGCCTATGCCTGCACGCGCAAGGGCCAGCCGGAGCTGGCGCTGGGCGCGGGTCTGTGGTTCTCCGCGATCGGCGGCATCGTGGGCACGCTCTCGCTCATGCTGCTGGCGCCCGCTCTGGCCGAGGTGGCGCTGTCCTTCTCGACCTATGAGTATTTCTGGCTCGCGCTGCTCGGGCTGATGTGCGCGACGCTGGTCGCGCGCTCCTCGCCGATCAAGGCCATCGCCTCCATGCTGCTCGGGCTGCTCATCTCCTGCGTGGGGATGGAGAACCCGGCGGGCACGCCGCGCTTCACCTTCGGCGTGGCGGATCTGCTCGGCGGGATCGAGCCCATTCCCGCGCTGGTCGGCGTCTTCGCCGTGAGCGAGGTGATGCGCGCCATGAGCACGGCCGAGCCGCCCAAGATGCCGCATCGCCGATTCGGCTCGATCCTCGCGAACCAGTGGAAGCTGACCAAGAAGTACCAATGGCCCATGTGGCGGGGGAATTTCGTCGGCATCGTCATCGGCGTGCTGCCGGGGGCGGGCGCGGATATGGCGGCCTGGGTCAGCTACGCGACGTCGAAGAAGTTCTCCAAGACGCCGGAGCTCTTCGGCACGGGCCATCCCGAAGGGCTGGTGGAGGCCGGGGCTTCCAACAACGCCTCGCTGGCCTCGGGCTGGGTGCCGAGCCTGCTCTTCGGCATTCCGGGCGACACCATCACGGCGATCGCCATCGGCGTGCTCTACATGAAGGGGCTGAATCCGGGGCCGACGCTCTTCACCGAGCGCGCGGGGAGCATGTACGCGCTCTACATCATCTTCATCCTGGCCAATATCATCATGATCCCGATGGGCATCATCATGATCCGTACGGCCTCGCATGTGCTGCGCGCGCCGCGGGCCTCGGTGATGCCGGTGATCCTGCTGCTCTGCGCGGTCGGCTCCTTCGCGACGGGGAACAACCTCTTCTCCGTGCTGCTGGTCGGCCTCTTCGGCTGCCTTGGCTACCTGATGGAGAAGAACGGCTATCCGGTCGCGGCGCTGGTGCTGGGCATCGTGATGGGGAGCATGCTGGAGCAGAGCTTCATCACGAGCCTCATCAAGTCCGACGGCGACGTGCTGCCGTTCTTCGAGCGGCCGGTGTCGTCGATCCTGGCCTTCCTCACGCTGGGCGCGCTGTTCTGGCCGCTGGTGGCGTGGATCTGGCGGCGGCTTTCGCCGCGGCGGCGCGCCAGCCCCGCGAATGCCGGCTGAGACGGCGGCTCGCACAACCATTCGTCCAACAAAACAGGGAGAAAAAGAACCATGTACGACACCTCACGCCGCAGCTTGCTGGGCGCGTCCGGCGCGCTTCTTGCCGCGCCCGCTCTGGCCCAGGCCCGCTGGCCCGCACGCCCCATCCAGATGCTCTGCCCCTGGGCCGCCGGCGGCGGCACCGACGCCGTGCTGCGCATTGTCGCCACCCTTCTGGAGAAGGAGCTGGGCCAGCCGATCAACGTGGTGAACCGCACCGGCGGCTCGGGCGTGGTGGGCCATGCCGCGATCGCCGCCGCCGCGCCGGATGGCTACACCCTGGGCATCATCACGGCCGAGATCTGCATGCTGCACTGGCAGGGCCTGACCGAGGTCACCTATCGCAACTTCACCCCGCTCGGCCTGATGAACAACGATCCGCCGGGCATCCAGGTGGCGAGCAATTCGCGCTACCAGGATGTCCGTGCGCTGGCCGAGGCGATCAAGGCGTCGCGTCCCGGGCAGTTCAAGTGCAGCGGCACGGGGCAGGGCGGCATCTGGCACCTGGCCCTGGCCGGCTGGCTGATGGCGATGGGGCTGCCGGCGGCGCATGTGCGCTGGGTGCCGTCCAACGGCGCGGCGCCGGCCATGCAGGATCTCGTCGCCGGCGGGCTCGACTTCACCACCAACTCGGTGGTCGAGGCGCGGGCGATGCTGGATGCCAATCGCGCCAAGAGCCTCGCCGTCATGTCCAATGAGCGGCTCGGCGCCTTCCCGAGCATCCCGACGCTGAAGGAGGCCATGGGCATCGAATACGCCACGGGCGCCTGGCGCGGCATCGCGGGCCCGGCGAACCTTCCGGCCGAGGTGAAGACGCAGATGAATGCGGCGCTCGATCGTGTGTTCAAATCCGCCGAGTATGTCGGCTTCATGAACAATCGTGGCTTCGGCCTGACCTATGCCGATGCGGAGGGCTTCGGCCGGCATATGGCGGAGGCGGACACCTCGCTGGGCGATGCGATGAAGGCGGCCGGGCTGGCCCGCACCTGATGCCGCCGCGGGCGGGGCGGTCTTAACCTCCCCGCCCGATGGCGGTATGAGCGCGGCCATGCCGGTCGAGATCGAACGCAAATTCCTGGTCGCCGGCGAGGGCTGGCGCGAGGCCGCCCTCGGCCCCGCCATGCCGATCCGCCAGGGCTATGTGGTGGACGGCGCTGGCAAGGGCATGACGGTCCGCGTGCGGCGGCTGGGGGACCAGGCCTTCCTGACCCTCAAATCCCCCGGGCTGCTGAGCCGGGCGGAGTTCGAATATGCCGTCCCCGTCGCGGATGTGGAGGCGCTCCTGGCCGCGCATTGCGTCTCGCCGCCCATCGCCAAGCAGCGGACCCGCGTGGGGCATGCGGGGCTGGTCTGGGAGGTCGACGAGTTCGAGGGACGCCTGGCGGGGCTGGTGATGGCCGAGGTGGAGCTCGCCGACGCGGCGCAGGTCTTTACCCTGCCGTCCTGGGTGGGAATCGAGGTCACTGACGACGCGCGGTTCCAGAACGCGGCACTTGCCCGCGCGGATGGAATTCCCGAACCCCGCTTGCGCTGACAGGCCCGCGCCGATCAGCCCTCCGGATCGCCGGAGATCCGGCTGCACAAGGCGATAGGCAAAGGGCCCGCCCTGTGCGCCGAGGAGGCGGCTGTCCTGGCTTTCCTGGGGAAAGCCGCGGCCCGATCAGCGCGCGGGAGGCGCCTCGGGCGAGGCGATCATCACGAAGAGGCGATGCGTCGCGATATCCACCTTGCGGCGGGTCTCGTCGCGCCAGGCGCGTAGGGCCGTCGCTTCGTCGTGATAGGGGCCGTGAAGCTCCTCGGTGCCGGCTTCCAGCACCTCGAAGGTGAAGTCCGTGAAGATACCGCCCCAGACAACCCAGATCTTGCGTTCAGACATCAGACACCTCTCAGTTACGGCCGTATCCCATGCCGGGCCGGTTCAATCTAGGGCGTGGGCCTTTCCCGTAGGTTACGGGTCGATGATGATGCCCGTCGGGAAGACTTTGAAAATTAGCTTTTTTCATGATTCATAAGGTTGTCTGGCAGGCTCCATCGCAGCTTTGGCTGGGGCTGATATCGCGCCCGGGCTTCGGCTCGCCAAGGCCGGCTTCGGCGCCTCCGGCGTCGAGACGAGGGATCAGCTCGCGTGGCGAGCCGCCGGCTTGGCCGGCTTCGTCGTGCGCGCATTCTCCGCCAGGTAGCGCTGCAGCGACAGCGCGCGCCCGCTGGAATCGATCAGCCGTTCGATGAGCTCGGACAGCTTGTGGAATTCCTCCACGCTGAGGCCGTCGAACTGCACGTCGTTCACCTGGCGCTGCGCCGGCGCCAGCGTCGCCAGGAGGTCGCGTCCCTGGCGCGAGACGGTGAGGCAGAGGCGGCGACGGTCGGTCGGATCCGTGCGTTTGGCCACGAGGCCCTTGGCCAGCAGCCGGTTCGTCACCGTGGTCACGAAGGCGCCGCTGAGATGCAGATGCTCGGCGACGTCGCGCACGCTGACATCGGCCTCGGACGAAAGGTGGGCGATGGAGATCATCACCGTGTATTCGATGCCGGCCAGGTCGATGAAGGCGCCATGCCCCTCGCGGATCGCTTCGTGCCGCGCCAGGAAGCCGAAGAGGTTATGTACCAGCCTGCGGAAATCGCGATCCGAGCCATCGGCCAGAAGGACCGGCGAAGAAACGGTCAGCTCATAACCTTCGCCGAGGCCGGGCTTCGCCTTGGCTTCCGTTTTCGGATTTCTCAGGGTAGCTGGCTGCTTCACAATGGGGTCCTGCGCTCGCTGTGATTTAGGGATTACGCGTGCGGGGTCCGCGTCGTCAACCACGCTGAAAGCCCCGGAATGTCTGGTCATCCGGGCATTTGCCGCAGCCGATAGCTTGGTCGAAGAGCTAGATTTCGACGAGATTTACTCATCAGGCCAGGGCCGGGAGTGGACGCCGCCGCACGGTTTCCGGAATAAAATATATGAAAAACTATTATTATTTTTTGGGATATCGGGTCCAAACGAATCGTGATGCGCGGAAAAGTAATACATCTATTGTTAATGATACGCATTTTACTTTATTCCGGTGCGACAAGAAATTCGCAAGAGCCATGCCGGACTTCTCCGAGATGCTTCATGAACAGCCCATGCCGGCGACCGATCTGGTGGCGGCGATCTCCCTGGGCCACCCGGAGACCTGGCCACCGTCCCTGCGTTCGGCGGTGCGGATCGTGCTCGGCGCCGGCCACCCCATGGCCATCCACTGGGGCGAGGACCTCTCCTTCCTCTGCAACGACGCCTTTCGCGGCCTCTTCGGGCTGGGGCGGGAGCCCGCCTCCTTCGGCTCTTCCGGCCGCGAGGTCTGGGGCGAGGCGTGGGAGGTCGTGGGCCCGCAGATCCTGGAGGTGATGGCGGGAGGCGACCCGGTCCGGCACGAGAATGCCCGCCTCCCCTCGCGCCGCGAAGCCGCCGACGCGGAGGGCGGCTGGAGCTACAGCATCAGTCCCATCGAGGGCGAAGGAGCGGGCGGTGTGCTCGTCATTTGCGCCCGGACCTCACGGGCCAGCGAGGAGGAGCAGCGGTTGACCGCGGCGCTGGAGCAGCGGCTCCAGGAGGCCCTGGCCGGCCGGGATCTCCTTGCGGAGATCGTCGATTCAACCGATCTCTGCATCCAGGTCTGCGATGGCGACTACAATTGGCTGGCGATCAACCGTGCCGCCCTGCACGAGTTCCAGCGCATCTACGGCGTCAGGCCCCGGGTGGGCGACAACAAGCTGGCGGCGATGCGGGCCCTGCCCGAGCATTCCGAGGCGCTGCGCAGGATCTGGAACCGCGCGCTTTCGGGTGACGCTTTCACCCATGTGGGCCGCTTCGGTCACCCCGCCTTCGATCAGCGCGATTACGAGATCCGCTTCAGCCCGCTGCGCGACAGGGAGGGCAGGGTGGTCGGCGCCTGTCAGTTCGTCACCGACGTCACCGACCGGCTGCGCGATCAGGCGGGGCTCGCCGAGGCGGACGAGCATCTGCGCCAGGCGCAGAAGATCGATGCCATCGGCCAGCTCACCGGCGGCGTGGCGCATGACTTCAACAACCTGCTCCAGGTCCTGCTGGGCGGCGTCAGCCTGCTGGAGCTCGGCGGCCATGACGATGCGCGCAAGCGGCTCATTCTGGAGGGCATGCGCCACGCGGCCGAGCGCGGCGCGTCGCTGACGCGCCAGCTCCTGTCCTTTTCCCGCCGCCAGGCGCTGCGGCCGCAGCCGGTGCACCTTCCCAGCCAGATCGAAGGCATGGGCCGGCTGGTCGCGCGCCGGCTGGGCGAGGCCGCGCGCCTGCGCCCACGCTTCGCGCCGGACCTCTGGCCCGCGATGGTCGATCCGGTGGAGCTGGAGCTGGCGGTGCTGAATCTCTGCGCCAACGCCTGGGATGCCATGGCGGGCCAGGGCGTCATCCTCCTCAGCGCCGACAACGAGCCGGCGGTCGATCGCCACGGGCTGCAGGGCGATTTCGTGCGGCTCGCCGTCACGGACACCGGCACCGGCATGCCCGAGGAGATCCAGGCCCGCGCCTTCGACCCCTTCTTCACGACCAAGGGCGTGGGGGAGGGGTCGGGGCTCGGGCTTGCGCAGGTCTATGGCTTCGCGCGGCAGTCGGGCGGCTCCGCGACCATCGAGAGCATTCCCGGCCGCGGCACCACGGTCACGCTCATGCTGCCGCGCGCCGACGGCCTGTCGGTCGCGAGTGCGGCGCATGTGCCGGATATCGAGCGCCCCGCCCAGGTCATCACGCGGGAGATGCTGCTGGTCGAGGACGACGACGAGGTGGCGTCGCTGGTCCAGGAGATGGCTCACGGCCTGGGCTACGGCGTCACCCGCGCGGCGAGCGGCGAGGCGGCGCTCGCCGCGTTGGCGAAGGCGCGGAGGATCGACCTCGTCTTCTCCGACATCATGATGCCCGGCATGAGCGGCATCGAGCTGGCGCAGGAGCTGAGGCGCCGCCGGCCGGACCTGCCGATCCTGCTGACCTCCGGCTATCCGGACGGCGTGCGGGGCAAGCCGGGTCTCGACGGCATCGAGATCCTTCAGAAGCCCTATCGGATAAAGGACTTCGCCGCGGCACTGGACCGCCTTCGGTTTTCCGGGGCGTAAAGTGTTGGCAAATTAGCCTTAAACATGCATCGATTTCGCCGATTTTTGTGCAGGATTGTTGACAATATAGAAGGCGGCTGACAGCTTCTCCGCATGATGGACGACGGCCTCGTGCAAGGCCGCCGCCGGAGGAGAATGTCGACCATGCCATCCCCCCTCGTCAGCCGGCGCGCCTGCGCCGGTCTGGCCGCCGTCGCGATGGCCGCCACGCCGGCCGCAGCGCAGCCCCGCTGGCCCACGCGCCCGGTTCGCCTCATCGTTCCCTTCGCCGCGGGCGGCCCCGCCGATATCTGCGCCCGGGTCGTGGGTGAGCGACTGACCCGCGTCTGGGGCCAGCCGGTGGTGACCGAAAATCGTGGCGGGGCGGGCGGCAATATCGGCGCCGATCTCGTCGCCAAATCCCCGCCCGACGGGCATACGCTGCTGGTGGCCACGGTCTCGCTCGTCACCGCGCCCTTCCTGGTGCCGAACCTGACCTTCGATCCGATGCGCGACTTCGCGCCGGTGGTGGAGATCTTCGACTATCCGATGGTCATCGCCATCCATCCGTCCTCGCCCGTGCGCAGCGTCGCGGAGCTGATCGACTACGCGCGCCGCCATCCGGGCGAGGTGACCTACAGCACCTCCGGCGTGGGCAATACCGGCCATCTCGCACCCGCGCTGCTGGCGCGCCTGGCCGGCGTCGAGATGACGCATGTGCCCTTCGCCGGCGCCTCGCAGGCGCAGACCGCGCTGATCGCGGGCCAGGTGACGATGGCCTTCAACAATCCGCTCCAGACCATGCCCGGCATCCGCGCCGGGCAATACCGCGCGATCGGCGTGACCGGCGAAACCCGCTGGCGCGACCTGCCCGACGTGCCGACGGTCGCCGAGCAGGGCTTCGCGGGCTTCCGCGCCAGCTCCTGGATGGGCTTTCTCGCGCCAGCCGCCACACCCGAGGCCGTCACCGCGCAGATTGAGCGCGACACCCGCGCGGCGGTCGCCGAGCCCGAGGTCACCGCGCGGCTGGTGGCCGCCGGCTTCGAGGTCCGCAACCGTGGCCGTGCCGATTTCCGTCGCCAGATGGAAGCGGACAGCGCGCTCTGGGGCGGCTTCATCCGCGATGCCGGGATCCGAATGGAATGATCATGCAGCAGCTTCCCCGCCGAACCCTCCTCGCCGCCGGCGCAACCGCCGTGGCGGCGCCCGCTTTGGCCCAGCCGCGCTTCCCCGCGCGTCCGGTCCGCATCATCGCGGCCTCCGCGCCGGGCGGGCCTTCCGATGTCTGCGCGCGCGTTCTGGCCGACCGGCTCGGCGCCATCTGGGGGCAGACGGTCGTCGTCGAGAACCGGGCCGGGGCCGGGGGCAATATCGGGGCGGACCTCGTCGCCAAGGCGGCGCCGGACGGGCTGACGCTGCTGATGGCGGCCTCCAGCATCATCGCCGCGCCCTTCCTGGTACGGAACCTCAGCTACGACCCGATGCGCGACCTCGCCCCCGTGGCGGAGGTGGTGGACTACCCGATGGTGGTGCTGGTGCATCCCTCCGTCCCGGCGCGCAACCTGGCCGATCTGGTGGCCCTGGCGCGGGCCGATCCGGGTGGGATCACCTACAGCTCCGCGGGCGTGGGCAATACGAGCCATCTGGCGCCGGCGCTCTTCGCGCATACCGCGGGCGTGGAGATGACGCATGTACCCTTCCCGGGCGCGGGCCCTTCGCAGACCGCCATCCTGGGCGGCCAGGTGAAGGCCAGCTTCAACAATCCCGGCAATTCCGTCCCCTCGATCCGGGCGGGACAGCTGCGGGCGCTCGCCGTCACGGGCAGCACGCGCTGGCGCGATCTGCCCGAGGTGCCGACCGTGGCCGAGCAGGGCTTCCCCGGCTTCGAGGCGATCTCGTGGATGGGGCTACTCGCCCCCAGGGACACGCCGGAGCCAATCCTCGCCCAGCTCGAGCGCGACACGCTGGCCGCCCTGCGCGACCCGGATGCGCGCGCGCGGCTGCAAGGCGCCGGCTATGCGATGCGCGACCAGGGACGCGCCGAGTTCCGCCGCGTGATGGAGGCCGATACCGCGCTCTGGGGCGGCTTCATCCGCCAGGCGAATATCCGACAGGACTGATCATGAGCGACACCTTCCTGCGCGACCTGCCGATCATCGATCCGCACCAGCATTTCTGGGACCTGACCGCCCATGCGGCGCAGTATCCGCATTGGGCGAGCAAGCCCGCGCCCTTCCGCTACGGCAGCACGGAAAAGCTCTTCGGCCGCAGCTACCTGCCCGCCGACTATCGCCGCGACACCGCCGGCCACAACGTCGTGGCGACCGTGCATGTGCAGGCGGGCTGGGCGGGCGATGCGATCGGCGAGGCGCGCTGGCTCGCCGGCTTGCGCGAGCGGGAAGGGCTGCCGAGCGTGGCCCTCGGCGGGGCGGTGCTGCATCGCGCGGATGTGGCCGAGACCATCGCGCGCCTCGCCGAGTTCGACTTCCTGCGCGGCATCCGCACCAAGCCGACGCAGGAGGAAAACACCTCCGACGACACGCGCGGGCGCCCCGGCTCGATGGACGATCCGGCCTGGCGCCGCGGCTTCGAGGAACTCGGCAAGCGCGGCTTCGTCTGCGAGGTGCAGGTGCCCTGGTGGGACCTGCCGGCCATGGCCGATGCGGCGCGCGACCATCCCGGCATCGCCTTCGTGCTGAACCACACCGGCCTGCCGGCGGATCGTTCGCGCGAGGGGCTGGCCGGCTGGCGCAAGGCGCTGGCGCTGCTGGCCCCCTATCCGGATGTACGGCTGAAGCTGTCGGGCATCGGCCTGCCGCCGGGCGTCTGGCCCGAGGCGGAGAACGGGCTGATCGTGCGGGAGGCCATCGCCATCCTGGGCTGGGAGCGCTGCATGTTCGCCAGCAACTTCCCGGTGGACAGCCTCGTGGCGAGTTTCGACACGATCTATTCGGGCTTCAAGCGCGCCGTGGCGGACCTGCCGCGCGAGCAGATCCGCGCGCTGTTCCACGACAATGCGAAGGCGCTCTATCGCATCGGCGGTTAGGTCAGGGGCAGTTCGTATAGGACTGGGCCTGGATCACCACGACCAGGCAACCCCGTTCCTGCGGCGCCGGCAGTTCGGGTGGCGGCAGGTAGATCGGCAGGCCCGCCGGATTGCCCGATCCGGGCGGGCGGGACGCCACGAGGGCGCTGCGTTGGTCCAGCAGCCTTCGGCATTCCCGGTAGCGCGGGCTTTGCGCCTCGAAGCCGTAGCTGCGGCATTGAGCATCATTGGCGCTGACCGCCTCTCGTGGCGTGGGATGTCCGCCGCAGGCGATAAGCATGGGCAGCGCGAGCGTGGCGGACAGGAGCGGACGCAGGACAGATGCGAGGGGCATGGCCGGATGGTCGCCCCCACTGTCACCTAAATCAACCGTAACCCTTGTGGGAAGGCGCGTTCGCGCCCGTCGCTCAGTGGCCGCGCTCGACCGTCAGGCGTTCCACCTCCAGCAGGGTTTCGAGCCCGATGCTCAGCTTGAGCGCCTCGTCCTCGGCCTGGAGCGTGTCGCCGACCAGCGGGTCCGCCTCGCCCTTCAGGATCGCCGCGTAGGAATCGCGCAGGGCGCGGTGCATGGCGAGGATGGGCGTCGTCGGATCGACGACCAGGCGGATGCCCAGCGCCTCCATCTCGGCCATGGTGAAGCCCGCCGCCTTCAGCCCGCCGCCGGGCGTCATGAACATCAGCGGCAGACGGAAGCGCTCGGCGACGGCCCGCAGCTCCTCCGGCTTGCGCGAGAGGACGAAGAGCACGTCCGCTCCCGCCTCGGCGAAGAGCTCGGCGCGGCGCAGCGCCTCGTCCAGCCCGTGCATGCGCGTGGCGTTGGTGCGCGCGATGATGAGGAAGTCGCGGCTGCGGCGCACGGCCACGGCCTCGCGCACCTTGGCCGCCATCTCCTCGGCCGGGATGATGTGCTCGATGCCGATGTGGTGATGCGCCCGCTTGGGCAGGATCTGGTCCTCGATCTCGATGGCCTGGAAGCCCGCTGTCTCCGCGAGGGGGATGGTGCGGTGCATGTGCATCGGATCGCCCCAGCCGCAGGCGCCGTCGAGGATGAGCGGCAGCCGGCAGGCCGCGCCGATCTCGAGGCCCGCATGGGCCATCTCGGTGACGGTGAGGTTCGCCTCGGTGAAGACGTTCTGGTAGCCCGAGGCGCCGCCGCCCAAATAGAGCGCCCGCGCGCCGGCCTGCTCGGCCATGCGCGCCATCATCGGATTGAGCGCGAGGGGCGCGAAGACGGGCGGCCCCTGCTCGATCATCTGCCGAAGGGTGCTCATGCGTCGAGGCTCCAGCGGCCGCGCTCGACGGTGGAGAAGAAGCTCTGCACCTCGCGGTTGAAGGCCGCGGGCTCCTCCAGATTGATCGCGTGGCCGGTGCGCGGCTGCATCCAGAGACCGCAGTTCGGGAGGGTGCGCTTGAGGAAGCAGTTCGGCTCGATGCAGGGCCAATCCTCGTCGCCGAGCGCGAGCAGGGTCGGCACCGTCATCGTCTTCAGCTCGGCCTCCCAGGCGTAAACCGGATCGCGCGCGCCCTGGTAGTATTGCTGCGTGAACGCCGAGCCTTCGGGGGAATGCTCGCGCAGATGCGCGACGAAGTCGTTCCAGCCGCGCGGGTCCTTCTTCTTCAGCTGAACGCGCGTCGGGCTGTGGCCAGATTCCAGCGCCAGCTCATGCCAGCCCTCGGCGCGGATGGCGTCGGCGCGAACGACCTGCGTGGCGCGGAAAGCGTTGAGCTCGGCGAGGTTGGAGCCGGTGCCCACGCCCGCCACGACCAGCGCGGTGGCCATCTGCGGGAAACGGATGCCGAAGAGCAGCGTGGCGAAGGCGCCCATCGAGAGCCCGACGATATGCGCTTTGGGGATGTCCAGGTGGCGCATCACCGCCGCGATATCGGCCGCGGCGAAGTCCTGGCCGTAGAGCTTCGGGTCGCTCGGCACCTCGGACGGCGTGTAGCCGCGCGCATCGAAGGTGATGCAGCGATATTCGCGCGAGAAGTAGCGCACCTGCTGCTCCCATTCGCGATGATCGGAGCCGTATTCATGGACGAAGACGATGGGGTGTCCCTTGCCCGTCTCCTCGTAATGAAGGCGCGCGCCTTCGGCCTGTGCGTAGGGCATCTCTTGGTTTCCTGCTTCAGTTCTGCGGCACGTTGGCCACGCGGATGACCTCGGCGTAGCGCGCGCCTTCCTCGGTCACCATGGCGGCGAATTCCGCGGCGGTGCTGGCGACGACGATGATGCCGAGGTCGCGCAGCCGCGCGCCGATGGCCGGCTGGCGCACCGCGGCGCGGAAGGCGGCGGTCAGCTTTTCCCGCACGGCCGCGGGCACCTCGACGCCGGTCGCGACGCCGAAATCCGAGCTGGCGGGGACATCGCCGAAGCCGAGCTCGGCCAGGGTCGGCACCTCGGGCAGCCATTCGACGCGCTGCGTGTAGCCGACGGCGAGCGGGCGCATCCTGTCGTCGCGGATATAGGGCATGGCCTCGGCGAGCGTGGGGAACATGGTCTGAAGCCGCCCGGCCAGCAGGTCGGTGATGGCGGGCGCATTGCCGCGATAGGGCACGTGCACCAGGTCGATCCCCGCGCGCATCTTCAGCATCTCGCTGCCCAGATGCAGCGTCGTGCCGATGCCGCTGGTGCCGTAGGACCACTCGCCCGGCCGCTTCTTCGCCTCGCCGATGAACTCGGCGAGGCTTCGCACCGGCAGCTGCGAGGGCACCACCATCACATGCGGCGCGATGGTGAGGCGCGTGAGCGGCGCGAAATCCGCCATGCGGAAGGGCAGGTTGCGGGTGAGCAGCGGCACCACCGGCCAGCTCGCGCCCGTGAACATCAGCGTGTAGCCATCGGGCGCCGCCCGCGCGACCTCGCCCATGGCGATTGCGCCGGTGCCGCCGGTGCGGTTCTCCACGATCACCTGCTGACCGAGCACGGCGGCGGCGCCCGGCGCCACCAGTCGTGCCACGAGATCCATCGGCCCGCCCGCCGCGAAGGGCACCAGCAGCTTGACGGGGCGCGTGGGAAAGTCCTGCGCATAGGCCGGCGCGGCGAGTGCCGGCACCGCCAGAAGTGCCTGGCGGCGTGAGATGCGGATGTTCATGGTTGTTCCTCCCGGCGGTGTGCCCCGCCAATTCCAGGCTCGTCATCCGTGGTTCGCGGAGGGGAGGCGCGGGCCAAGCCGCCCGCGCCGGCATCAGATCACATGCCGCTCGCGCAGCGAGGCGATGCGCGCCTCGTCATAGCCGAGCTCGCCCAGGATCGCCGCGCTGTCCTCGCCCTTGTCGCGCGCGGCGGTGCGGATCTCGCTCGGCGTGCGCGAGAGCGTCACGGGCTGGCCCACGATGCGGATATCGCCGGCCGTCGGATGCGTCACCGGCCTGGCGATGCCCAGGTGCTGCACCTGCTCGTCGGCGAAGACCTCCTCGATGTTGTTGATCGGGCCCGAGGGGACGCCGGCGGCGTTCAGCAGCTTGATCCATTCGGCGGTGGTCTTGGTGGCCAGCACCTCGCCGATCTCCGCATTGAGCTTCACGCGGTTGGCCGAGCGTGCGGGGCCCGTCGCGTAATCGGGATTTTCGAGGATGTGCTTCGCGCCCGTGGTCTCGCAGAAGCGCGTGAAGATGGCCTTGCCGGTGGCGGCGAGGTTCATCAGCCCGTCCTTCGTCTTGAAGACGCCGGTGGGGATGCCGGTCGGGTGGTCGTTGCCCGCTTGCTTCGGCACCTCGCTGGAGACGAGCCAGCGCGCCGCCTGGAAGTCGAGCATGGAGATCTGCGCCTCCAGCAGCGAGGACTTCACCCACTGGCCCTTGCCGCTCTCCTCGCGCTCCAGCAGGGCGATCAGGATGCCCATGGCGCAGAAGATGCCGGCGGTGAGATCGGCGACGGGAATGCCCACGCGCACCGGGCCCTGGCCGGGCAGGCCCGTGATCGACATCAGCCCGCCCATGCCCTGCGCGATCTGGTCGAAGCCGGGGCGGCGCGCATAGGGGCCGTCCTGCCCGAAGCCGGAGATCGAGCCGTAGACCAGACGCGGGTTGATGGCGGAGAGCGCCTCGTAGTCGATGCCCAGGCGCGTCTTCACGTCGGGGCGGAAGTTCTCCACGACGACGTCGGCATCGGCGATGAGCTTCTTGAGGATCTCGATGCCCTCGGGCGCCTTCAGGTCCAGCGTCAGGCTGCGCTTGTTGCGGTGGAGATTCTGGAAGTCCGGGCCATGGCGCGCGCCGCCGAAGCCGCCATCCGAGCCCTCCATGCCCTCCGGCGCCTCGATCTGGATCACATCGGCGCCCCAATCGGCGAGCTGACGGACACAGGTGGGGCCGGAGCGCACGCGCGTGAGGTCGATGACCTTGAAGCGCGCGAGGGGGCCGGTGCGCGGGAGGGCGTTGCTCATGGGGAGATCCTCAGAGGTTGATGCGGTAGAAGCGGAGGGCGTTGCGGTGGAAGAACTTTTCCAGATCCTCTCGCGAGCGGTCGGCCAGGGCCGTGCGCATGACGTCGACGATGCCGGCGAAGTCGGTGCTCAGGCTGGCCACCGGCAGGTTGCTGGCGAAGATGATGCGGTCGGGGCCGAAGATGGCCGCGGCTTCCTGCACGACGCGGATGTTGCTCGGCACATCCCACTTGCCGTGCGGCAGGCCGAGCTCGGAAATCTTGATGACGGTGTTGGGGCAGTCGGCCAGCGCTTCCAGTCCACGGCGCCAGATCTTCAGCCCCTCCTCGGAGCGGTCGAGCGGCAGGCCTGTGTGGTTCACCACCATCGGGATTCCGGGGAAGCTGCGCGCGACCTCGGCGCCTTCCTCCAGGTGCCAGTAGGGGATGCGCATGTCCCAGGACATGGCGTGCTTCTCCAGCAGCGCGAAATTGCGGCGCCAGAGATCGTCCTGCATCGTGCCGGGCTGGCCGGCGATGGAATGGCCCGGGCCCTTGGCGGTGTTGGGGCGCGAGCGGATGCCGCGCATCAGCGGGAATTTCGCGTGCCCCGCCAGTACCTCGGCGCAGTCGGGCTGGATGAAGACCACATGGCCGACGATGGCATTGGGAAGACCGGTCTGCGCGTGGACCTTCTCCAGCCACTCGGTCTCCTGCACCTGCTCGGCTTCGGCGCGCGCGGCCTGGATATGGACGGTGCCGACGACGTCGAAGCCCGCATATTCGGCGGCCAGATCCGATGGCAGGAAGTCCTTGCAGATCTTGCGGTAGTCGCCGAGGAAGAAGTTCGGATCGTAGCGATCCTGCTTGGTCGGATAACGGCCTGCGTTCAGGTCCCACAGGTGATGATGCGCGTCGACGATCGGCATATCGAAGCGGAAGGGGCCCTTCAGCTGGGAGAGGATATTCATCGAGCCGCCCTTGCAGGAGGCTCGGCGCTGAGGCGGGCGATCATGGTTTTCCTCCGTTAGGCCGAGATTGGCAGGCAGGTTTAGAATTGCCAACACTTTATTCGGTGACAAGAGGACAATGTCTCGAATATACGGGATTGCGAGAGGCTGGACGAACGAAATGCAGCGACGATTGTTGGCAAACAAGCCCGAAGGTGACGGCTCGGCCCTCGCCGTTTCCGTGGAAACGGAGCTGGAGGCGATGATCGTCCGCGGCGAGCTCGGCCCGGGGCAGCATATCAACGAGCTCGCTCTGGCGCGCCGCCTCGGGGTCAGCCGCGGCCCGGTTCGCGAGGCCGCGCGCGCGCTGGAGCGCATGGGCCTGGTCACCGTCATCCTCAATCGCGGCGCCTTCGTGCGCGAGCTGCAGATCGACGAGGCGCTGGCGATCTACGACCTCACGGCGGTGCTGATCGGCTATGTGGCCGGGCGCCTCGCCACCACCATCACCGCGGCCCAGGCGCAAGAACTGCAGAGCTATGTGACGGGGATGGAGGCGGCCGCGCAGGAAGGCCGGCAGGATGCCTTCTTCGATCTCAACGTGACCTTCCACAAGCGCCAGTTCGCCTTCGCCGGCAATGCCCCGGTCGAGGCCGTGTACCTCGCCCATACACGCAAGCTGCTGTTGCTGCGCCGCCGCTCCTTCGATGAATCGCCGCATATGCTGCAATCCAATGGCGAGCATCGGGATGTGATGGACGCCATCCTCTCCGGCGACGCCGACGTCGCCCGGCAGGTGGCCGAGCGCCATGCGCGGGCGGGGCGCGCGCGTTTTCTCAAAGCCATCGCCTACCGCGAAGCCTGAAGAACCAAGGAAATCCAGATGTCAGTTGTCGAGACCGAGCGCCACGGGCAGATCCTCGTGGTGCGGATGAACCGCCCTGAACGCCTCAATGCCCTGAACCACGAGATCCGCGTCGAGCTCGCCCGGACCTGGACCGAATTCCGCCACGACGAGGGACTGGAGGTCGCGATTCTCACCGGCACCGGCCGCGCCTTCTGCGCCGGGGAGGACATGAAGGAATCCCTGGCCGAGAAGAATCCGGGCGGGCGGCGCGCGGATATGGAAGATCCCTTCAATGCGGGCACGCTGGAGAAGCCGGTGATCGCGGCGGTGAACGGCTTCGCCATGGGCGGGGGCTTCATGATGGTGGAGCGCACGGATCTGCGCGTCGCGGCCAGCACCGCGATCTTCGAGGTGTCGGAGGCCAAGCGCTGGCTGCTCGGTGGTTATAACCACGGGCATATGGCCAACCTGGCCTTCCCCGTCGCGCTGGAGATGGCGCTGGGCTTCCGCTTCACGGCGGAGCGCTTCCACCAGATCGGCTTCCTCAACCGCGTCGTCGAGCCGGAGAAGGTGATGGAGGAGGCGATGGGCATGGCCCGCCACCTGCTGACCCTGCCGCCCGCCGCGCGGGTGAACACGGTGCATATGATGCGCCGCATGCGCCCGATGCCGACGGCCCAGCAGCAGAACCTCGCCGCGGCGCTGCACGAGCATGGGGCGAAGAGCGACCTGATCGAAAGCCGCGCGGCCTTCGCGGAGAAGCGGGCGCCGCAGTTCAAGGGCTGGGACGACCCGCAGGACCGCTACCGCCTGCCGCAGCTCGGCGAGTAACGGTTCCAAGGGAGGGGGCGCTGGTGTGCAGCCAGGGCGAACTTCCGTCCCGGATCCGCCCTGATGGGTTTCAGTCGGGCGCGGTTTTCGGGAAGGACGCGCTGCTGGCGGCGCCGACAGCCCCCGCCGCCTCCAGGCCGGTGAGACAGCCAAAGGGCTACCTTCTGCCATCATGCGGTGTTAAATGCGGCGCAACGATGAAGGGTTGATTTATGGCTGATCGGCCGGATTTGGCGAAGGTCAAGTCGCGCAAGTGGTTCTACGAGTTCGAGTTGCCCGACGGCACCCGGACCGAGACGGACATTCCCGCGGCGGTTCATGTCATTCACACTGCGCGTCGCAACAAGCTTCGCGACGTCATTGCTCAAGAAGTCCCGGGGGCCGCTGGCCTGACGGCGCTCGATTTCGCCTCGCACGAGGGGTACTTCGCCGTCGAGCTCGCACGCCATTTCCGCGAGGTGCGCGGCATCGAGCTGCGGCAGGACAGCCTGGACGCCGCCGCGCTGGTGACTGGTGCTCTTGGCGTCGGGAACGTGACCTACCAGCAGGGCAACGTCCTGGATCTCAAGCCGACAGTCGACCAGTCGGCGGATTTCGTGCTCGTCTACGGCCTGCTTTACCATCTCGAGGAGCCGATCCGCGCACTTCGTATGGCGAGCAAGCTGTCCCGCCGGCACATTTTGATCGAAACGCAGATCTTCCCCTTCGACATCTCGGGCCGCATCGAGGATGGATCCTACGAGTGGCAGCGCGAGGTGACCGGAATGTTCAGCCTCTCGGTGGATTACGACCGTCGGGAAGGCGGCGATACCGAACTGGCCGTCGTCCCCTCGCTGAACGCCCTGCTGTTCCTGCTGAAGCATTTCGGCTTCACCCGGACGCGCGTCATCGAGAGCGGGCCGGGTGATTACGAGCAGTTTCGTCGTGGCGCCCGGGTCGTCATCTACGGCGAGAAGGCTGACTGACGGAGCGGTCCCGGCCGCCTCTCGGCGCGGCAGGAGGCTTCGAGCGCCCCCCTGCCTTTGAGTTCATACACACATGGGCGGCCGGAACGGCCGTCAGGCCGGATCTTTGACCTCGGTCACCGAAAACGCCCGCAGATCGGCCCCGATCAGCGCGCCGATCTGCTGCTTTGCGTGGACATCGAAGAACAGAGCATCATGAATCCAATGGTGCTGCACGTGCACATCGGCCATGCCTGAGGCGACTGCGAGGGTCACCGAATACCGTCCGCTCGCCAGCAATGGCAGGCGGAAGGTGAAGCGCGCCGTCACTGTCGTCCCGCGCAGCAGCTCAGCCGGCGCGACGATACTGGTGTCCAGGCTGTTGCCGCCGAGCAGCACCTGGCCGAGACGGTCCTTGATCTGAAAGCCGAAGATGGGCTGGTCGATGTCTTGGAGCGCGCGCACCTGCAGGGCGAGCGCCAGATCCTCTCCGCCCCGGATCAGCCGGGTTGGCGTGCCGTCCGGCTGTAGCAGCCCGAAGGCAATGATCTCCGCCGCGCCAGTGCCGTAGCCGGCCAACTCCGGTGATGTCCGGATCTCAGTCCCCATCGTGGCCTGCATACCGTCCTGCAATAGCGTCCCCTCGGCGGGATCTTCCTGTCCTCCTTGAGCGCCGGCGCCGACCCGAACCGAGGTTTCAGGGAGCCCCATGGTCTCGGCGGCGACGAAGGCCCCATAGGCCTCCACCACGTCCTTAGAGGCACCCATGAGCCGAACCGAGCCGCGGTCGAGCCAGATGGCGCGCTGGCATAGGTTGATCACGGCCGCGGGATCATGGCCGCAGAAGAGCAATGTCCCGCGATGCTGAAATGCGCGCAGCCAACGGAAGCACTTCTGTTGGAAGGCCGCATCGCCGACCGCCAGGGCCTCGTCCACAATGAGCACATCAGCGTCGACATGGGCGATCACTGCGAAGGCCAGCCGCATCGCCATGCCGGAGGAGTAGGTCTTCACCGGTTGATCGATGAAATCCCCGATATCGGCGAAGGCGAGGATGTCGGGTAGCCGGGCGGCCGTTTCCGACTGGGACAGCCCCAGCACGCTGGCATTGAGGAAGACGTTCTGCCGGCCTGTGTATTCCGGGTTGAAGCCCGAGCCGAGCTCGAGGAGTGCCGCGACGCGGCCTTGGACCGCGACCTCGCCCTGGCTGGGGCTCAACGTGCCGCAGACGAGCTGGAGGAGGGTCGACTTGCCCGATCCGTTGCGCCCGATGATGCCGATCGTTTCGCCGCGCGCTACCTCGAAGGACAGTTCGCGCAGCGCCCAGAACTCGCGGAAATAGGCAGGCGCCTCGACGCGCCGGCCGAGGGCCCGCAGCAGGGGCGCGGCGATCCTGCGAAGCCGAGGCATGACCGCCTGCTTCAGGCGATCTGTCGGCTGTGCATAGATTCGATAGGCCTTGGACAGGCCCGCGACCCGGATGGAGACATCAGGTGACATCGGTAAACCTCCGCCGTGTGGGCTGGAAGCGGCAGAAGCTGGCGACGAGCAGGATCCAGACGCTGTCCTGGACGCGCCGCGCGATCGTCCGGCTAACTAGGCTCAAGGTCGGATCCCGGTGAGTGAGGACCGAGCGGAGCACGCTCCACAGGTCCTGAGACTGACGATGCATGCCTGATCCAGGTTGAGGGTAGGTATTGTTGCGGGCGGACTGATAGCCGATCCCCCGCCCTTGCGTAACCCGAACGCCGTGCCAGGGGCGCTTGTCTCAGTTGCGTGCGGTCAGCTGCGGGGCCGGTAACGAGGGCGGCCAGCGGAGGCGGCCGCCCAGGTTGAGCCAAGACAGGCAGATACCGCCTTAAAAAACGATCATTTCCGATGGGCGGATTCAAGTGTCTCGAAAACGGACAGAACGGAGGCCTGCATCGCCGATTGCGAGAAGAATTTCTGCGAAAATGCTATTTGAGCTCTGGATTGCGTCATCCAGAGCTCATCGTCGGAGAGAAGTTTTTCCAAGGCTCCCGCTATTTTGGCTGCGGTGTCGTGGACGGGGACGACCTCCGCCAGGCCGACAATGCCCTGGGCGCCTACGGACGTCGTGACGAGCGGCAGGCCATGACTCAGCGCCTCGATTACTTTGCCTTTTACGCCTGCGCCGAAGCGAAGAGGCACGACCGCCGCGCGATGTTGTCCATATAGCGCGGTCAAAGCTTCATCCGTCACGAAGCCGGTCACGACCACCGAGGGCGACGCAAGGGCCTTCACGGCATCCGTCGGATTGGAGCCGGCCAGGACCACTTTGATCGACCCCAGTCTTGGTTCCAGAAGCGGGATGACCTCTTTGATCAGGAACATCGCCGCGTCGACATTGGGCGGATGGGCGAAGCCGGCGACAAACAGAATGCTCCGCTCAGAGGGCGCTGCACTCCGAGCGGGGAATGAATCGAAGAAGAAGGGTACAATCGATCTGGCCAAGACATTCGGGTCCATCGCGCGGACCGCGGCGGCTTCCTCTTCGGAAGGATAGACGATCAGATCGAAATTGCGCCAAAGGCGGCGTTCCAGGCGCTCCATGGCCGAGGCCTCGAGAGCCAGTTTCGCATCTCCGGACTTGCTGGCCTGCTGCATCATGCGGACAAAATGAAGATCAACGCCGTAGTAACTCAACAGAGCATTGGTGTTTTTGACCAGAGTGGAAATCACTTCGATCGCAACCGTGGGGCGAACGACCAGAGCATGGTCCAGCTCCGAGCCATTTTCTTCAATCCAGTGATCGAAGGTGCCGGGGTATCGGTTATCGATGACTTCAATTCCGATGGCTTCCATAAGGCCGGCATAAAGCGGATTATGCGCGCGGTTATGCGGCCAGAATTTCACCTGCCAGCCCGCGTTAACCAGGCTTTTGATAATTCCCATCACGCTTCGAGACCCAGCATCGCGATCGGGCTCAGGCGTATAGTGGTCAATGACCAGGATGACCTTGCGCGCCTTCGCGCGATCCCGTGCGCGCAGCATGTGCGTGGCGTTGGGATAATGCTCGGAGGCCAGCAATTCGCTCCAGAAGGATCGAATGGACGCTTGGTTCGAAACCTGATGAGCCTTCATCCCGACGGCAACATTGGTTCCATGCGACATACCCTCATGATGAAACACGACCGATCGAGGTTCATAGAGGACTTTGAATCCATGCGCGCGAATCCTGATCGCCAGGTCCACATCTTCATAATAGGCTGGTTTCAGTCTCTCATCGAAGCCATTTAATTCATGGAAGAGTGATTGCCGAACCATGATCGAGGCGCCGGAACAATAATCAGTTTCCCGGACATAGTTATACTCCGGTCGGGAGGCATCGTCGCCTCGGCCGTAATTCCACCCCGAACCGTCATTCCAAAGAATGCCGCCAGCCTCTTGAAGTCGACCGTCACTGAATAACAGCTTGGAGCCAACCAAGCCGACATTAGAACGACTATCCAGCAAATTTACCAGGGCATCGATCGAATTTGTCAGAAGTTCCGTGTCGTTATTTAGAAAATAAAGATACTTCCCCTTTGCCAAGGCGGCTGCCTTGTTACAGCTAAGTAAAAATCCTAAATTAACATCATTTTTTACGTATGCAATTCCGCTGACTTTTCCGATTTCTTTCATATTCTCGATGCCAGGATAGGCGTCGTCTACAACGATCACTTCTATTCCGCATTTGGGCTCGCTTCGGGCGATGGAATTCAAGCAAGCAAGCGTGACCTTCAATTGCCCATATGTTGAAATAATAATCGAAATTTTTGGATCATCTGACGATTTTATCTTGATATCTTCCGCGCGCAGATCAGGCGCCAACGCGGACGCTAGGATCGAAATCCCCGACTGGACCTGGGCATTTGCCGGCTGTCGACGAGCATCTCGTCTCATCCGGTAACGAGTCGGCAGCTGTAACGTGACGGTCCACCATGCGACCTTCAGCGTTAGCCGAACTGCGTGCGTCAGCCAGGGCGCACGGCGAGCTGCGGCACGCACGGGCGAGGTTGCCCGCCAAATTGTGCTGGCTTCAATCTCGCGAAGACGGCCTTCCGTATCGGAGCGGACCTGCTCCAGGCCGACAATCCGCTCCTGCAATTCACCAATGCTCTGCTCAGCACGCACGGTTCGAGTATTACTCTCCGAAAGTCGTGCCTCAATCATCTCGACCTTCTCATGGGCGGCTTTCAAGCCAGTTTCCGCCTGAAACCTCATGGAGGCGTCGGTATCGAGATCGTTTCTGTAAATATAAATGCTATTTGGCAAAGGAGGTAAGGTCGAATTAGAAGCCAAGGCGACGATATAAGGCGCGCGCAATAATTTCCTGCTGCCATCAATGGTATCATTCCCTCGCCGTTCATAGATGAAGGGCAGATCGTTTTGATCTGATCCAGATATGATGGAGCCTATGATCGCCCTTTGGGCAGCGAAAGTAAAATTATGAAAATATCTTTGAAGTAACTCACTGAATTCTGAGGAGTTTAATTCTTTAACATGATATGGATTGGCCGGTATTCCGGGGGCTGAATACACTTCGCTATCGGGAGTGCTGATGATCAGCATGCCCTCAGGTCGAAGGACACGGCGGATCTCGCCCAAAAACTGATCTTGTTCAGCCAAATGTTCCAGGGTTTCGAAGGAAACTACAACATCAATGGAACTATCAGGGATGTTCAGGGAGCGAGCATCACCTTCTTCATAGCGAAGATTCGACCTCGCAAACTCCCGGCGAGCGACTGTGACTGCATTGGGATTGATTTCAATCCCAATCGCGGAATTGGCGACCTGGGCCAGGAGCGCCGTCCCATAACCTTCGCCGGCAGCGACATCCAATACGTCTTTGCCGCGGCAGAATTCGCGCGCTAAAAAGTAACGATGATAGTGTTCGATCTCAACTTGGCCGGATATAGAAGACGTGAGTCTTTCACCGCTGAATAATAACGGATCGGCTGCCGCCTCGCGGCGAAACAATTCACCCATGATTCACTCGATGCTCATATACGGTCTCGCCTGACTAGCGAGGAAGAACCATAGGCGCAAGGGCGTTGGGCCTTGGCATGCCGAAGGGGATATTCGACGTTCCAATGGTTCGAACGATGTCCGTCATTCGAAATGAATCGCTTGGCTCGACAGGACATGTCCGCCCGATAGGCCAAGGTGGGCGCAACATTCCATTCACGCCCAACTTCTTCCGATCGTTCATCCCAGGTGGCCTATATGGCGACGCGCCCCCCCCCCCCCGGGAGGCGGGCCGCCTTTCCATGTCAGAGGACGTCGGCGAAGCCCGGCCGCAGGCGCTGGAAGAGCCAGAACGATAGCGCGAGCGCCGTCAGTGAGCAGACAGTGTAGAGCGCAAGGCTGAAGAAATCGGGCAGGCCACCAAAGACGATCACGGTGCGCGACTGCTCGACGATGGAGGTCAGGGGATTAAGCCGCATCAGTGTACGGAAGGCGCCGGGAACGGCGTTCAGGGGATAGAAGATCGGAGTTAGAAAGAGCGTCACCGTGATGAGCAGTGACACGATCTGGGAGAGATCGCGCAGAAAGATGCCGCAGGCCGAGAAGAATATCACCAACGCAACCACGAAGATCAGATAGGGCGCAATGACGAGTGGCCAGAGAAGGGCGGTCCAGTGCACCACGCCATTGAGGAGCAATTGGCCAACCACCACGATCGCCACAGTGATCACCGCGTTGACGATCGCCGTGGCGACGGCCACCACCGGCAGGATCTCGATGGGAAATATGACCTTGGTGACGTAGCTCGCCTGGCTGAGGATCAAGGTCGGTGCGCGCCCAACGGCCTCAGCGAAGATGCCGTGCACCGCCATGCCAACGAGAAGCAGGATGGCGAAGTCGAAGGGGCCTGTCGGCGTGGCGCCGCCCCAGCGCGTCTGGAAGACCGCGCTGAAGACAAAGGTGAAGACGGCCGCGGTTAGCAGCGGCGTCAGCAGCATCCAGGCGATTCCGAGAACGCTGCCCTGGAACCTTTGAGAGACCTCGCGTTTCGCGAGACGGAGGATCAATTCCTGGTGAGCGACTACGGAGCGGAAAAAGCTCCACAGGTCCGGGTTCTGTCGGCGCATGCCTTTGATACTGGTCCGTGCTGATGGATCGGAGGCTTAGGCCCGGCCCGTGGCGTGGGTCAAGCCGAAGGTCTGCATCCGTAGGGGCGGACCATAGTCAGGCTGCGCCCTCAGCCGATCCGTTCCTTCCAGTCGTTCAACGTCGTGGCGAGCGTCCGCTCCCAGGGCACTTGCGGTGCCCAGCCGAGCACGCGCGCCGCCGCCGAGGCATCTCCTTGGGTTCGCAGAACGTCGGTCGGCCGCATCCGCCCCTCATCGGCTTCGACGCGCGGCGCGACGCCTGCAAGCCGCAGCAGATCTGTCAGGATATCGCCCACTCGCTTGGGGTGGCCGGTGGCCAGATTGAAGACCGCCCCCGGCTCCAGACGGTCGCCCGCCTGCAGGGCCGCGACATAACCGGCGCAGACATCGGCCACGTCGAGAAAGTCGCGCCAACGCTCCAGTGCTCCGACCCGCAGCACCGGCTCCTGCCGGCCGGCGGCGATCAGCGCGGCCTGGCGGGCGAAGGCAGCAACCACGAAGGCATCGGCCTGGCCGGCTCCCGTGTGATTGAAGGGGCGCATCCGCACGCCGCGCAGGCCGCGCAGGGACATTTCGCCGATCGCGATGTCAGCCGCGGCCTTGGAGGCGGCGTAGGGGTTGGTTGGACGCAATGGGGCGTCCTCGGCCAGCGGCTGGCCGTCCTGGAAGGAAAGTCCATAGACTTCGGCGGAGGAGGCATGGACGAAGAGCGCCCCGCCGGCGCGCTCCCGCACCGCCTCGGCCAGAGCCAGCGTGCCGAACAGGTTCGCCCGCCAGGTTCGCAGTGGATCCTTGAAGCTCTCGCCCACCGCCGCCAAGGCCGCGAGGTGCACGATGCCGTCGGGCGCCGCCCGCTCGACGGCCGGCGCGCAGGAGGACGGGTCCAGCAGGTCGAGCGACACGACTTCGTCCCAACCGGGAACCGCCTCGCCATGGGAGGTCGCGATCAGCCGCGCTTCGGGGAAGGCGGCGCGCAGCGCGAGGCGCAGATGTCCGCCGACGAAGCCCGACGCGCCGGTGACCAGGATCCGCTTCACGCGGTTCAGCGGATCCGGGCGCGGTGGCGGGCCAGATCGGCCTCCACCATCTCGACGATCATCTCCTCGAGGGTGACGGTCGCTTCCCAGCCCAGCTTCTCGCGGGCCTTGGTCGGGTCGCCCAGGAGCACGTCCACCTCGGCGGGGCGCATGAACTGCGGATCGACCTTGACGAACTCCTCGTAGTCCAGGCCGACATAGGCGAAGGCGATGCGGCACATGTCGCGCACGCTCACCGTCCGCCCGGTCGCGACCACATAGTCGTCCGGCGTGTCCTGCTGGAGCATCAGCCACATGGCGCGGACATAGTCGCGCGCATGGCCCCAGTCGCGCGTGGCGTCGAGATTGCCCATCGCCAGCTCGGTCGCGAGGCCGAGCTTGATGCGCGCCGCCGCGTCGGTGACCTTGCGGGTGACGAATTCGATGCCGCGCAGCGGGCTCTCATGGTTGAACAGGATGCCGCTGGAGGCGTGCAGGCCGAAGCTCTCGCGGTAATTGATCGTCATCCAATGCGCGTAGAGCTTGGCCACCGCATAAGGGCTACGCGGGTAGAAGGGCGTGGTCTCGCTCTGCCGCGCCTCCTGGATGCGCCCGTACATCTCGGAGGACGAGGCCTGATAGAAGCGCGCGCCCGGCGCGGCGAGGCGCACCGCCTCCAGCACATTGTGCGCGCCCATGGCGGTGACATTGCCGGTCAGCAGCGGCTGGTTCCAGGAGGTCTTCACGAAGGATTGCGCCCCGAGGTTATAGACCTCGTCCGGCTTCACCTCCTGCATGGCGCGAATGAGGCTGGAAAGGTCCGACAGGTTTCCGTCCACCATGCGGACTTGCCCCGCGATGCCCAGCCACCGAAGGCGTTCGTCGATGACCTCCGCGGAAGCGGAGCGCCGCAGGAAACCGTAAACCTCGTACCCTTTGTCGAGCAGAAATTGGGAGAGGTAGGCTCCGTCCTGACCGGTAACCCCCGTGACCAAAGCCTTCACCATCATCGTCCTATCGCCGTGCTCACGCCAATATGTCTTGAAAACGTAGCCTTTGCCATGGCTTGTCCCCAGAGGGAGTCATACTGCACGGCGTGTTCATCTGCCAGGACGTCGTCGGCTGACGGGGCGGGAAGGGCGTGCGAGGGGGGGCATGGGGCCGGGAACGATCTGAGCCGGAAGCGGTCGCGAAGTTTAAGCTCCCCGACCCTCACCGAGGTGTCTGGGACACGATCGAGCATCTCGCCCGGCCGGACCTCTTCCTCGCCAAGGCTGCGCAGGACCTGAAGCCCGGCGGCCATATCGCCATCACGACCGGCGATATCGGCAGCCTCTTCGCGCGTTTCCGCGGCAAGGGCTGGCGGATGATCCATCCGCCGACGCATCTGCACTACTTCTCGGCCAAGTCGCTGAGCGCGCTGCTGGAGCGCACGGGCTTCGAGGTGGTGCATGTCAGCCATCCAGGCGTGACGCGCAACGTGCAATCGGCGCTCTACATCATCCTCGCGCTCAAGCTCGGCATGCCGGGGCTGTTCCGCCTGGTGCGGGTGATGCGGATCTTCGACTTCTCGCTGACGGTCAACCTGCACAACATCATGTTCTTCGTCGCGCGCCGGCGCGTCTGATGGCCCTTCGCCCGGCCGAAGCAGGACTTCTGGTGGTGCATGTCCTGCTGAGCGTGGGCGGGCTGCTGCTCATCAAGACGCAGGCCTCGCAGCTGAAGCTGGCCTGGCAGCGCCAGGACACGCTCTGGCCCATGAGCGGCCTGCTGGCGCTCGGCGCGGCCTGCTACATCGGCGGCTTCCTGATCTGGATGATCGTGCTCGCGCGCAACGAGCTCTCCGTCGTCTATCCCATCGCCGTGGGCGCCACCCTCGCGCTCTCCAGCATCGCGGCGGCGATGCTGCTCGGCGAGACGCTGAGTCTGCTGCGGCTCGCCGGCATCGCCTGCATCATGCTGGGCGTCGTGGTGATCGTCCGCAGCTGAGGCGTCAGCCCGGCCGCGGCGCAGCCTGCAGCGCGGCGATGCGAGGCAGGATGCCGCCCCCGGCGAGATCCTCGACCTCCTCCGCGGTGTCGATGCGGCAGATCAGCTCCACCCGGTGCTCGCCGATCCGCGCCGCGATCGTGCCGCCCGGCCGCAGCGCGCCGGGCAGGCCGATGAGGTCCACCGTCTCCTCGCCCGTCAGCCCGAGCGTCTCCGCGCTCACGCCCTCGGGGAAGGCCAGCGGCAGCACGCCCATAGCGACGAGATTGGCGCGATGGATGCGCTCGAAGCTGCGCGCGATCACCGCGCGGATGCCCAGGATGCGCGTGCCCTTGGCGGCCCAGTCGCGCGCGGAACCCGCGCCGTAATTCCGCCCGGCGATGACGAGGCTGGCCACGCCGGCCCTGGCATATTCCATCGCCGCCTGATGGATGGTGACGATCTCCTCGCCCGGAAGCAGCCGCGTGAAGCCACCCTCGCGGCCCCCGGCGAGGCGGTTACGCAGGCGCAGATTGGCCAGGGTGCCGCGCGCCATCACCTCATGGTTCACCCGCCTTGCGCTATAGGATTGCAGGTCGTCGCGCGGCGTTCCGTTCGCGAGGAGATAGGCCGCGGCCTCCGATTCCGGCGGGATGCGCGAGACGGGGGAGATGTGGTCCGTCGTCACGTCGTCGCCGAGCAAAGCGAGGATGCGTGCGCCCAGCACGTCGCCGACCAGCTGCGGCGACGAGGCGGCGAAGGGCGGCGGGCGGAGGAAGCCGCTGCCGGGATTCCAGCCGAAGCGCTCGCCCGGCGCGGCCGGCATCGCGCGCCAGGCGGGCGGTCCCTCGAAAGCGTCGGCGGCGCGCGCGCGGAAGAGGGCAGGGCGCAGGGCGGCCTCGGCCTCCGCGACCGCCGCGTCGCTGGGCCAGAGCTCTTCCAGCATCACCGGTCGGCCCTGCGCATCCTCGCCGACCGGCTCGCGCATCAGGTCGCGCCGCAGCGTGCCGGCCAGGGCATAGGCGACGACCAGCGGCGGCGAGGCGAGGTAGCCGAGGCGGCAGAGCGGATGCACGCGGCCCTCGAAATTGCGGTTGCCCGAGAGCACGGCGGCCACGCTCAGCCCCTCCGCGCGGATGGCGCTCTCGATGGCGGGATCCAGCGGGCCGGAATTGCCCATGCAGGTCATGCAGCCATGGCCGGCGAGGCTGAAGCCCACGGCCGCGAGATCCTCGAGCAGCCCGGCCTCCGCGAGATAATCGGTGGAGACGCGCGAGCCGGGCGAGAGCGAGGCCTTAACCCAGGGCGGGGCGACCATGCCGCGCTGCCGCGCCGCGCGGGCGAGGAGCCCGGCGCGCAGCATGACGGAAGGGTTCGCCGTGTTGGTGCAGCTCGTGATCGCGGCGATGGCGATGTCGCCATCGCGGATCACGGCGTTCTCGGCGCCGTCGCGCGTGGAGGGGAGGGTGGCGGGGATCTCGGGCAGCCGCCGGCGCTCGGTGGGGCGGGAGGGGCCGGCCATGCAGGGCTGCACGCTGGCAAGATCGAAGCGCAGCGCTTCGTCGAAGTCGCGCCCGCCATCGTCGCGCCAGAGGCCCTGGGCCCTGGCATAGGCCTCGACCAGCGTGACCTTGTCCTCGCTGCGTCCGGTCAGGCGCAGGTAGCGCAGCGTCTCCTCGTCCACCGGGAAGAAGCCCATGGTCGCGCCGTATTCCGGCGCCATGTTGGCGACTGTCGCGCGATCGGGCAGCGAAAGCCGGTCCAGCCCCGGGCCTTCGAACTCCACGATCTTGCCGACCACGCCGTGGTTGCGCAGCACCTCGGTCAGAGTGAGGGCGAGGTCGGTCGCCGTGACGCCCGCGGAGAGCCGGCCTTCCAGCGTGACGCCGACTACGCGCGGCACGCGCATCGCGACGGCGCGGCCGAGCATCGCCGCCAGTGCCTCGATGCCGCCCACGCCCCAGCCCAGCACGCCGAGCGCGTTCACCATGGTGCTGTGGCTGTCCGTGCCGAGCATGGTGTCGGGGAAGGCGAGACCGTCGCGCAGGACCACCGTCTCGGCGAGAATCTCCAGATTCACCTGATGGCAGATGCCCATGCCGGGCGGCACCACGCGCAGCTTGCGGAAGGCGCCCTCGGCCCAGCGGATGAAGCCGTAGCGCTCGGCATTGCGGCGGAATTCGATGACGAGATTCTGCTCGGCCGCATCGGGTGTGCCGTGATGGTCGACCTCGACGGAATGGTCCACCACGAGGTCGACCGGGATCAGGGGTTCCACCGTGGCGGGTTCGGCGGCGGTGTCCCGCAGGGTGGCGAGGTCGGCCAGGACGGGCACGCCGGAGCTGTCCTGCATCAGGATGCGGGCAGGGTGCAGGCGGATGGTCGCCTCGGCGGAGCGCGCGGCGATGGCGGCGGCGCCGGCTGCGTCGTCATGGCGCAGCGCGTCCTCGGCGAGGATCCGCAGGCTGGCCGGCAGGCGCGCGAAGGCGGGGCCCAGCGGGATGTGGTCGATGCCGGGCCGAAGGGGGCGACGGCCGATCATCGGCTGAACCCGGCACGGCGATGCGATGGTTCGTTCCTCATGCGGCGATGTTGGGCAAAGCCGTGCCGCTTCGGAAGGGATGGAAGCGCGGAAAGCGCGTTGCGAAGCACCAAAGCGAATCGGCAGCGGATGTCTCCGCAACGATGCGTCCAACGCATGAAGATTCTCGGAGCAAATCCCGATGCGCGACGTTCTCGGATGGATCAAATCCGGCGAATCTGCATGGCATAGAATGGTATTGCCGCGGCACTGATTGAGGGAGGTGATAATTCAGCCTCAAATATTGGTCACTGCACAATACTACACATAATTTTACACTTCACGTCGCCCTTCTTTTCAACCATCGGTTTACAATAGGCCCCGCAACCCAATCCAGGGGGCGATGTTGCCGATCTCCGATGCCCATCATGCCGAGCCTATCCTTGCGGTTTCGGCTGAACTCGAAGGCGTGGCGGATATCCTCGTTGCCATCAGAGACGCCGCGCGCGGAAATCCCATGATCCTGGAGCTTGTCTCCGCGGCCATGTTCCATCTGAAATCCGCTGGTCCGGTCCTGGTGAGCGCGCAGGCGATGGCTGCTGAGATGCACGTCGCCGCTTGAGGCCGCCGCGCTTGCGTGCCCCGCAAGAAAGACGATCCTCCCCGAAACCTTCCGCGGCCTTCGCCGTTTTGGCCGGCGGAGGGTTTGATGCACCAGGATCTTTGGGGACGTTCACGCGCCATCGTTGCGATGCTGCGAACGGAAATTGAACGGCGTTCACGCGACGCTAGAGGCGATCGAGGCGAGATTGCCCGCGCCGTATTGCAGGAACTTACGCCGCCTGGCTGGCGCTATCAGATTTATCCGCGCACGGGGAATGACGGGCCGGATTTCATGCTGATCCCCGCGGCCTTCGCCGCCTGAATCACCGGAGCGGGCGTGACCCGCGCCGCCTTGGCTACATTCGCCTGCCATTCGAGGAATTCGATCTCGGCGCATCGGGCCGGATCTTCGTTCCGAAAACAAGGATATCCGCCGCTCGCGCAATCGAGCGCGAAGCTGCGCAGTTCCTCGTCGGAAATCCCTGGCCCCATTCTGCCTGAGGACAGTTCGAAGAATCGCGCGGCATAGGCATGGATCCACCGCTCAGGCGCGGAAGGGATCGGGTTGGATGTCGTGTCCATGAGGCGGCGTCCAGCGGTTCGTCCAGGCGGCTGGGCACCGCCTTCAGGACGAAAACGCGGAAAGTGTTCGCAGGTTGTAGGGTTGTCTAATTTTCGGGGATTTAATCCAGTTCGCGAAGGAAGTCCCGCAAGGTCTCGCGCCAGAGCCGCGCGTTGCCTGTGGTGCCATGGCCGCTGGTCGCCGTGCTGGCCGGGATGAGGAGCAGGCAGCTGCCGGGAAGCCGTGCCAGCGCCGCCTCCAGCAAACCCGTCTCGGGCGGATTGCGCTCGTCATCGGCGGCATTGATGGCGAGCACGCGGGCCTGAATGCGCTCCAGACGCGCCGCGGCGTCGAAGTCGCGCGAGGCATCCCACTGATAGACGTAGTCGTTGGCATCCGCCGTCACCGGGGCGGCAAGGCGGGCCTCCACCATCGCATCGGCCGCCGCGCGGGTGGGCGCCGCCGCCTGGAGCGCGAGGGTGCCGCCGTTGGTCGCCATGTTGAACATCGCGCCCGCCATCCGCAGCGAGGGCGGCTGCGTGGTGTAGTTGCCGCCGGCATAGGCGGGGTCCTGGCGGATCGCTTCCACCAGCAGCCGGCGCATCATCCAGTTGCGCGCTGCCATCGGGGTGGGCTGCGCGGCCATCGGCACGATCGCGTCCATGAATCCGGGATGGGTCGTCCCCCAGAGCCAGGCGTGCATGCCGCCCATGGAATTGCCGAGCACAAGGCGCAGGTGGCCCAGGCCCAGCCCCTCGCTGACGAGGCGATGCTGGGCCGCCACCATGTCCGCGTAGTTGTAGCGCGGGAAGGTGGCCCGCATCCCGTCCGAGGGCTTGGATGAGCGCCCGGTGCCGATGGCGTCGGGCAGGATGAGGAAGTGGCGCGCGGCATCCAGCGGCTGGCCCGCGCCGAAGAGCTCGCCGGCGAAGGCGGGCGTCAGCAGGCTGCGCGCCGAACCGCCCGTTCCGTGCAGCACCAGCACCGGGATGCCCGAGGGATCGCCGATGGTGGTGTAGCCCAGCCGAAGCTCGGGCATGACCTCGCCGGTGTGGAAGCGGAAGTCGCGCGCGATCCAGCTGGCTTCGCGCGGCGTGGGATATTCAGCGGACATGGCCGGCAGGGTGGCGAGGATGAGGCCGGCAAGCAAGACGAGGCGCCGGGGCGCCAAGGCTCGACAGGACGCCCCGTGGCCCGCATCGTCGCCGCAGTTCAACGTCGAGAAATCCTGGGAGGGAATCGCCATGATCCACGAGCTCCGCATCTACCACTGCATCTCTGGCCGTCTGCCCAAGCTGCTGAACCGCTTTGAGACGATCACGCTCGAGCTCTGGAAGAAGCACGGTATCCGCCAGGCCGGCTTCTGGACAGTGGCGATCGGCGATTCCAACCAGGACCTCTATTACCTGCTCGAATGGGAATCGCTCGCCGAGCGCGACACGAAATGGGCCGCCTTCCAGTCCGATCCCGACTGGATCGCCAAGCGCGCGCAGACCGAGGCGGATGGCCCGATCGTGTCCACCATCAGCAACCTGATCCTGCAGCCGACGGCCTTCTCGTCGGTGAAGTGACGCGAGGCGCCGGGCGGGATCGACCGCCCGGCGCCCTGACGTCGTTCAGAACTCGCGCAGGTTGTCGCGGAACTGCGCGTGGCCATAGGCCTTGCGCGCCAGGCCGCGGGCCTGGAGCGCGGGAACCAGCCCGTCGGCAATCTCGGCCACCGCGCGGCGGCTGACGTCGTTGGTGGAGATGAGGAAACCGTCCCCGCCGATCTCCTCCATGGCCTCGCCCATCTGCGCCGCCACGCTGTCCGGCGTGCCGACCAGCGGCACCGAGCCCGAGGTGCCGCGATAGCTCAGCATGGCCTGCCGCAAGGACTTGCTGCCGACCGTCCGCTTGAAGTCGTCCAGCGTCGCCTGATGGCCGTTGGTCTGCAGGTTCAGCGTGTCCACCGGCGCGTCGAGGTCGTAATTCGCGAAGTCGATATTCGTGATCTTGCCGAAGAAGGCGAGCAGGATGGGCAGCTGCGCCTCGGCCCGCGCGGCCTTCTGCTTCTGCCGCAGCTGCGCCTCCTCCCTCGTGTCGCCGAGGATGGGCGTGACCAGGAACAGCACCTTGATCTCGTCGGGATCGCGGCCCTGCGCGGCGGCGCGGGCGCGCACGTCGTCGCGATAGGCCTTCATGGCGGCCGTGCCCTTGATGCTGGCGACAATGGTGTCGGCGTGGAGCGAGGCGAATTGCCGCCCGCGCGGACTGCCGCCGGCCTGCGCGATCACCGGGCGCCCCTGCGGGCAGGGGCCGGAATTGAGCGGGCCGCGGCAGCTGTACCACTTGCCCTCGAAGTCGACGCTGTGGACCTTGGTGTGGTCGACCAGCACGCCGGTTTCGGTATTGGCGACGAGCGCACCGGGCTCCCAGCTGTCCCACAGCCCGTTCACCACCTGCATGTATTCGTCGGCCATGTCGTAGCGCAGGTCGTGCTCGGGCAGGCCGCCCTTGAAGCCGTAGTTCTTCGCGGCATAGTCGCTGCTGCCGGTGACCATGTTCCAGCCGATGCGCCCCGAGGAGGCCTGGTCCATCGAGGCGATCATGCGCGCCAGCAGATAGGGCGGATGGGTGAAGGTCGCGAAGGTCGGCACGATGCCGATGCGCGAGGTCGCGGCAGCCATCAGCGTCGCGGTCACGGCCGGGTCCTGGCGCGGGACGGCCAGGCCGTTGGTCAGATAGACCTCGCGCGAGCCGCCATAGCTCTCGCCGATATAGGAGCTGTCCTCGATCAGTACATAGTCGAAGCAGGCGCGCTCCAGCGCGCGCGCCATGTCGGTGAAGAGCTCGGGCTTCATCCAGTCGCGGCCGATGGCGCCGGTCCAGGGTTCGCCCCAGGCCTGCACGGAGGAGCCCTGGAGAAACCAGCCCAGATGGAAGGGACGCGTCATGGGGTCGAAGCCTTTCCGGCGGTCGGTCGTATCGCGGACGTGACTGTGTTCAGGCCAGCGGGCCAATCCATCCGACGCCTGGTCGGGGAACGGGGAACGCAACGAAAGAGGGCCATGCAGACTCCGGCAAAGGGACTGGGACAGGCCGTGCGATGTTGACTGGCGATTGCCGCGAACTATGGGCGAGGGACCTCCAGCGCGCAACGACCCACGCCGGGCGAGAGGGGTCATTGCGGTGCGGCGTGGGCCGTGGTGATCTGCGCGCGGGAGATTTCGCTGGCATTGCGGCAACCGAATAGGGTTGCCTCCGGAACGCTCGTGGCATGAGCCGCGACCGACGGGCGCATGTGCAGGAGATTTGGGATGCAGAGCTTCCAGCAGGATTGCGTCGAATTGGCGCTCCGGAAATTCCGTCGTGGCGAGGTGGACCGCCGTACGCTGCTGGCGGGCCTGGCCGCCCTCGGCGCCATGCCCTTCGCCGGCAACGACGCGAGCGCCCAGGCCGCGCGCCAGCTCGTGATGGTGAATTGGGGCGGGCTCGCCAATCAGGGCTTCGGCACCAATTACGGCGATCCCTTCGTGGCGGCGAACCCCGGCTGGCGCGTCACGCAGGACAGCACGGGCCCCTCGGCCGGGCGCATCCGCTCGATGGTGGAAAGCGGCCGCGTCACCTGGGATCTCTGCGACAGCTCGGCGACCTCGGCCGTTCTTCTCGGCGGGCTGAACCTGCTGAACCGCATGGACTACGGCGTCATCAAGCGCGAGGACGTGATCGGCCCGACCTTCGCGATGGAATACGGCGCGGCGCCCTACTCCTTCAGCAGCGTGCTCGTCTATGACAGCAGCAAGTTCCCCGAGGCGCCCACGAGCTGGGCCGACTTCTGGAACCTGCAGAAGTTCCCCGGCACGCGCCTGCTGCGCCGCGACGCGGCCGGCGCGCTGGATGCGGCGCAGCTCTCGCTCGGCAAGGATCCGGCGAACCTCTATCCGCTCGACGTGCGCGCCAGCCTGGCGCGGGTGCGCGAAATCCGGCGCAACCTGGTCTTCTGGACGGGCGGTGCGGAATCCGAGCAGTTCATGCGCACGGGCGAGGCGGTGATGGGCCAGATCTGGCACACCCGCGCGAAGGTCCTGGAGCAGGAGAGCAACGGGCGCTTCAAGTTCATCTGGAACGGCGGAATCCTGCAGCCCGGCATCTTCGTGATCCCGCGCGGAAACCCGGGCGGCGCCGTGGCGCAGCAGCTGCTGGCCTCGATGCTGGCGGGGGCGGAGAAGCAGGTGGAGCTGCTGAAATTCCTCGGCAACGGCCCGACCAATCCGCGCGCCGCCGCGGTGGTGCCCGAGGAGTTCCGCCGCTTCAACCCGACCGATCCGGCCAATGCCCGCTTGCAGGTGGCGCAGGACGGCAATTGGTGGGGGGCCAACTACCAACGGGTGAATGCCGATTACGTCGATATGGTGACGGGCTGATCGCGTGATCCTCGTCGTGCAATCCGGCGGCGCCGAGGCGGTGCCGGAATGGCGGGACTGCTTTGCCGAGCTCGTCCCGGGCCTCGAGGTCGTGGGCTGGGACGATCCCGCCTTGCGTCCCGAGGCGGTGGATTACGCCCTCGTCTGGGATCCCGATCCAGCGCGTCTCGCGGCGCTGACCTCGCTGCGCGCGGTCTTCTGCTCCGGGGCCGGGGTGGAGCATCTCGTCGCCAATCCCGGCCTGAAGCCCGGCGTGCCGGTGGTGCGCTGCGTGCCGCCCGAGGCGGGGCAGCGCATGGGCGAATATGTCTGCTGGGCGGTGCTCGCTCTGGCCAAGGAGGCGCGCCGCGCGGCGCTGCTCCAGGCCGAGCGCCGCTGGGAGTATTACGAGCCCTATCTCTCGGCTGCCGATCGCCGCGTGGGCATCATGGGCATGGGCCATATGGGCCAGCGCGCGGCCGAGATGCTGCGCGGCCTGGGCGTTCAGGTGCAGGGGCTGGTCGCGGCTCGCGCAAATCCATCCCCGGCGTGCAAAGCTTCGCCGGGCCGGGCGAGTTCGACGCCTTCCTGGCGACGAGCGAGGTGCTGGTCTGCCTGCTGCCCTCCACGCCCGAAACCGACGGGCTGATCGCCGCGCCGCTCCTGGCGAAACTGCCGAAGGGGGCGTCGCTGGTGCAGGCCGGCCGCGGCGCGCACCACGTGCTGCCCGATATCCTGGCGGCGCTGGATTCCGGCCAGCTCTCGGGCGCGATCCTCGACGTCTTCGCGCCCGAGCCGGTGCCGCCCGAGGATCCCGTCTGGACGCATCCTCGCGTCCTGGTCACGCCGCATCTCGCGAGCGTTCCCAACCGCCCCGAGCGCGCCCGCTACATCGCCGGCGTCATCCACGCCCTGCGGCGCGGCGAGGCGCCCGCCCATCTCTACGACCCTGCACGAGGTTACTGACATGTCCGCCCTTCCGCCGCCCCCGGTGAAGCCCGATCCCGCCCATATCCAGAGCGAACAGGAGATCCGCGAGGACCTGGCCGCCGCCTATCGCCTGATCGCGCATTTCGGCATGACGGATCTGGTCTTCACCCATCTCTCCGCGCGCGTGCCCGGCGAGGGGCATCGCTTTCTGGTGAATCCCTATGGCCTGATGTTCGAGGAGATCACCGCCTCCAGCCTTGTGGTGGTCGATGCCGATGGCGAGCCGAAGCAGGCGACGAGCTGGCCGGTGAATCCCGCCGGCTTCGTCATCCACTCGGCCGTGCATCGCGAGCGGCATGACGCGATGTGCGTGATGCACACCCACACCTTGGCCGGCATGGCCGTGGCCGCGCAGAAGGGCGGGCTGCTGCCGCTCAACCAGATAAGCATGGAGTTCGACGGGCGCGTCGCGATCCACGGCTATGAGGGCGTCGCGGCGGACGACAACCTCTCCGAGCGCGAACGCCTGGTGCGCGATCTCGAGGACAAGCCCTGCATGATCCTGCGCCATCACGGGCTGATGACCGTGGGGCAGACCGTCGCCGAGGCCTTCTACTGGATGTATTATCTGGAGCAGGCCTGCCGCATCCAGCTCGCCGCGCAATCCTCAGGTGCCGAGCTCGAACTGCCTTCGGCCGAAACCGTTGCTCGCACGAGCGCGCAGTTCTCGATGGGGCCGACCAAGGGCTGGCTGCCCTGGCAGGCGCTGCGCCGCAAGCTCGACCGCGAGCAGCCGGATTATCGCAATTGAGCCAATCCGGACACGCCCTCGCGATCCGGGGACTCACCAAACGCTACGGCCAGTTCACCGCCGTGGACGACGCCTCGCTGGAGGTCGCGCAGGGGCAGTTCCTGACACTGCTCGGCCCCAGCGGCTCAGGCAAGACGACCATCCTGATGGCGGTGGCGGGCTTCGTGGAGCCCTCGGCCGGCGCCGTGCTGCTGGACGGGCGCGACATCACGCCGCTGCCGCCCGAGAAGCGCGAGTTCGGGATGGTCTTCCAGGGCTATGCGCTCTTCCCGCATATGAGCGTGGCGGACAACGTGGCCTTCCCGCTGCGCGTGCGGGGCCAGTCGCGCGCCGATCGCGACGGCAAGGTGCGCGCGGCGCTGGACCTCGTGCAGCTCGGCCAGTTCGCCGACCGCCTGCCCAAGCAGCTTTCGGGCGGCCAGCAGCAGCGCGTGGCGCTGGCGCGCGCGCTGGTCTTCGATCCCATGCTGCTGCTGCTGGACGAACCATTGTCCGCGCTCGACAAAAAGCTGCGCGCGGAGCTCCAGGAGGAGCTGAAGGCGCTGCACCGGCGCATCGGGCGCACCTTCATCAACGTCACGCATGACCAGGAGGAGGCGCTCTCGCTTTCCGACACCATCGCCATCCTCAACCATGGCAGGCTGGTGCAGGTCGGCGGTCCGACGACGCTTTATGAACGGCCTCGCACGCGCTTCGTCGCGGACTTCCTGGGCAAGTCGAACTTCCTCGAAGGGGTCGTGCGCGCGCGGACGGCGGAGGGCTTCGTGCTCGAAGCCGGGCCGATCCAGCTGCACGTCCACGGCGAAGGGCCGGGCGAGGGATCGCGCGCGCTGCTCTCGCTGCGGCCGGAGAAGATCGCGCTGCTGGGCGAAGGCGAGACGGCCGAGAACATGGTCGAGGGCCGCATCCGCGCCTGGTCCTATCTCGGCGCCGGTTTCTCGCTGGTGGTCGCGACCGAGCATCTCGGCGAGATCCGCGCGGTGCTGCCCGCCTGGCGATCGGCGATCGCGCCCGCGGAGGGCCTGCCGGTTCGCCTCGGCTGGCCGCCGGATGCGGCCGTTCCCGTCGAGGAGGATGCGCCATGACGCGCACGGGGCTCGGCTGGTGGTTGCTGATCCTGCCGGCAGTGCTGCTGTTGCTGGTCTTCTACGTCGCGCCCATCGCCCAGGTTCTGGCGATCAGCTTCTCCGAGCCAGAGCCCGGCCTGGGCAATTACGAGCGGCTCCTCACCTCGGAGAGCATGCAGCGCGTCATCCTGACGACTTTGCGCATCTGCCTCATCACGACCTTCTTCGCGCTGCTGCTCGGCTATGCCGTGGCCTATGCCATCACCCTCGCCAGTCCGCGCGCGCGGAGCTGGTGGATGATGGCCGTTCTCGTGCCGCTCTGGATCTCCGTTCTCGTGCGCGCCTTCGCCTGGGTCACGTTGCTGCGCCGGCAGGGGCTGGTGAACGAAACGCTGCTGCGCTGGGGCTTCATTTCCGAGCCGCTGGCGCTGGTGTGGAACGAGTTCGGCATCCTCATCGGCATGATCCACTACATGGTGCCCTTCGCGGTGCTGCCGATGCTCTCGGCCATGCGTGAGATCGATCCGCGCCTGCTGGCCGCCGCGCGCGGCCTGGGCGCCACGCGGGCGCAGGTGTTCCGCCAGGTCTTCCTGCCGCTTTCCATCCCGGGCGTGATCGCCTCGGGCGTGCTGGTCTTCATCTTCTCGCTGGGCTTCTACATCACCCCGGCCATCCTCGGCGGCGGCAAGACGCTGATGGTCGCGGAGTGGATCAGCCTGCAGATCCTGGACCTCATCCGCTGGGGACTCGGCACCATGATGGCGACCATGCTCATCGTCGCCATCCTGGTGACGCTGGCGGTATTTTCCCGCGTCGTGGATTTGCGGCGCATGTTCGGGGCGGGCGGCTGATGCACGGAACCTATGGCGCTGGCCCGGCCGGACGCGGGCTGGCCTGGGCGACGGCGCTCTATCTGGTGCTGCCCATCCTGATCGTGATCCCGGTGGCGCTGACCGACCAGCGCTACCTCTCGCTCCCGCAGGACGGCATCAGCTTCCGCCATTTCGCGACGGTGCTGAGCTCCGAGGAATGGCTCGGCTCCATCTGGCAGTCCTTCACCATCGCGCTCGCGGCGACGGCGCTGGCGGTGAGCGCGGGCACGCTCTGCGCGATCGGGTGCTGGCGCATCTCGCGCCGCTCGACCGACCTCATCCGCGTGCTGATGCTGCTGCCGCTCATCATCCCCTCGATCGTCTATGCGATCGGGCTCTACCGCTATTTCGGCCCGCTCGGATTGCTCGACCGCTTCTTGGGCGTGGTGCTCGCGCATGGCGTCACGGGCATTCCCTACGTGGTGATCACCGTCTCGACGGCGCTGTCCGGCTTCGATCCCCGGCTGGAGCAGGCGGCGCGCAGCATGGGGGCGTCGCTCTCGCAGACCCTGCGCTGGGTGATCCTGCCGCGTGTCATGCCGGGCATCGTCTCGGGCGCGATCTTCGCCTTCATCCACTCCTGGGACGAGCTGGTGATGGTGCTCTTCATCGCGAGCCGCGAAGTCTTCACCCTGCCGCGCCGCATCTGGGACGGGATCAACGAGAACCTCGACCCGGCCATGGCCGCCGTGGCCGTGCTGATGGTGGCCTTCACCTTGCTGCTGCTCCTCGGCGACCGCGCGCTGCGACGGCGCTCCGAGGCGGGGTGACCTCGAGGCGTTCCCGCGCCTAGGCTGACGGCAATCCGCAAAGGACGTCCCAGATGCGCCTGCTTCCCGCCGCCCTGCTGGCCCTCGGCCTCCTCGCCGTCCCGGCCGCCGCGCAGACGATCCGCATCGGCATCGCGTCCGATCCGGATGTGCTGGACCCGACCCTTTCGCGCTCCGTCGCGGCGCGGCAGGTCTTCATGGCGATGTGCGACAAGCTCATCGAGGTGGACGACCAGGGTGGCCTGGCGCCGCAGCTCGCGACGGCGTGGGAATGGCAGGAGGACGGCCGCGCCCTGCTGCTGACGCTGCGCGAGGGCGTGCGCTTTCACGACGGCACGGCGCTGGATGCCGAGGCGGCCGTGGCCGGGCTCAACCGCCACATGACCGCGTCCGGCTCCACCCGGCGCGGTGAGATGGGCCCCGTCACCGCCATCGAGGCCGCGGGGCCGATGCAGGTCCGCATCCGCCTTTCCGAGCCTTTCGCGCCTCTGCTGGCGGCGCTGTCCGACCGCGCGGGCATGCTGGTCTCGCCGCGCCAGGCCAATGTCCTCGGCGCGGAATTCCAGGCCGCGCCCGCTTGCGCCGGGCCCTTCCGCCTGACCCGCCGTGTGGCGCTGGACCGCATCGAGCTGGAGCGCTTCGAGGGCTATTGGAATCGCGAGGCCATTCACGCCGAGCGCGTCATCTACCGACCCATCTCCGACACCACCGTTCGCGCCGCCAATCTGCGCGCCGGATCGCTGGACGTGATCGAGCGGGTGAATCCCTCCGATGTCGGCACGCTGCGCGGCGATCGCCGCGTGCGGCTGCTGGAGGGGCCGTCGCTCGCTTCGGTCTATATCGCCGTCAACGTGGCCAACGGCCCCAGATCCGACACGCCGCTCGGGCGCGACCCGCGCGTGCGCGCGGCGCTGGAGGCCAGCATCGATCGGGACATTCTCAATCGCGTGGCCTTCGAGGGTCTCTTCCGCCCCGGCAACCAGTCCACGCCGCCGGGCCATCCGCAGCATATCGCGAGCCTGCCGGTGCCGGGGCGCGACGTGGCCCGTGCCCGCGCGCTGCTGCGCGAGGCCGGTCAGGAACGCGTGCGGGTCAAGCTCTCGGTGCCCAACACCACGGAATACGTGCAGGCCGCCGAGGTGCTGCAATCCATGGCGGCCGAGGCGGGCATCGCGCTCGAACTGCAGGTGACCGAGACGGCCACGCTGCTGCGGCAATGGACGGCCGGGGATTTCGAGGCGCTGATCATCGCCTGGTCAGGCCGCACGGATATCGACGGCAATCTCTGGGGCTTCAACGCCTGCCGGGAATCCCTCAACGGCGGGCGCTATTGCAGCGAGGCGGCGGATGCGGCGATGCGCGAGGGCCGCACCCGCGTGGACCCGGCGGCGCGCCTCGCCGCCTATGGCCAGGCGATGGAGATCCTGCTGCGCGACCGCCCCTATATCTACCTCTGGCACCCGACCTGGTTCTTCGGGACGGGGGCCGCGGTGCGGGGGCTCAGGATGGTGCCGGACGGCCTGATCCGGCTGCAGGGGCTGCGCCTCAGCTAGCGAGGGTCATCCGCACCGAGATATCCGCCGCCGGCGCCGAATAGGGAGCGGAGGTCACCAGGATATCCGCGCCCGCCTCGGCATAGGCGCGCGCATTGGTCTCGTTCACGCCTCCCGCCATCGCGATGACGGGCCGCTTGGACATGCCCGACATGGAGCGGATCGCCTCGGCCACCTGCTCGGGCGAGAGCTTGTCCACCTGCACGCAATCCACGCCGGCGGAGGCGAACCACGCCACCTCGTCGACATTCTCGGCCTCGACCGTGATCTTGCGTTCCGGCTGGGCGGCGCGCAGCTCCGCGACCCAGAGATAGGGCGGCTTGCGGCCGAGGAAGGCGCGATGCTGCGGGAAGACCAGCACGCTGTCCGACAGCCCGAGCCGATGCGGCGCGCAGCCTCCGGCCATGATGGCCTTCATCATCACATCCTTCGTGCCGGGCAGATGCTTGCGCGTGCAGGTGACCGAGACGTTGGGCTTGCCCTCGCGGGCCGCCAGCAGGATGCGTCGCGCGCGGGTGGCGACGCCCGAGGCGACCTCCAGCAGCGTCTGGGCCACCTTCATGCCGCGATGCAGCGCGGCCGCGCTGCCTTCGGCGAGCAGCAGCTCGGACCCCGCCTCGACCTGGGCGCCGGAGGAATGAAAGCGCTGTACCGAGCGGCAGCCGGCGAGGAGCATGACGCGCTCGGCATCCTCGACGCAGCAGGCGACGATGGTGGAGCGCGTCGCGAAGAGTGCCTGGCCCGGCATTCCGCCGATGCCCAGGCCCGATGTGGTCGCGTCGCCATAGGGGACATCTTCGCGCAGCATCGCCAGGAGACGGTCGTCGGGCAGGGGGAAGGGCATGCCGGGAATCCTTCAACAGGGCGGCAACCCCAGGGGATCCGCACTTTACTGGCCCTCAGATCAGCAGGAACCGGCGCATCCGGCCAGAGCTCCTGCTTGAGCCCTGGGACGCGGGAGGGGCATGGCAGGATCGGCCACGGGCCAGGGCGCGCGAGAAGAATTCCCGTCGTGCGGCGGAATTTCCAGGGCTAGGCTGAGATAAAATGACGTTCCTGGGCATGGAGACGGCGATGTCAGCAAGTTCCCGGATCGGCGCGGGAGGCGCCATGCAGCGGCCGGACTGGGCCTCCCGGATCGAGCCCAGTCCCGATTACGACAACACCCGCGTGGTGATCGTCGACGCGCAGACCTTCCTCGACGTGCTCGGGCGCGGAGCCAAGCGCGACGAGAACCCGGGCATGGACCGCTGGAACAACGAATTGTCCTGGCTGTTCAACGCGCCGCCCAGCGAGATCCGCATCAAGCTGAACGACCAGATCCATAAGGAGTTGCTTCAGCAGGGCGGCGCCGGGCTGATCGCGCAGCAAGGCGCCTTCATCGACGCCTATCGGCAGAGCGGCAAGATCGTCGTGGATCGCGGCGCGGTGCCCTTCTTCGCCAGCGGCCGGATCGCGGTCTATCAGCAGGTCCATGCCGCCCTGGCGGCGACGGGCAATCTGGGCAAAGGCGACCTGCCGATCGCGGCGGATGGCATCACCAACCGCCTGCGCATCATCTCGCATGACAAACGTTTCATCGACGGGATGGAGAAGGCGCTGCGAAACGGCGCGGTGAAAGCGGTGCTGAAGGCGTGGGGCCTGCCGGCCGACAGGGACAGGATCTTCATCCAGCCGACCCGCAGCGCCCTGTGATTGCCCCGTCCTGATTGCCTCGCCGCGGGCTATCGCTCCGCGTCGACCGCGCGCCATTCATGCGTCAGGTCGTCCAGCTTGGCCTTGAGATCCGCCGGCAGCGCGCCCTTCTCGGCGGCGGCGAGGGTGTCCACCAGCTGCGCCGGGCGGCTCGCGCCCACGATCGGCGCGGTGATCGCCGGGTTGGAGATCACCCAGCGCATCGCCATGGTCGCCATGCTCATCCCGGCCTCGGCAGCGACGGGCTTCAGTGCCTCGACCGTCTCGAATTCGCGCCGGTTCCAATAGCGCTCCTGATAGCGCGGCCCGGCCTCGCCGAGGGTGAAGCGCGATCCGGGCGTCGGCGGCGCATCGGCCAGGTGCTTGCCGGTGAGCATGCCGCCGGCCAGCGGGTTGTAGGGAATGACGGCGATGCCCTCCTCCTCGCACATGGGCAGGAGGTCGCGCTCATAGGCGCGGTAGAGCATGTTGTAGCGCGGCTGGACCGAAGCGATGCGCACGAGGTGACGCAGCTCGCTATGGCCGAGCGCGCGGGCGATCTTGTGGGCCGCCCAGTTGGAGACGCCGATATAGCGTGCCTTGCCCGAGCGCACGACGCTGTCCAGCGCTTCCAGCACCTCGAGGATCGGCGTGTTCGGGTCCCAGTGATGGATCTGGTAGAGGTCGACGTAATCGGTGCCGAGGCGCTTCAGCGAGGCGTCGATGGCGTCCAGGATGTGCTTGCGCGACATGCCGCCATCCCAGGGCTTCGGCCCCATGGCGCCGAAGCATTTGGTGGCGAGGATGAAGCTGTTCCGCTTGCCCTTCAGCCAGCCGCCGACGATCTCCTCCGTGCGGCCCAGCGTCGGCTTGCCGCCGCCGAGCGGATAGACGTCGGCCGTGTCGAAGAAGTCGATGCCGCCCGACGACGCCGCATCCATGATGGAGTGGCTGGTGGGCACGTCGCATTGCAGGCCGAAGGTCATGGTGCCGAGGCACAGGCCCGAGACGCGCAGCCCCGTGCCGCCGAATTTCACATGCTTCATTGATCGTTCCCGCCTTTGACGTCCCAGGCGGGATTTCACATCCGTTCGCGGCGAAAGGGAACGGGGCCCCTGCCGGGAGATCAACCCGCCGGCTTCCGCGCCGCCATCAGGTAGTTCACCGCCATGTCGCGCGAGAGGCGGAAGCCGCCCAGCGCGCCCGGCGCCATCCCGGCCGTGTCGGTGACCGCGAGCCCGGCCCCGCGCAGCAGCGCCCCCAGCTCCGAGGGGGCCAGGAACAGCTTCCAGTCATGCGTTCCCACCGGCAGCCAGCGCAGCAGGTGCTCGGCGCCGAGGATGGCGAAGAGCCAGGAGCGCCGCGTCCGGTTCAGGGTGGAGAGCACCACCGTCCCGCCCGGCCGCACCAGCCGCGCCAGGGCGGCGCAGAAGGCCGCCCGCTCGGCGGGGGGCACGTGCTCGATCACCTCCAGGGCGATCACGGCGTCGAAACCGCCCTCCTCCAGGCTTTCGGGCGTGCCCTCCCGATAGTCCACGACCACGCCGGATTGCGCGGCATGCACCCGCGCCGCCTCCAGGGCCGCGCCGGCGGCGTCCAGCCCCGTGACGACGGCCTTGCGCCGGGCCAGCCATTCCGAGGCGAGCCCCGCACCGCAGCCCACATCCAGGATTCGCAGCCCCTCCAGCGGCCCCAGCTGCCCCGCGACCCAGGCCATCCGCACCGGATTCATGGCGTGCAGCGGCGCCATGGGGCCCCGCGCATCCCACCAATCGGCCGCCAAAGCGTCGAACTTGGCGACTTCTGTCGCATCGGCGGAGCCCGCCGTGTTGCCCATCTGCGTCATGCCCGGTATCTGACGCGCCCCCACCTCCACCGCAAGGCCCGGGCCCAGTCCCGGGTCCGAGGGCCAGGAACGAGCATGTCCCGTATCGTCATGAAGTTCGGCGGCACTTCCGTCGCCGACCTGGACCGGATCCGCAACGTCGCGGCCCGCGTGAAACGTGAGGTCGACGCCGGCCATCAGGTGGCCGTGGTCGTCTCGGCCATGTCCGGGACGACGAACCAGCTGGTCAAATGGTGCCAGGAGCTCTCGCCGCTGCATGATGCGCGCGAATACGACGTCGTCGTCGCGACCGGCGAGCAGGTGACGATCGGCCTCACGGCCATCGCGCTGCAGGCCGTCGGCGTCGAGGCGCGCTCCTGGCAGGGCTGGCAGGTGCCCATCCTGACCGACAACGCCCATGGCAAGGCGCGCGTGGACAAGATCCTCGGCGAGGAACTCATCAAGCGGATGGAGCAGGGCCAGGTGCCCGTGGTCGCCGGCTTCCAGGGCCTCGAGCCCGGCCGCAACCGCGTGACGACGCTGGGCCGCGGCGGCTCGGACCTCTCGGCCGTGGCGCTCGCCGCCGCGCTGAACGCCGACCGCTGCGACATCTATACCGACGTGGACGGCATCTACACGACCGATCCGCGTATCGTTCCCAAGGCGCGCAAGCTCGACAAGATCTCCTATGAGGAGATGCTGGAGCTGGCCTCGGTGGGCGCCAAGGTGTTGCAGACCCGTTCCGTGGAGCTTGCCATGAAGGCGAAGGTTCGCGTGCAGGTACTTTCCAGTTTTGAAGACAAGCCAGGCTCTCTGGTCGTGGATGAGGACGAGATCATGGAGAAGCCGATCGTTTCCGGCATCGCCTATTCGAGGGATGAGGCCAAGGTCACTCTGCGCCGCGTGCCGGACCGCCCGGGCGTGGCCGCGCGCATCTTCGGGCCGCTTTCGGACGCCAATGTGAACGTGGACATGATCGTCCAGAACATCGGCGAGGACGGCAACACGGACATGACCTTCACGGTCGGCCGTTCCGACTTGCCGCGCGCCAGGGACATCCTGGAGAAGGCCAAGGCCGAGCTGAACTACGGCGAACTGATCGCCGACGCGGACGTGACGAAGATCAGCGTCGTCGGCATCGGCATGCGCACCCATGCGGGCGTCGCCTCGACCATGTTCAAGGCGCTGTCCGACAAGGGCATCAACATCCAGGTGATCTCGACCAGCGAGATCAAGGTGTCGGTCCTCGTGGCCGCGGACTACACCGAGCTGGCCGTGCGCGCGCTGCACACCGCCTACGGCCTGGACGCGGCCTGATGGATCAGGCCGCCCCCGTCGCTCCCGCGGCCGCCTTCGCGGAGATCGACCGGCTGATGGCGCGGGGCGCGGCCTTCTTCGGCACGCGCTACGCCCTGCTGGCCGGCGCCATGTCCTGGGTGAGCGAGCGCAATCTCGTCGCCGCCATCTCCAATGCCGGGGCCTTCGGCGTCATCGCCTGCGGGGCGATGGAGCCCGACCGCCTCGACCAGGAGATCGCCGGCACCAAGGCGCTCACGGACAAGCCCTTCGGCGTGAACCTGATCACCATGCATCCCCGGCTCGAGCAGCTGGTGGATGTCTGCATCCGGCACGGCGTGACGCATATCGTCTTCGCCGGCGGCATTCCGCCCGGCTCGGCGATCAAGCGGGCCAAGGACGGCGGGGCCAGGATCGTCTGCTTCGCGCCGGCCTTCGCCTTGGCCAAGAAGCTGATCCGCTCGGGCGCCGACGCTCTGGTCATCGAGGGCAGCGAGGCGGGCGGGCATATCGGCCCCGTCAGCCTCAACGTCCTGGCGCAGGAGATCCTGCCGCATATCACCGACGTGCCAGTCTTCGTGGCCGGCGGCATCGGGCGAGGGGAAGCCATCCTCTCCTACCTGGAGATGGGGGCCGCCGGCGCCCAGCTCGGCACGCGCTTCGTCTGCGCGAGCGAGAGCATCGCCCATCCGAACTTCAAGAAGGCCTTCATCCGCGGCGCCGCGCGCGACGCGCTGCCCACGGTGCAGATCGACGAGCGCTTCCCGGTCATCCCCGTCCGCGCTTTGCAGAACGAGGGCACCAAGCGCTTCATGGAGCATCAGGCCGCCGTGCTGAAGCGCTTCCAGTCGGGCGAGCTGGCGAAGGACGAGGCCCAGCTCGACATCGAGCATTTCTGGGCCGGGGCGCTGCGCCGCGCGGTGATCGACGGCGACGTGGAGAACGGCTCGCTCATGGCCGGTCAGAGCGTGGGCATGGTGACGCGCGAGCAGCCCGCCATCGAGATCGTCTCCGAGCTCATCGGCCAGGCGGCCACCGCCTGGGCGGCCCGCCACAAGCCTGCGTGAAGATTCGGCCCGCATGAAGATTCGTGCGGGCGCGCCTTTGGCCTCTTTTGCCGCTGGCCAGGACGGTCTAACCATGCGCCCGTGTTCGACGACATGAAACGCTTCCGCCCCCAGGAGGCCCCCGCCGTGGACGCCGCCCGGCTCGGTGAGGAACTGCGCGATGCGCGCCTCGCCCTCGGTCTCTCGATCGAGGACGTGGCGGCGCAACTGCGCATCCGCCGCGTCTATCTGGTGGCGCTGGAGGAAGGGCGCGTAAGGGATCTTCCTTCCGCCGCCTATGCCATTGGCTTCGTGCGGAATTACGCCGGCTTCCTCGGCCTCGACCCCGGCGACATGGTGCGCCGCCTGCGCGATGCCGTCTCCGGCGTCGGCGCCCGCAAGGCCGACCTCGTCTTTCCCGAGCCGGTGCCCGAGCGCGGCTTCCCGGCCGGCGTGGTGGTGCTGATCGGCGCGGTGATCGCTATCGGCTCTTATGTCGCCTGGTACAACTGGACCGGTACGAGCGACCGCAGCGTGGATGCCGTCCCGTCCGTGCCCGCGCGCCTCGAGCCCGCCGCGCGCAGCGGCGAGGCCCTGCGCCCCAACGCTTCCGCCCCGAGCGGGTCTGCGCCCACCGCCGGGCCCACCGCCGGCGGCCCCTCCACCGGGACGCCGGGCATGCCGCCCTTGCCGGTGCCCACGCCCGTGCCGGTGCAGGTGCCGCCCCCGATCGTGGCCGCCGTCCCCGCCGCTCCCGCGCCGTCGCCCGACCAGTCGCGCATCACGATCCGCGTCAAGTCCGACGTCTGGACCCAGGTGCGCGACACCCGGGCCACGGGCTCGGCGGCGCAGCTGGTGAACCGCGTCATGCGGGCCGGCGAGACCTTCGAGGTTCCCAATCGCGAAGGCCTGGTGCTCTCCGCGGGCAATGCGCTGTCCCTGGAAGTCCTGGTCGAGAACGTGCCCTCGCCGGTCTTCTCCGAACTGCGCGGCGTCCGGCGCGACGTGCCGCTGACCGTGGCCCATCTGCGTCCGCCCACGCCACCGGCCTCCGCGGCCCCGGCCCCGGCGCAACCGCCCGCCCCCGCGCGAGCCAATCCGGCGGCCCCGCGCCCGGCGCAATAGCGAGCGGCGCGCGGCGCCCTTTGGCATCGCGCCGCGCGGGCCTATATTGCGGACGAAACGGGATTCCGAGGACCGCATGAGCTACCGGCCGTATCAGCAGATCGAACGTCGCAAGTCCCGCCAGATTCGCGTCGGCAAGGTGCTGGTGGGTGGGGACGCGCCGATCACCGTCCAGACCATGACCAACACGCTGACCTCGGATGCCGAGGCCACGATCGCGCAGATCCGCCTCTCCGAGGTGGCCGGCGTCGACATCGTCCGCGTGAGCTGCCCCGACGAGGAGAGCACCAAGGCACTGGCCGAGATCGTGCGCGAGGTGAACGTCCCCATCGTCGCCGACATCCACTTCCACTATCGCCGCGCCATCGAGGCGGCCAAGGCCGGCGCGGCCTGCCTGCGCATCAATCCGGGCAATATCGGCTCGGCCGAGCGGGTGAAGGAGGTCGTGAAGGCGGCCAAGGATTACGGCTGCTCCATCCGCATCGGCGTGAATGCGGGATCGCTGGAGAAGCATCTGCTGGAGAAGTACGGCGAGCCCAACCCCGAAGCGCTGGTCGAGAGCGCGCTGTGGCACGCCGACCACCTGCTCCAGAACGACTTTCACGAGTTCAAGATCAGCGTGAAGGCGTCGGACGTCTTCCTCGCGGTCGCCGCGTACCAGCAGCTGGCCGACGCCTGCGACCACCCGCTGCACATCGGCATCACCGAGGCGGGCGGAAAGCGCACGGGCACGGTGAAGTCTTCTGTCGGCCTGGGCTCGCTGCTCTGGGCCGGCATCGGCGACACGATGCGCGTCTCGCTCTCGGCCGAGCCGGCCGAGGAGGTCGCGGTCGGCTGGGACATCCTGAAGTCGCTGCACCTGCGCCATCGCGGCGTGAAGATCATCTCCTGCCCCTCCTGCGCGCGGCAGGGCTTCGACGTGATCCGCACGGTGGAGAAGCTGGAGGAGCGGCTGGCCCACGTGGTGCAGCCCATCAGCCTCTCCATCATCGGCTGCGTGGTGAACGGGCCGGGCGAGGCGCTGATGACCGATATCGGCCTGACCGGCGGTGGTGCGGGCAAGCACATGATCTATTCGACCGGCAAGCAGGACCACACGACCGACACGGACGCCATGGTGGAGCACTTGGTGGGCCTGGTGGAGGCGCGGGCGGCGATCCTGCAGGCTGAGGCGGATGCTAAGAAGGCCGCCGAGGAAGCGCAAAAGCAGGCGATCCTCGCGGCGGAGTGAAAGCCCTCAGGCGGGCGGCGCCACCATGCGGCAGGTGGTAGCCATCCGTAGGCGATCCCACTCGTTCCACCCCTCGACCACCAGGCCGTCCTTGAGGCGGATCATGGACATGCCGGTGACCGTTACGGTCTCCCCGCTCGCGGGGAAGCCGAAGCCGTCCCCGCTATGGGTCAGCTGGGCCGACCAGCGCCCGGCCGCCATGTCTTCGGTTTCCATCACCTCGTGCACGGTGAAATGGACGTCGGAGAAGCTCTCCATGAACTGCTCGAAGAAGGCCCTGAAGGCGTCGGGCCCCTGCGCATCGCCCCCGGCGAGGTCCAGGGCATAGATGATGCCGTCCGGGGCCAGATAGGTCGTGATCCGGTCGGTGTCGTTCTTGTTCCAGACCTCTTCGAACCAGAGGCGGAAGATGGTGCCGGCTGACGGGGACATGGTGGTATCCTTCTGAGGGCCCTCAGGCAGCTCAGGCTAGCGCCGGGCTATCGGTTCAAGGAACGACAATGTACCGATGGGGCTCGGCAAAGCCGCCGCCGCGGCCCTTCTCCCCTTGCCCCCGCTCCACTCCGAGGCTACCCCCGCAGGCCATGTCCAGCCAGAAGCTCCAGCCGCCGCGCGGCACGCGTGATCTCATCGGCGACGAGTTCCGCCGGCACCATCGCGTCATCAAGACCGCCCGGCGCGTCTGTGCGCTCTACGGCTTCGAGGAATGGGCCACGCCCATCTTCGAGGACACCCGCGTCTTCGCGCGCGGCCTGGGCGAGACCTCCGACGTCGTCAGCAAGGAGATGTACGTCTTCGAGGATCGCGGCGGCGACAGCGTCACCCTGCGCCCCGAGAACACCGCAGGTGTCTGCCGCGCGCTGGTCTCCAACGGCCTCACCCAGTCCCTGCCGCGCAAGGTCTTCTATGCCGGGCCCATGTTCCGCTACGAGCGGCCCCAGGCCGGGCGCTACCGCCAGTTCCACCAGATCGGCGCCGAGATCCTGGGCGCGGCCGAGCCGCTCTCCGATGCCGAGGTGATCGCCTGCGGCTACCACATCCAGCAGGAGCTCGGCATCGCCGAGGGCTCGATCCTGGAGGTGAACACGCTGGGCGACACCGAGAGCCGCGACGCCTATCGCGCGGCACTGGTCGAGCACTTCTCCGCCCATCGCGACTCCCTCAGCGAGGACAGCCAGCGCCGGCTGGAGAAGAATCCGCTGCGCATCATCGACAGCAAGGATGCCGGAGACCGCAAGCTGGTCGCCGATGCGCCCACCATCGAGCCCTTCCTCACGCCGACGGCGCGCGCCCATTGGGACGCGGTGCGCCGTCACCTCGAGAGCTTCGGCGTGCCCTTCCGCGAGAACCCGCGCATCGTCCGCGGCCTCGATTATTACAGCCACACCGCCTTCGAATTCGTGACCGACCGCCTCGGTGCCCAAGGCACGGTGATGGGCGGCGGGCGCTATGACGGCCTGGTCGAGGAGATGGGCGGCCCCCCCACGCCGGCCGTTGGCTGGGCCGCTGGCGTCGAGCGCCTGGCCATGCTGATGGACGTGGCCGGCCTCACGCCCCCCGCGCCGCGGCTGGTGACGGTGATTCCCGTCTCCGAGGCCGAGGAGGGCGTGGCGGTGACCGTGCTTCAGACGCTGCGCGCCGGCGGCATCGCGGCCGAGATGGGCTATCGCGGCAATCTCAAGCGCCGCATGGAGCGGGCCAACAAGCAGAATGCCCGGGCGGCCCTCATCATCGGCGAGGCCGAGGCGGCCAAGGGCGTGGTCCAGCTGCGCGACCTCGACGCGGGTACCCAGGAGGAAGTCCTCCTCGCCGATATCGTGGGACGCCTGCGCGGATGAGCCTACCCGCCTCCCTCGACCGGGTGATGATCCGAGCGGCCGAGCTGCGCGCGCAGCTCGAGACCGCCGACGGCGCGCAGGTCGGCACGCTCTCCAAGGAGCTGTCGACGCTGGAGCCGCTGGTGGAGAAGGTCACCGAGTACCGCGCCCTGGAGACCGCCATGGCCGAGGCCGAGGCCATGCTCTCCGATCCCGAGATGAAGGATCTGGCCGAGGCCGAGCTGCACGAGACCAAGCACAAGCTGCCCCGCATGGAGCGCGAGATCCGTCTCATGCTGCTGCCGCGCGACGCGGCCGACGAGCGCAACGCCATCCTGGAGATCCGCCCGGCCGCGGGCGGCGACGAGGCCGGTCTCTTCGCCGGCGAGCTCTTCGCCGCCTACCAGAAATACGCGGAATCCCGCGGCTGGCGCTTCACCGTGCTCGAATACGACGAGAACGAGCTGGGCGGCGTGAAGAATGCCTCGGCCGAGATCGAGGGCAAGGATGTCTTCGCCCGCTTCAAGTTCGAGAGCGGCGTGCACCGCGTGCAGCGCGTGCCGGCGACGGAGACGCAGGGGCGCATCCACACCTCGACCGTGACGGTCGCCGTCCTCGCGGAAGCCGAGGAGGTGGACCTCAAGATCGAGGACAAGGACCTCCGCATCGACACCTATCGCGCCCAGGGCGCGGGCGGGCAGCACGTCAACAAGACGGACAGCGCGGTGCGCATCACCCACATCCCGACCGGGACCGTGGTGGCGATGCAGGAGGAGAAGAGCCAGCACAAGAACAAGGCCAAGGCCATGAAGATGCTGCGCGCCAAGATCTACGACGCGCAGCGCTCGGCCCTCGATTCCGCCCGTGCGGCCGATCGCCGCGGCCAGGTCGGCACGGGCGACCGCAGCGAGCGTATCCGCACCTACAACTTCCCCCAGGGGCGCGTGACGGACCACCGCATCGGCCTGACGCTGCACAAGATCGACCGTGTGATGATGGGTGAGATGGACGACATCTTCGACGCCCTCGTCAGCGAGGACGAGGCCCGCCGCCTCGCGGAGGAAGGGTGAGCAATGTCGGCGCCCTGCTCTGCCAGGGCGGCCGGGTGTTGCGCGAGGCGGGGATCGAGGATGCCCGCTGGGAGGCGCGCGTGCTGCTCGCCCATGCGCTGGATTCGAGCACCGAGGCCCTGCTGCGGGAGCCCCGCGCGGAGGTGGCGCCCGAGGGGGCCGGCCGCTTCCTCGTCCTGCTGGATCGCCGGGCAGCCCGCGAACCCATGGCCCAGGTCATCGGCCATGTCGGATTCTGGACCATCGAGCTGGAGGTCGGGCCGCAGACCCTCATCCCCCGCGCCGATTCCGAGTCGCTGATCGAGGCGCTGCTCGCCGCGGAGATCGCGCCGGAACGCATCCTGGACCTCGGCACCGGCACCGGCTGCCTGCTTCTCGCCGCCTTGGCGGAATTCCCGCAGGCCCAGGGTGTCGGCATCGACCTGGTGCCCGAGGCCGCTGGCCTGGCCCGGCGCAACGCCGCCCGCAACGGTCTGCAAGGACGGGCGAATTTCCTGGCGGGGCATTGGGCGGACGCGATTTTCGGCCGATTCGATGCAATCCTCTCCAACCCTCCCTATATCGAGAGCGGCGTGATCGCCGGGCTGATGCCCGAAGTTTCGCGGCACGAGCCCGCCTCCGCCCTCGATGGGGGCACCGACGGGCTCGACGCCTATCGCGCCATCCTGAGCCAACTGCCTCGTCTTCTGACTTCCCGCGGAATTGCCGTGCTGGAGTTGGGCGAAGGGCAGGGGCCCGCCGTCTCGGCCCTGGCCGAAGCGGCCGGGCTCCGTGTCCGGGGCGGGCGGGAAGACCTTGGCGGAATCACCCGGGCGTTGTTGTTGGAACTGCAACAGAAACCGGTTGGCGGAAGCGCCGATCCCGTCTAGTGTCCGATCGTCAGCAAGGCCTCAGGCCGGCCGACGGGCGAAGCGGCCCCTCCGGGGTAACCCAGGGCAGGCGGCGCCTCACAACCGACAGCTCGCGCGGAGACGAGACCTGCGCGGCATCAAGACAGCGAAGCACAGCAACGAATGAACATGAAGCGCATGCGCCGTGGCCATCGTCATGGTGGAGGCGGCGGCGGCGGTAGCGGCGGCGGCGGTGGTGGTGGCGGTCAGTACCGGCACACTGGCGGCGGCAGCGGCGGGAGCGGCAATCAGCCGCTGAATCGCAACCACGTTTTCGACTCCAGCGGCCCCGACGTCCGTCTCCGCGGCACGGCCCAGCAGCTTTTCGAGAAGTATCTGCAGCTTGGTCGCGACGCGACCGGCGGCGGCGACCGTGTGGCCGCCGAGGGATACTTCCAGCATGCCGAGCATTACTTCCGCATCCTGGGCGCCATGAACGCGGCGCAGCAGCAGGCCCAGCCGCAACAGCCGCAGGACCGCCGCTACCGCGAGCAGGGCGAAGGCTATCGCGACCAGAGCGAGGGCTACGGCCAGGAAGGCGGCTCGGGTCAGGAGCAGGGCGAGGGCGGCGAGGGCAATGGCTCTGCCAGCCTCGAAGCCGAGCTGGCCGGCGAGGCGGAGACCCTGCCCATGCCGCAGCACCGCCGTCCGGCCCCGAATCCGGAAGAGTCGGCCCAGTAAGGCTCAGGCCTCTCCGGAGACCAGCTTCAGGGCGTGAACGCGCAGCCGGCTGGCGAGGGGTTCTTCGGCGCCGGCCCGCGCGGCGTCCTGTTCGGCAATGAGCGCGGCGAGGGTGGTGCCCCGCCGCGTCGCTGCCTGTTCCAGGACGGCCCAGAAGGCGGGCTCCAGCGCGATCGAGGTGGCGTGGCCCGCAAGGCGCACGCTGCGCTTGGCCAGATGGCGCATCAGCCCCCCGGAAGGCTGATGCCCGGCCGCAGCATCGCCTCGGGCTTCACCCAGTTGTCGAAGTCCTCCGCGCTGACGGCGCCGAGGCGCAGCGCGGCCTGGCGCAGCGTCAGGTCCTCATGCAGGGCCAGCTTGGCGATGGCCACAGCCCGGTCGTAGCCGATATGCGGGTTCAGCGCGGTCGCCAGCATGAGCGATTTCGCCAGGTTGTCCGCGATCTTCGCCAGGTTCGGCTCCAGCTTGTCCACCATGTTGTGGGCGAAGCTTTCGGCCGCATCGGCCAGCAGCGCCGCCGATTGCAGCACGGCGTTGATGATCACCGGCTTGTAGACGTTGAGTTCCAGATGGCCCTGGCTCGCGCCGATGGTCACCGTGGTCTGATTCCCCATCACCTGGGCGCAGACCATGGTCAGGGCCTCGCTCTGCGTCGGGTTGGTCTTGCCCGGCATGATGCTGCTGGACAGGCCGTCCTCCGGGATCACGAGCTCGGCGATACCCGCGCGCGGCCCGCTGCCCAGGAGGCGCACGTCGTTGGCGATCTTCATCAGCGAGGCGGCGATGGTGTTCATCTGCCCGTGCAGCTCCAGCAGCGCGTCATGCGCGGCCATGCCCTCGGACTTGTCGGGGTTGGGCGTGAAGGCCAGGCCGATCCGCGTCGCCGCCACCTCGCAGAAGACGCGGTCGAAATCGGGATGCCGGTTCAGCCCGGTGCCCGCCGCAGTGCCGCCCTGGGGCAGCTGCAGCAGCCGCGGCATGGTCGATTCGAGCCGCGCGATGCCGAGCAGCACCTGCCGCGCATAGGTCGCGAACTCGCCCCCCAGCGTGACGGGCACGGCATCCATCAGATGCGTGCGGCCGATCTTCGTGATCTCGGCCCATTGGGAGGCGCGCGCGCCCAGGCTGTCGGCCAGAAGCTGCAGTGCCGGCTTCAGCCGCAGCTCCACGGCCTGGGCGGCGGCGAGATGCATCACCGTGGGGAAGCTGTCATTGGACGACTGCCCGCGATTCACATGGTCGTTGGGATGCACCGGCTGACGCGCGCCGAGCGGATGGCCCATGATCTGGTTCGCTCGGTTCGAGATGACCTCGTTGGCGTTCATATTGGTCTGCGTGCCCGAGCCGGTCTGCCAGATATGCAGCGGGAACTCCTCGTCGCGTTGCCCGGCGATGATCTCGTTGGCGGCCTGGCGGATGGGGTCGGCGATGTGCAGCGGCAGTTCGCCGAGATGGGCATTGGCCTCGGCGGCCGCCCATTTCTGCTGCCCCACGGCCTTGATGAGCAGGGGCGAGAAGCGCTCGCTGCCGATGGCGAAGAGGCGGCGCGCGCGCTCGGTCTGCGGGCCCCAGAGGCGCTCCTCGGGAATTTCGATCGTGCCGAGGCTGTCGGTTTCGGTGCGGGTGGTCATGCCGGCTCCTTTGCGTCGCGGGAAGAAAGCGCGAGCGCGCCACAGGTTACAACCCCGGACGAAGCTTGGCCGGGCGCGATCCTTTCCCCGTCGTCAGGGAAATCGGGACGTTGGGCCGAATGCCAAGCTCCGCGAGGCGAATGGTTGACGCGCCGATAGGCCGTCCGCCATGAATCCCGACAACGTCCAGGAGCCAAGAACCATGCTGAGCCTGCGCCCGAATTGCGAGTGTTGCGACCGCGACCTGCCGCCGGACAGCGGCGACGCGCTGATCTGCTCCTTCGAATGTACCTGGTGCGCCGATTGCGTGGCGACGAAGCTGCCGGGCGGGGTCTGCCCGAATTGCAGCGGAGAGCTGGTGCGGCGACCCGTCCGGCCGGCGGCGAAACTGGCGGCCTTTCCGGCCTCGACGGAGCGGAAGCATCGGCCCGAGAAGTGCGGCGCCTGAATCAGGCGGCGTTCGACAGTTCCGAGCGAATCGTTTCCCGGAGCACGTCCGAGCCCAATCCCGTGAGCGACCAGAGCAGCTGGTGCTTCGGCAGATGCCAGGTGGAGGTGATCAGACCCGGCGGCATCCGCTTCACGATGCTGCGCCACCAGGCCGAGATCTGACGCGACGGGCGCGGCGACGATGCGAAGGCTCCGACACCGGCGCGCCAGGCGACGTTCTCGATCGTGATTGGGCCGTCGACGAGAACGAGCATCACGCGCAGTTGCACATGGTCGAGGCTTACCGTGCGGTGGCGGACCTCGGTCATGGCCAGTTCGAAAACCCTTGAATGAAAGCGAGGGCGAGGCTGCGAGAGAAGCGATTCGGCCGATTCCGCATTCTCTTCAGCTCCGCGCCGTTTGGTGGGGGGCTTATAGCGTCACGCATCATGCGGAGATTTCGGATTTTCACCTGCCTGCCATGCCTTGGTGACAGGAGATCCAGCCGTATCCTGGCCAATACCTGCGTGTGGCGCTTTGGCTTGTCCCAGGGAAATCCGCGCCGTCATCTGACCCTCATTCCGTCAGTGCACGTATCCTTCCCAGAATCCATTCACGTCAACATCCTTCAGCTAGTTACAGAAGATGTCGTGGTGCTTGGTCGCCGAAGGCGCTGGCCAGGGCAGAGAAAATACCTTCAATGAAGGTATATAAATCACATAAATACATAAAATATCCAAATAGAATAACGAATTGAGAGGTAAAATAGAAATAATGGATTCGTTTATTGAGGGAAATTTTTCTTTAGATACTGTCTGAAGGCTGCAGGACAGGTTTGCCGGCACGTGACCGCGCCGACTGATCCAGGACGCGGAGCCGGCCCTGTCCACGCGTTGATCTGCATCAACCCGGCCGCGTGGCGTCCGTGCCATGCAGCCGGATGCTCGCCGATTGCCTTCACGACCTGGCCGCGCTTGGCGCCGGCGGCATTCTCGCGCTGACGGGTGCGATGTTGCTGGCGGGACTCGCGGGTGGCGTCACCCATTGCGCCGGAATGTGCGGGCCTTTCGTGATGGCCCAGACGATGCAGTCCGGCTCGAAGAGCTTTCAACTCCTGCCCTACCATCTGGGCCGCGCGGTGGGATATGCCGCGCTGGGCGCAGCCGCGGGCGGGGCGGTCGGACTGGCCTCGCTGGGTCTGTCCAGGTCGCTCCTCGCCGTGCCGCTGACGGTCTCGGCTGTGCTGATGCTGGTCCAGGCGGCATCGAGCCTGCCGCTCCCGCCGAGGCTGCGGATGCATCTCGCCCAACCGCCCATCCCGATCATGGCTCCCCTCGGCCGGCTGATGCGCGCGACACCCGGCCCTCGACGCGGCTTCCTGATCGGCCTGCTGCTATCCGCGCTGCCCTGTGGCCTGCTCTACGCGGCACTCGCGGCAGCGGCGGCGAGCGGCAGTGCTCTCGCGGGCGCCATCGCCATGCTGGCCTTCGTGGCCGGCACCGCCCCGGCTCTCACCGGCGTCGCCCTGTTAGGTCGGTTCTTCGGCCGGCGCTTCGGCGCGGGACTGCGTCTTTTCGGCGGGATCGCGCTGGTGGCGAACGCGGCCGTGCTTCTCGCGCTCGCCCTGCGCCTCGCTTGATTCAAATCAACGCGCCGCGCGCCGCAAGGGCCGATCAGACCGTCATGCCAGGAGTTCACCATGCCCCATGACGTGATCGCCGCCGCGGCCCTGCCGCCGGTCGCGCACCGCCCCGCACGCCCGCAGCCCGTCTATGTCGAGGAGCCGCTGAAGGCCTTCGCGATCGCCACCATCTTCTGGGGCATCGCGGGCTTTCTCGTGGGCGTCTACATCGCCCTTCAGCTCGCCTTCCCGGTGCTGAATCTCGGCCTCGAATACACGACCTTCGGCCGCCTGCGCCCGCTGCACACCTCGGCGGTGATCTTCGCCTTCGGCGGCAACGCGCTGCTGCTGACGAGCCTCTATGTCGTGCAGCGCACCTGCCGCGCGCGGCTGCTGGGCGGCGACGATGCGGGCTGGTTCCTCTTCTGGGGCTACAACTTCTTCATCGTGATCGCGGCCACCGGCTATCTGCTGGGCGTCACCCAGGGCAAGGAATACGCCGAGCCCGAGTGGTATGCGGATCTCTGGCTGACCTTCGTCTGGGTGGCCTATCTCGTCATCTACGGCGGCACGATCCTGCGGCGCGAGGAGCCGCATATCTACGTGGCCAACTGGTTCTTCCTCGCCTTCATCATCACCGTCGCCGTGCTGCATCTCGGCAACAACATGGCGCTGCCGGTTTCCTTCGCGGGCGCCAAGTCCTACGGCGCGGCGGCCGGCGTGCAGGATGCGATGATCCAGTGGTGGTATGGCCACAACGCGGTGGGCTTCTTCCTGACCGCCGGCTTCCTGGGGATGATGTACTACTTCATCCCGAAGCAGGCGGAGCGGCCGATCTACTCCTACCGCCTGTCGATCGTGCACTTCTGGGCACTGACCTTCCTCTACATCTGGGCCGGCCCGCACCACCTGCACCACACCGCGCTGCCCGACTGGGCGCAGGTGCTGGGCATGGTGTTCTCGATCATGCTGTGGATGCCCTCCTGGGGCGGCATGATCAACGGGCTGATGACGCTCTCGGGCGCGTGGGACAAGCTGCGGACCGATCCCGGCCTGCGCTTCTCCGTCGCCGCGCTCGGCTTCTACGGCATCGCGACCTTCGAGGGTCCGGTGATGTCGATCCGCGCCGTCAACTCGCTGTCGCACTACACCGACTGGACCATCGGCCACGTGCATTCCGGCGCGCTCGGCTGGAACGGCTTCATCACCTTCGGTGTGCTGTACTGGCTGGTGCCGCGCCTGTGGGGCCGCACGATGCTCTGGTCCAACAAGCTCGCGAGCTGGCACTTCTGGATCGCGACGCTGGGCATCCTTCTCTACATCACCTCGATGTGGGTGTCGGGCATCATGCAGGGCCTGATGTGGCGCGCCTACGACCACCTCGGCTTCCTCCAGTACTCCTTCGTGGAGTCGGTCGCCGCGATGCATCCCTACTACGTGATCCGCGCGATGGGCGGCGTGCTCTTCCTCATCGGCGCCCTGCTGATGGCCTACAACCTGTACCGCACCGTGCGGGCTCCCGTGGAGGCGCCGCGGGGCGTCCTTCCGGCCGCCGCGCCCGTGGCCGCCTGAGGAGGCGCATCCCATGTTCGGAATTCGTTTCAGCCACAGCAGGATCGAGCGGAACCTCATCCTGTTCGGCGTGCTGACGCTGATCACCATCTCGATCGGCGGGCTCGTCCAGGTGATCCCGCTCTTCACCATCGAGAGCACGATCGAGCGCGTGGGCGGCATCCGCCCCTACACGCCGCTCGAGCTCGCGGGGCGCGATATCTATGTGCGCGAGGGCTGCTACACCTGCCACAGCCAGATGGTGCGTCCCTTCCGCGACGAGCGCGAGCGCTACGGCCACTACAGCCTCGCGGCCGAGAGCATGTACGACCGTCCCTTCCAATGGGGCAGCAAGCGCACGGGCCCCGACCTGGCCCGCGTCGGCGGCCGCTACTCGGACGAGTGGCAGGTGCTGCACCTGCGCGCGCCGCGTGATCTCGTGCCCGAGAGCGTCATGCCCAGCTACGCCTTCCTCGACCGCCCGCTGAACTACGCGAATATCCGCGAGCAGCTGGCGACGCAGCGGGCCCTCGGCGTGCCCTATACCGAGGAGATGGTGGCCAATGCCGCCGCCGATCTCCAGGCGCAGGCACGCCCCGCCGAAGACGGCACTGCCTTCGCCACGCGCTACGCCCGCGCCCGGCAAATGGATCCCGACGGCAATGCCCGAACCATCACCGAGATGGATGCGGTCGTCGCCTATCTGCAGATGCTCGGCACCCTCGTGGACTTCTCCGAGGTCACGCCCGAGCGGCTGCGGCAGCAGTAAGGGGCCCGACATGGACATCCACCAGTTCCACAGCCTGCTGACCACCGCCTGGGTCATCTGGTTCTTCGTGCTCTTCACCGGGATTCTGGTCTGGGCCTTCCGCCCGGCCCGGCGGGAGCGTTTCGAGCGCGCGCGGCAAATCCCGCTGCGCGACGCCGATTAGGGATCCGCGAGATGGACAATCATTCCGAGCGCGACGCCGCCGATCTGGACGCGGTGACTGGCCAGACCACGACGGGCCATGAGTGGGACGGCATCCGCGAGCTCAACACGCCGCTGCCCAGGTGGTGGCTCTGGACCTTCTATGCCTGCATCGCCTTCGCGGCGGTCTGGGTGGTGCTCTATCCCGCCTTGCCCATGACGGGCGCCACGGGTCTGCTCGGCCACACCACGCGCGGCGCGGCGGAGCAGGATCGCGCCGAGCATGCCGCGGCGATCGAGCCCATGCTGGCCCGGCTGCGCGCGGCGACGCCGGCGCAGATCCTCGCCGACCCCGATCTGCGCGGCTTCGCCATGGCCGGTGGCCGCGTCGCCTTCGCTAATAGCTGTGCGGGCTGCCACGGCGCGGGCGGGCAGGGCGCTCCTGGCTTCCCGAGCCTGGCCGATGACGAATGGCTCTGGGGCGGCGGCCTCGACGCCATCGAGCAGACCATCCGCCACGGCATTCGCGCGCCCGATGACGACGCGACGCACTACTCGCTCATGCCGCGCTTCGTGGCGGACGGCATGATCACCGCCGCGCAGGCGAGCGACGTGACCGAGCATGTGCTCTCGCTGGACGGGCGCTCGACGGATGCGGCGGCCGCCGCCAGGGGCGCGGCCGTCTTCGCCGAGAACTGCGTGAGCTGCCATGGCGAGCGTGGCCAGGGCAGCCGCGAGATGGGCGCCCCGCGCCTGGATGACCGCGTCTGGCTCTATGGCGGCGACCGCGCGAGCATTCTGCGCACCGTCGCCATGGGTCGTGGCGGCGTGATGCCGTCCTGGGAGACGCGCCTGGATGCGGCGACCATCCGCATGCTCGTCATCTACCTGCACAGCCTGGGCGGCACCGAGCAGTAGCGAGATGAGCAAGATGGACAAGCCCGAGGCCCTCGCGCCCGACGACCGCGACCAGCCTCTCTATGCGGACCGCGTGCGGGTCTATCCGCAGGCGGTCCAGGGGCGGGTGCGGCGCGCGAAATGGGCGATCCTCATCGCCTGCCTCGGGCTATACTACCTGCTGCCCTGGCTGCGCTGGGATCGTGGCCCGGACCAGCCGGACCAGGCCATCCTCGTGGATATCGGGCGTGGGCGGCTGTTCTTCTTCGCGCTCGAGATCTGGCCGCAGGAGATCTACTACCTCACCGGCCTGCTGCTGCTCGGCGCCATCGCGATCTTCGCGGCGACCGCGCTCTATGGCCGCGTCTGGTGCGGCTTCGCCTGCCCGCAGACGGTCTGGACCGACCTGTTCATGCTCGTCGAACGCTGGATCGAGGGCGATCGCAACGCCCGCATGCGCCGCGACCAGAAGGCGCGCTGGAGCCTCGCGGATCGGGGCCGCAAGCTCGGCAAGCACGCCGCCTGGCTGGCCATCTCGGTGGCCACAGGCGGCGCCTGGGTGATGTACTTCACCGATGCGCCGACCCTGGCGCGCGACCTCGTGTCGCTGAACGTCTCCGCCACGATCCTGGGCTTCGCGGCCCTTTTCACCCTCACCACCTATGTGCTCGCCGGTTGGGCGCGCGAGCAGGTCTGCACCTATATGTGCCCCTGGCCGCGCTTCCAGGCCGCGATGCTGGATTCCGACAGCCTCGCCGTCTCCTACCGCGACTGGCGCGGCGAGCCGCGCGGCAAGGCGCATGATCCCGCCGCCGGCGACTGCGTGGACTGCCGCGCCTGCGTGAACGTCTGCCCGACCGGGGTGGACATCCGTGACGGCATGCAGATGGCCTGCATCAATTGCGGCCTCTGCATCGACGCCTGCGACGGCATCATGACGAAGCTCGGTCGCCCCGAAGGCCTGATCGCCTTCGAGACTGTCGGCAACCTCGCGGCCGCCGATGCCGCGACGATGTCCATCCCGCCCGGCCCGGCGCGCTGCGCCGCGGGCATGAAGGCGCGCGAGCCGGTGCTGCTACTGCGTGCCCGCACCTGGGTCTATGTCGCGGCCATGGCCGGCATCGTGCTGGCCATGCTGATCGGCTTGGCGATCCGCCAGCCGCTCTCGCTGGAGGTGCTGCGTGACCGTGCGCCGCTTTATGTCCGCCTCGCCGATGGCGGCATCCGCAACAGCTACACGCTGAAGCTCGCCGATCACCGGCATGCCGTTGAGGCCCTCGCGGTCTCCGTCGAAGGGCTGCCCTCCGGTACCGTCTGGCAGGTGCTGGATGTGACGCGGCAGGACGCATCGGGCCTGCCCTTGGTGAGCACCCGCCCGGACGGCGTCGCCGAGTTCCGCCTCTTCGTCACCACGCCGCATTACGCGCTGCCGGCCGAAGAGGGCACGCCGGTGACGATCCGCCTTCTTCCCACCGATGGCAGCGCCCCGCGCGCAGTCGCCACCACCTCCTTCCTGAGGCCGAGATCATGACGACGACGCTGCCGCGCGGCCGCTGGATTCCCTGGGTCTTCGTGGGTGGTTTCGGCGTGGTGGTCGCGGTGAATGCCGTGCTCATCACGGCGGCGGTGACGACCTTCACCGGCATCACGACGACCGGCTCCTATGACCGTGGGCTCGGCTATGGCGATGTACTGGCCGAGGCCGCGCGGCAGCGGGCTCTGGGCTGGAGCGGGCGGATCGCGCGGGCCGATGACCTCGTGGTGATCGCCCTGCGCCAGGCCGATGGCACGCCGCTTCCGGCCGATGCGGTGGTTACCGGCCGCCTGCAGCGGCCGCTGGAGCGCACCTCGCTTCCGCTGGAATTTCAGCCGTCCGCGCCGGGTGGCTGGCGCGCCGCGGCGGCGGTTCCGGCCCCGGGTGCCTGGGAGGCCGTGCTGACCGTGACGCGCGGGACGGATCGTCTGGAACTGCGTGAAAGGCTGACCTTCCCGTGAACGCCCTTCCGGCCCGGATCGAGGTCGAGACGCCGCGCGCTTCCGTGGCTGGCTGCGCCCATTGCGGCGCGCCGGTCCCGGCGGACCTGGGGCGTTTCTGCTGCACGGGCTGCGAGGGCGCGGCCGCGCTGATCTCCGGCCTTGGCCTGGATGCGTTCTATCGCCGCCGCGAGGCCATCGCCGATCTGCGGCCCGTCCCGCTGCCCCCTGTCGACTTTTCCGCGCGCGCGGTGCCGCTGCGCGACGGCGCGGAGCATCGGCTGGAGCTGATGGTCGCGGGCCTCACCTGCGGCGCCTGCGTCTGGCTGGTCGAGCAGGCGCTGGCCATGGAGCCCGACGTCCTGCGTGCGCGCGCCAGCCTCACGGCGCGGCGTCTCACCCTCACCTGGCGCGGTCCCGCCTCGCGCGCGGAGGATCTAATCGGCATCGTCGCGCGGCTCGGCTTTCGCGTCGCACCCTGGTCCGCCGCCTGCCTGCGCGCCACCGAGGACGCCGAGGAAAAGGCGCTGACCCGCGCCCTCGGCCTGGCCGCCTTCGGCGTCTCCAACGTGATGATGCTCTCCGTCGCCGTCTGGGTCGGCAGCGACATGGGCGAGGCGACGCGCGCGCTGATGCATTGGCTGGCCGCGCTCATCGCCATGCCGGTGGTGCTGGTCGCGGGCATGCCCTTCTACCGCTCGGCCCTTTCCGCCCTGCGCGCGGGCCGCTTGAACATGGACATGGCCGTCTCGCTCGGCGTGCTCGCGACCACGGCCATGAGCCTGTCGGAAGCGCTGCGCAACGGCCCCTTCACCTGGTTCGACGGCGCGACGGCGCTGCTGGCCTTGCTGCTGGCCGGACGCCTGCTGGATCGCGCCGCGCGCCGCCGTGCCCGCCAGGCCTGCGCCGAGCTCCTGGCGCTGCAAACCGCCGAGGTGACGCGCCTCGCGCCCGACGGCACCGCGCAGCGCATTGGCGCGGAGCATATCCGCCCCGGCGAGCGCCTGCTGGTCGCGCCTGGGGAACGCCTCGCGCTCGACGGCGCGCTGGAGGAGGGCGAGGCGCTGCTCGACACCGCCGCGACCACGGGCGAGAGCCTGCCGCGCAACTTCACCCGTGGCGAAGCGCTGCCGGCGGGCGCGGTGAATCTTGGCGCGGCGTTGATACAGCGCGTGACGGCGGCCGCCTCCGAAGGTTCGCTGGCCGCAGTGTCGCGCCTGCTGGAGCGCGCGGAGCAATCGCGCGGCCGCTATGTCTCCATCGCCGATCGCGCGGCGCGCATCTATGTGCCCGTCGCGCATGTCGTGGCCCTGATGACCTTCCTGGGCTGGTGGCTCGGCGTCGGGCTGTCCTGGCAGGAGGCGCTGGTGCCGGCGGTGGCGGCGCTCATCGTGACCTGCCCCTGTGGCCTGGCCATCGCGGTGCCGGCCGTGCAGGTGGTCTCGGTCGGCGCGCTGTTCCGGCGCGGAGTTCTGGTGGGCTCGCCAACGGCGCTCGAGCGGCTCGCGGCTTGCGACGTGGCGGTGCTGGACAAGACCGGCACGCTCACCACGGGGCGGCCGGAATTGCTGCCCGATCCGGCCCGACCGGAAGGCGTTCTGGAAGCGGCGGCGGCATTGGCGGCGAGCAGCCGGCACCCGCTGGCCCGTGCGCTGGTCGCGGCCTGCAAGACGCCCGTTCAGGCGGCCGAGGGTGTCGTCGAGATCCCTGGCGCCGGCTTGCGGCGCGAGGGCGCTCTGCTGGGCAGCGCGGCCTTCTGCGGCGTGCCGGCCACGGCGGAAGCCGGCCCCTCGCTGTGGTATCGCGCCGGCGCGGCGGCCGAGCCGGTGGCCTTCCGCTTCGTCGACCCGCTGCGCCCCGATGCGGCCGAGGCCGTGGCGGCGCTGCGGAAGCTCGGCCTGGAGGTGGAACTCCTCTCCGGCGACGCCCCCTCGGCCGTCGCGCAGGCGGCTGGGGCGCTGGGCATCGACCATTGGCGGGCCGGCGTCACGCCAGCCGACAAGGCCGCGCGGATCGAGGAACTTCGCGCGCAGGGGCGCCGGCCGCTGATGCTCGGCGACGGGATCAACGACGCGGCGGCCCTCGCCCTCGCGCATGCCTCCGCCAGCCCTGCCGGCAGCACCGATCTCGCCCAGGCCGCGGCGGATCTCGTGCTGCGCGCGGAGGGGCTGTCGGCCCTGCCCGCCGCGATCGCGACGGCGCGCCGGGCGCAGTCCCTCGCACGGCAGAACATCGGCTTCAGCCTGACCTATAACGCGGTGGCGGTGCCCATGGCCGTGCTCGGCTTCGTGACGCCGCTTCTCGCGGCGGTGGTGATGGCCTCGTCCTCGCTCATTGTGATCCTCAACTCGCTGCGCGCGGGGAGGGACGCATGAACGCGTTGGCCGTGCTCGTGCCGCTGGCCCTCGGCCTCGGCCTCATGGCGCTGGCCTTCTTCGGCTGGACGCTGCGCAACGGTCAGTATGAAGACCCCGATGGCGCCGCCGCCCGCATCCTTTTCGACGACAACCAGGAGACCCCCAAATGCCCGCCATCGGATTCCCCGTGAGCCGCTGCGTCTATCTCGCCGGCTCCTTCGCGCTGGCCATCCTCGGCCTCTTCGCCATCGCGCGGGCGCAGGATGTGGGGATGTCGCTTTTCGGCACGGGGCTGACGCTCGTCAGCATCGCCTTCGCGCTCTTCATGGTGAAGCGCGGCGCGGACTCGCTCTGGGGGCATTGAGGAGAGGCGGGAGCCTTTCCCTCAGACGACGAAAGCGCCGGGGAAATGGCAGGCCACGAGACGTGCGGGACTCGCCGGCACGAGCGGAGGGCGCTCCTCGGAACAGATCGGCCGCGCCACGGGGCATCGCGCGCGGAAGGCGCATCCGGCGGGCAGCGACAGCGTCGAGGGCGGCTCGCCCGCCAGCACGACGCGCTCGCGGCCCGGCTCCGGAACGGCGGAGGTCAGCGCCACGGTGTAGGGGTGCAGCGGTTGCGCGAACAGCGCCTGCGCCGGGCCTTCCTCGACGATGCGGCCGAGATACATCACCGCCACGCGATCGCAGAAGGCGCGCACCACGGCGAGGTCGTGCGCGATGAAAAGGTATGACAGGCCCAGCCGCTCGCGCAGGTCCAGCATCAGGTTCAGCACCTGCGCCTGTACGTTCACGTCGAGCGCCGAGACCGGCTCGTCCGCGACCACCAGATCCGGCTCCAGCGCCAGCGCGCGCGCGATGGAGACGCGCTGCCGCTGCCCGCCGGAGAACTCATGCGGGAAGCGCTCCGCCCATTCCGGCTTGAGGCCGACGGTGGACATCAGCTCCAGCACGCGCTCGCGCGCCTCGGCCTTCGTCGCGACGCGGCCATGGGCCAGCAACGGCTCGGCCAGCGCGGCGCCGACCGTCATGCGCGGATTGAGCGAGGCGTAGGGATCCTGGAAGATCATGCCGATGCGCGGCCGCAGCGGCCGCATCTGGGCGGCGGTGAAGTCCGTGATGTCCTGCCCATCGAAGCGCAGCGTTCCGGAGGTCGGCGCATGCAGCCGCGTCACCAGCCGCGCGAGGGTGGACTTGCCGCAGCCGCTTTCGCCCACGATGCCCAGCGCCTCGCCCCGGCGCAGCCGCAGGTCGACGCCGTTCACGGCATGCACGACGGGCTTCGGGCCGAAGAAGCCGATCCGCCCCAGCGGGAAGTGCTTCACGAGGTCATGCGCTTCCAGCAGCGGACGCTCCTCCGGCGCGGGTCTGCGCAAGGCGGCCTCGGCGGCGATGGGCGGCGGGGGCAGGGGGCTGCCGTCCATCGTCACCCAGCAACGCGCGCGGCGGCCGGGCGCGACCTCCATCAGCGGCGGATGGTCGGTGTCGCAGCGCGCGATCCGGAAGGGGCAGCGCGCGGCGAAGCGGCAGCCGGGCGGTGGGTCGAGCGCGCTGGGCGGGCCGCCCTCGATCGAGACGAGGCGCGCGCCCGCCGGGCTGTCGAGCCGCGGGACGGCGTTGACCAGCGCCCAGGCATAGGGGTGGCGCGGATCGGTGAGGACCGCCGCCGTCTCGGCCTCCTCCACGATCTCGCCCGCATACATCACCGCCACGCGCCGGCAGACCGTGCCGATGACGCCGAGGTCGTGCGAGATGAGCACGATGGCCGTGCCGAATTCTTGGTTAAGCCCGCGCATGAGGGTCGAGGATCTGCGCCTGGATGGTGACGTCCAGCGCCGTCGTCGGCTCGTCGGCGATGAGCAGCGCGGGGTCGTTCGCCACGCCGATGGCCAGCATCACGCGCTGGCGCATGCCGCCCGAGAACTGATGCGGGAAGGAGGCCGCCGCGCGCTCGGGCGCCGCCACGCCCATCCGCCGCAGCAGCTCCACCGCGCGCGGCTTCGCTTGGGCCGGCGTCTGGCGGCCGTGGGAGACCATGTGCTCGGTCACCTGGCGCAGGATGCGGATGACCGGGTTCAGCCCGGTCATCGGGTCCTGGAAGACCATGGCCGCGCGGTCGCCCCGCCAGTTGCGCAGCTCCTCGCCGGACATCTCCAGCACGTCGCGGCCCTGGAAGCGGATGGAGCCGCCGATGATGCGCGCGGGTTCCTCCAGCAGGCGCATCAGCGAAAGCGCCGTCACGCTCTTGCCCGAGCCGCTTTCGCCCCACGATGCCCAGCGTCTCGCCGGGGCCGACGGCGAAGGTGACGCCGTCCACCGCGCGCACGGCGCCGGCATCGGTGAGGAAGACCGTCCGCAGATCCTCCACCTCCAGCACGGGGAGCGTGCCCGGATCCCTCAATGTCCGCGCATCCGCGGATCGAGCCAGTCGCGCAGCCCGTCGCCCAGGAAGTTGAAGCCGACGACGACGGTGAGGATGGCGAGGCCGGGGGAAGGCGGCGACCCACCATTGCTCCACCAGCTCGCGCCCCTCGGCCACCATGGAGCCCCATTCCGGCGTGGGCGGCACCACGCCGAGGCCGAGGAAGGACAGGCCCGCGAAGGTCAGGATGGCGTTGCCGAGATCGAGCGTGACGAGCACGGCGAGCGGCCCCAGCGTATTGGGCAGGATATGGCGGCCGAGGATGCGCACGGGCTTCAGCCCCAGCACCGTCGCGGCCTCGACATATTCCTGGCTACGCTGCACGAGGGCCAGCGCGCGGGCAAGGCGCGCGAATTTCGGCCACCAGACGATGAGCATCGCCAGGATGGTGTTGGTGCTGCCGATGCCCAGCGCGGCGGCGATGGCCAGCGCCAGGATGATCGGCGGAAAACACAAAACGAGATCGGTGAAGCGCATCAGCGCCTCGTCCACGAAGCCGCGCGCCCAGGCCGCGACGATGCCGACCGTGACGCCGATCGCCGCCCCCAGCAGCACCACGGAGAAGCCCGCCAAGAGCGAGAGGCGCGCGCCGTAGATCAGCCTTGAAAGCACGTCGCGCCCCAGCACGTCGGTGCCGAGCCAATGCGCGGCCGAGGGTGGCGCGAGGCGGTTCACGATGTCCTGCACATGCGGCGGATAGGGCGCGATGAGCGGGGCCAGGAGCGCGACCAGGATCCAGGCGAGCACAATCGCGCCGCCCACCCAGGCCGGGCCGTAGCGCCGCAACCGCCGGCGCCAGCGCGGGCGTGTCGCCGGCATGGCGAGGGCGGTGGCGCTCAACGCCGCACCCGCGGGTCGAGCGCGGCGTAGGAGAGATCCACCAGCAGGTTCACGAGCAGATAGGTGGCCGAGACGACCAGCGTGATCCCCATGATCGCCGGAAAATCGAGCGCGGCGGCGGAGCGGAAGGTGTAGCGGCCAAGGCCGGGCCAGGAGAACACGGTCTCCGTCATCACCGCGCCCGCCAGAAGGTTCGCATAGGCGAGGCCGCCCAGCGTCACCACCGGCACCAGCGCATTGGGCAGCGCGTGGCGCAGCACGACGGCGCGCCCGCGCAGGCCCTTGGCGCGGGCCACGCGCACGAAGTCCTGGCCCAGCGCGTCGAGCATCGCGGCGCGCGTCGTGCGCGTGATCAGCCCGATCGTCGCCGCCGCCAGCACGACGGCCGGTAGTACGAGATGCGCGGCCGCGTCCCACCAGGCCTCCGCATCGCCGGCCAGCAGCGTGTCGATCAGGAAGAGGCCGGTCGGCCCCTCGGGCGGGAAGGCGATGGGGTCCATCCGCCCCGGACCCGGCGCCCAGCCGAGCCAGCCATAGAAGATCGCCAGCATGATGAAGGCGAGCCAGAAGGTCGGCGCCGAGACGCCCAGCAGCGAGATGGCGCGCGCCAGCGAATCCACCCAGCTGTCGCGCCAGACGGCGGCCGCGATTCCGAGGGGAATGCCGATGCCGATCGCCAGCAGGAAGGCGATGGTGGCGAGCTCCACCGTCGCCGGCGCGTATTGCACGATGTCGTCCAGCACGGGCCGTCGCGTGGCGATGGAGATGCCGAGGTCGCCCTGGGCCAGCCCCTTCAGGAAGATGCCGTAGCGTTCCCAGAGCGGCAGATCGAGGCCCCATTTCGCGCGCCATTCCAGCACCGTCTGCGGGTTGGAGGCCTGGATGTCGCCGAGCTGCGCCAGCACCGGATCGCCCGGCACCAGCGCGGAGATGAGGAAGACCACCAGGCTGGCGAGGATCGCCATCGCGACGGCGGAAACCAGGCGGGTCGCGATGTATCGCACCAAGGCGGTGGTCCCTATGCCGGCGTCACATGCGCCATCTCGAGCTGCCATCCCGCGGCGGTCAGCGGGAAGCCGCGGATATTGTTGCGCACGGCGATCTGGTAGATCGGCTGGAAGAGGATGAAGTGGTGGGCCTCGTCCACCATCTTGCGCTGCCACTCGATCCAGAGGTTCGCCGCGGTGTCGAGGTTCTGCTCCTCCGACGCCTGTTTCACGAGGGCGATCATCTCCGGCGGCACGGGCCAGTGGACGCGCCGCGCCACCCGCTCCACCACCGCGCTGGCCCAGAGGTCGTTGCAGACGGCGGGCGGGTTCCAGAAGGTGAGCACGCCGCCGGCCGCGCGGCCCTGCGTATAGGTGGTGCGAATGTTCACCTGATCCATCGGATTCAACCGGACGCGGATGCCGACGCGCGCGAGATCGGATTGCAGCTTCTGACCCAGCACCTGGTAGGAGATGCCGGCCACGGCCGCGTTGCCATAGGCGATCTCCATCTCGAAGCCGTCCGGCACGCCGGCCTGCTGCAGCAGCTGCCGCGCGCGGCCCAGATCCTGCTTGTAGCCGATCTCGCGCGCGACCTGCTCCGTGCTGCCGTTCACGCCGATGGGCAGGAAATGCGCCGGGCGCAGCGCGACGCCGCCGAGCAGGTTGTTGATGATGCCGTCATAGTCGATGGCGTGGCCGATGGCCTGACGCGCCTCCTTCTTCGCCAAAGCGGGATTGGCGGCGCCGTTCTGCGTTACGGCCATGTAGACGAAGTCGAGGCTCGGCAGCCGTTCCATCCGCACATTCGCATCGTTGCGCAGCGTGGCGATCTGCTCGGGGATCAGGTTGAAGGCCGCATGCACGTCGCCGCGCCGGACGGCGAGCAGCTGGGCCGCGCTGTCGGAGAGATGGCGGATGATCACGCGCTCGAAGGCGGGCTGCTGGCCCCAGTAGTTCGGGTTGCGCTGGAGCTGGATCTGCGAGTTACGCTCCCAGCGCAGGAGGCGATACGGCCCGGTGCCGGCCGAGTTGCCGTTCAGCCATTCGGTCGCGCGGTCCGCCTCCTTCGCGGTCGGCCCGCCGATGCCGCCCTGGCGCTCCACCACGGCCTTCTCCGAAATTCCGCAGCCGGGATTGCAGAAGATCGGCAGCACGGGCGCGTTGGGCGAGTTCAGGATGAAGTCGACGGTCTGCGCGTCCACCACCTCCACGCGGTCGACCGCCTTGATGTATTGCTGCGTCTGGTCCTGCATGCCGAGGATGCGGTCGAAGGAGAACTTCACGTCCTCCGCCGTCATCGCGGCGCCGCTGGCGAAGCGCACGCCCTGGCGCAGCGTGAAGCGCCAGCCATTGCCGTCCGGCGTGCGCGCCCAGGCGGAGGCGAGGGACGGCTTGGGATTGATGAGGTCATCCCGCTCCAGCGTCATCAGGCTGTCGTAGCAGGCGGCCAGCGTCATTGGCGGCGTGTATTGCGACTGCTTCACCGGATCGAAGGTGACGGTGTCCGAGATGTCGAGCCCGATGACGAGGGTGTTGCCACGCGCCTGGGCCAGCGCCTGGCCGCCCGGCAGCAAGGGCAGGGTGGCCGCGGTGGCGCCAAGAAGGAGCGTGAGGTCGCGACGCGAGAGCGATGTGACGGACATGGCGAAATCCCCGAGGCCGGCCCTGTGTCGGGCCGTGCCGGGCGGATGCTAGGTCGTCGCGGGCGTGGCAGGAAAGCGGAATATGCGGCTTAGCGGGGCTCAGCTGGGTGCGCGCGTGTCACATTCCGCCCCGCCGTCTCGTCCTGTCTGCAAGCGCGCCCTTCGCGCTCAAGGAGAAGACCATGACCCCTCGTATGAAAAATCCCGCCAAGGCCGCTCCCGACACCGTGAAGGCGATGCTGGCGCTGTCCGCCACCGTTGCCAACGGCCTCGAGCATAGCCTCCTGGAACTGGTGAAGATCCGCGCCTCGCAGATCAACCGCTGCGCCTTCTGCCTGCACATGCACACGACCGACGCGCGCAAGGCTGGCGAAACCGAGATGCGCATCCATATGCTTCCCGCCTGGCGCGAATCCACGCTCTATACGGACCGTGAGCGCGCCGCCCTCACCTGGACCGAGGCCCTCACTTTGGTCGCCGAGACCGGTGCGCCGGATGCCGATTACGAACTCCTCAAGGCCCAGTTCACGGAAGCGGAGCAAGTGAACCTCACCTTCGCCATCGGCGTCATCAACACCTGGAATCGCCTGCAGGTGGGCTTCCGCGTCGCGCACCCCGCGGAACCGGCCCGTGCCGCGGCCTGACGCCGGGACCACCACCTTCGAGGCGCACCGGCCCCGGCTGCTGCGCTTCGCCTATCGCATGCTCGGCTCCATGGCCGAGGCCGAGGATGCGGTGCAGGACGCCTGGCTCCGCTGGAGCCGGGTGGCGCAGGCGGAGGTGCGCGAGCCTGCCGCCTTCCTCACCCGCACCGTCACGCATCTCTGCCTCGACGCCATGAAATCCGCCCGTGCCCGGCGCGAAACCTATGTCGGGAGCTGGCTTCCGGAGCCGATCCTCGACGACCATGAGGAGGAGGAGATGCGGCCCGACGAGCTCACCCTCACGTTGATGCTGGCGCTGGAGCGCCTCTCGCCCCTGGAGCGCGCGGCCTTCCTCCTGCACGATGTCTTCGGGGTGCCGCTGGACGAGGTCGCGACTACGCTCGATCGCCAACCCGCCAGCGTGCGCCAGCTCGCCGTGCGGGCGCGCCAGCATCTGCGCGAGGCACGGCCCCGCTATCCGGTGCCCCGCGAGGAGGGGGACCGCATCGCCAGGGCCTTCTACGCCGCGTCGCACAGCGGTGATCTCGCGGCCCTGCGCGTTCTGCTGGCGGAGAATGTGACGCTGCAAGCGGATGGCGGCGGCAAGGTGCTGGCCTTCCGCAATCCGATCCTCGGGCTGGCGAAGGTGTTGCGGCTGTTCCAGGGCCTGGCGCGCAAGGGCCGTCCCTCGGTGCTGGTGCAGCCGCAGTGGATCGACGGCCTGCCGGGCTATGTCAGCCTGGAGCGCGGGATCGTGCAGACGACGGCCCTGGCGATCGAGGAGGGGCGGATCACCGCCATCTACATCACCCGAAATCCGGACAAGCTGGCGCGGGTAATGACGGCGATCGAGACCTGACCCGGGCGTCCCCTGTCTAACCCGTTGCGACGGGGGCATGATGCGGCGCATGGAAACGCCAGAATCTCGCGACGCCGTCGCTCCTTCCGCCACCGCCCGCGCGCATGGCGGACCCCGGCCCGTTCGCGTGGCCTTCGTCATCGGCGACTACCCCGAGGAGGAGTTCCGCAAACGCGAGGCGGCTGCGCTCTCCTACGCCACGTCCGACCTCCAGATCGGCATCGTGCGCGCGGCCGCGACGCCGTTTGTCCATGGCCTGACGCCCGCCGAAGTGCAGCTCGCGGCGCCGAGCTTCATCGCTGCCTATCGAGAGGCGGAGCGCGAGGGTTACGACGCGGTGGTGCCCCTGGGCACGCTCGATCTCGGTGTGGACGGGGGCCGCAGCGTCGTGGACATCCCGGTCATCGCGCCGACCGAAGCCATGCTGCACGTCGCCAGCCTGCTCGGCGACCGCTTCGGCGCGGTCGTCTACCACGACAACCTCATCCCGATGCTCCGCGCGATCGTCCGCCGCCACGGGATGGAGGACAAGATGGCAGGCTGGCGTGCGACCGGCTTCGACCTGCCGGATATCAGCGCCAATGCCGCGGCCATGGGCGAGGCTTTCGTGCAGGTGGCGCGCAAACTCGTGCGCGAGGACGGCTGCGACGTGATCCTCGCCATGGGCGTCACGCAATGCCCGGTCCTGCTCGATCCGGCCTGGGTCGAGAGGCAGGTCGGCGTGCCCGTCGTGGAGGGGATCGGCGCCCCGCTCCGCATGGCGGGGATGCTGGCATCGCTCGGGTTGCGGCACAGCCGGGTGCGCTGGCGCCGCTCCGGCGCTTTCGGTTGATCGACCGGTCCATCAAGCGCCTTGCCGCCGGTCCTCTGGCGGCGTCAGATCGCGCGAAGACCGCGCACCCAAAACGCGGACGGGAAGGAACGACGAGCATGTTGACGACGACGAGGCGCATGGCGACGCTGCTGGCCGCGGCGGCGAGCGTCCGCAGCGCGACGGCGCAGGAGACGCGCTATCCGGATCGGTCCGTCACGATCGTGGTGCCCGCGGCACCCGGCGGGGGAGGCGACTTCGCCGCGCGGCTTCTCGGCGAAGGTCTGACCCGCGTCCTCGGCCAAGCCTTCGTCGTGGAGAACCGGGTGGGAGGGGGCGGGAGTGTCGCGGCCACCGCCGTCGCCCGCGCTGCACCGAATGGGTATACGGTGCTGCTGGCCTATTCCGGAACGCATGTGGCCTTCCCGGCCCTTTTCCCCAATCTGGCCTGGGACCCGGTCCGGAGTTTCGCGCCCGTCGCTTTGGTGCTGCGCGCGCCGCATGTCATCGTCGTCCGCAAGGACCTCCCGGTCAGGACCCTCGCCGAGCTGGCGGACTATGCGCGGCGGAACCCGGGACGGTTGACCTACGCGTCGTCCGGCGCCGGCTCGATCCAGCATATCGGCGGCGAGTGGTTGGCGGGCATGGTCGGTGCGCCGATGCTCCACGTCCCCTATCGCGGGGCGGGCCCGGCGATGAACGACCTGGTCGCAGGGACCGTCGACCTGATGATCACGACCCCGCCGGCGGTTGTCGGCCTGCTCCGGGACGGAGCGGTCCGTGCGCTCGCGCTCGCATCCCCCAGCCGCCATACGATGTTGCCGGATATCCCGACGACCGCCGAGGCCGGGTTCGGCGAGCTCGAGCTGGAGGCCTGGTTTGCCGTCTATGCCCCCGCCGATACGCCGCCGCCGGTGGTCAATCGCCTCTCGGAGGCGATCCGCCAGGTCACCGCGGATCCCGTCTTCCGGCGTCGCTCGGAGGAGAGCGGCACGACCCCAGCCTATATGGACCCCGCGGAGCTCGCGGCCTTCACGCAATCGGAACTGATCCGCTGGTCCGAGTTGATCCGCCGCCTTGGCATCCAGGTGGAGTGACGTCAGACGGCACTGGAATGGCGGGTGGACGAGGCGGTCAGATAGGCGTCGAAGCAGGCGGCGACCTGCCGCACGAAGCGGCTGCCGGCTGACGTCACGGTGAGCCGCAGCCCGTCTCGCCGGACCAGGCCTTCGGCTTCCAGCCCGTCCATGCGCGCGGCGGCCTCGCGCAGGATGTCCTGGGCCTGCGGCGAGGCCTCGCGCAGGTCGAGCGCGAAGTCGCACATCAGCCGCTCGATGAGGCGCGCGCGCAGCCGGTCGTCGAGGGTGACGGCGACGCCGCGCGCGATGGGCAGGCGCCCTTCCACGATGGCCTCGGCCCAACGCCGCTCATCGGTGATGTTCTGGCCGAAGCCGCCCGGCAGAGAGCCGATCGACGAGGCGCCCAAGCCCAGCAAGGCGGGGGCCGTATCCGTCGTATAGCCCTGGAAGTTGCGGCGCAGCCGGCCCTCCAGCGCCGCCGTGGTCAGCGGGTCGCCGAGGCGGCCGAAATGGTCGAGGCCGAGGGCGATGTAGCCCGCCTGCTTCAGCACCGCTTCGGCCGCCTCCGCCTGCTCGAGGCGCGCGCCGGCATCCGGCAGGGCGGCGGCGTCGATCGCCTTCTGCTGCGGCTTCATCCAGGGCACATGCGCATAGCCGAAGACCGCGATCCGGTCGGCGCCGAGCGAGGCGGCGAAGCGCGCACTGGCCGCGACATGCTCGGCGGTCTGGTGGGGCAGGCCATACATCAGGTCGATATTCACCGCGCCGATGCCCGCGCGGTGCAGTCGCGCCATCGCGGTCTCCACCAGCACCGCCGGCTGGGGGCGGCCGATGCCGGCCTGGACCGCCGGATGGATGTCCTGCACGCCGAGGCTCGCGCGGGTGAACCCCATCAGGCCCAGCGCGTCCGCCATCGCATCGTCCAGCGTACGTGGATCGAGCTCGATGGCGATCTCCGCGCCGGCGCGCAGGCCGAAGCGCCGATGCAGCGCGTCCATCAGTCGGGCGAGATGGCGGTCGCCCAGGATCGAGGGCGTGCCGCCGCCCAGATGCAGATGCGCGATGCCGCCATGGGCCGGCGCGGCCTCCGCCAGCAGCGCGGCCTCGGCGAGCAGCGCGTCGGCATAGGCGGCGATCCGCTCGGCCGAGCGCGTCGCCTTGGCGTGGCAGGCGCAATACCAGCAGAGGTCGCGGCAGAAGGGCACATGGACATAAAGCGACAGTGGATCGGTGGGGGCGATGCCCTCGCGCATCCACCGGCGCCAGCTCGCCTCGTCGAGCGCGCCGAACTGCGCCGCCGTGGGATAGCTCGTGTAGCGGGGCACGCGGGCCTCGGCGAGCGCGAGCGGAAGGCGGGGGGCGGCATCGTCCATGGCGCGTGGATAATCCTCGCGCGGTCCGGATTCCTTGATCGAGGTCAAGGCGAGCGCGAATCCCGCGGGCGATACCGCAGGCTTCGAGAGGGAATGTGCGATTGACGGGCCAAAGCGACAGCCATCGGCAGGCCAGCCTGGCGGGGCGCATCCACAGCAGGATCGCCGAGCATGCGCGGCTTCGCGAGCTTTGCGATCGCCTGGAGGCCATTGCCGACCATCTGCCGGCCCTGCCGGAGGGGGGCAGCCAATGCCTGATGGGCGAGTTGTCGGCCCTGTTGCGCCAGCGCGAGGAGGACAACCTGCTCGACATGCTGCTCTACCTGCGCGACCCTACCGGCACGCGCCAGGCTCTGGCCGCGCGCATCCGCAGCCAGCAGGTGACTGACCTCGTCCATGCCCAGGACCTCGGCGTGGCGCTGGCCGAGGCGAAGGGCGGCGACGCGGCGTCGCTGGGCTATATGCTGCGCTGCTTCTTCCTCGGATGCCGCCGCGCGCTCGCCTTCGAGGAACTGGCGATCCTGTATCTCGGCGGTGACACCGAGCCGGGCATCGGGATGAACATCGGCGCCGCGATCGCCCCGCGCGACGGCCGTATGGATTAGCGCGCGCCGGGCATCAGGTGTCGGGCGTCAGGCCGCCTCGGAGCGCAGGCGCAGCGCGCCCCGGTCGAGGATCATGACCTGGCGGCCGGTGGGCAGGTCGATCAGCCTGTCGCGCTTCAGCTTGGTGAGCTGGCGGCTGACCGTCTCGATGGTGAGGCCAAGCACGTCGGCGATCTGCGCGCGCGTGACCGGCAATTCGAATTCCGTGACGCGCGAGGCGGTGTTGCGCGCGAGGTGGAGCGCCATGTCGATCAGGAAGCTCGCGACCTTCTCCTCGGCGGTCTTGCGGCCCAGCATCAGCATGCGGGCGCGCGCCTCGTCGAGGGCGCAGAGGGTGCGGCGCAGGAGCATCCGTTCCAGCCGCGCATGGGTCTCCAGCGCGTTCTCGAATCCCTTGCGCGGAAACACGCAGAGCTCGACATCCGTGAGCGCGGTGATGCTGTGCTCGGCCTCCTCCGCGAAGGGGCGGCCGACGAAATCGGCCGGGTAGAGCAGGCCCACGATCTGCTCGCGCCCATCGGCCGTGGAGGCGCTGAGCTTCAGCACTCCCGAAAGCAGATTGGCGCAGACCAGCGCGTCGTCGCCGGCCCAGACCAGCGTCTCGCCGCGGTTGAGGTGGCGCGAGCGGCCGATGCTGTTGAGGGTCGTGAGCTCGGTGTCGGAAAGGCTGCCGCAAAGCGACTGATCACGGACCGCGCATTCGCTGCAAATCTGGGCCACGGGAGATCCTTCCGTCCGGCAAAAAGGGGGCCTTCGACCGCCCGCGGCCGTAACAGTACCATATCCGGCATGATCCGCGCCCCTGTCCTGACGCTGGCCAGGGCAGCGGCAGCGTCGGGCCGTTTTTCCGCCGGGCTTTGATCCCGGCCAGGCCCACCCCATCTCTCCGGCCGAGGCGGATCGAGGAGGACGGCGACCATGGCAACGGGATGGGCTCCGGACGGGGCGGTGCAGGACCAGATCGACGACACGGTCACCGATGGCGTTCTGAGGGCGCGGGCGGCGATCCCTGCCGGCGAGAGCCAGATGCATTGCAGCGCATGCGGTGAGGAGATCCCGCAGGCCCGGCGCGAGGCGATCATCGGGGTGCGAACCTGCGTGACCTGCCAGTCCGAACGCGATCGACGTCCGGTGAACGTCGGAATCAATCGCCGGGGCAGCAAGGACAGCCAGCTCAAATAGCGCGGTGGCCTTGCCCCGGGGCCGTGCCACGGGCCGGGATCGCTGCTAAGCGGGCGCGCATGAGCCTGGCGACCCTGGATGCGTTGCGGCGTGGAGCGCTGGCGGGCGCGCGCGAGCTGCGGCTCGGCGGCTGCGGCCTCACCGAATTCCCGCCCGAGATATTCGGTCTGGCCGAGAGCCTGGAAGTGCTCGACCTCGGCTTCAACGCCCTGTCCATGCTGCCGGACGATCTGGGGCGGTTGCGGCATCTGCGCGTGCTGTTCTGCTCGGGCAATCGCTTCGAGCGCCTGCCGCCCGCGCTCGGCGATTGCGCGGCGCTCAGCCAGATCGGTTTTCGGGGCGTGGGCCTGCGCGAGGTGCCCGCCGAGGCTCTGCCGCCGCGCCTGCGCTGGCTCACCCTGACCGACAACCGCATCGAGACGCTGCCGGCCGCGTTGGGCCAGCGGCCGGCGCTGCAGAAGCTCATGCTGTCCGGCAACCAGCTGCGGCAGCTTCCGGAGAGCCTGGGCGAAGCGCCCGGCCTCGAGCTACTGCGGATCGCCGCCAATCGCTTCGAGGCCCTGCCGCCCTGGATGGCCGCGCACCCGACCCTGGCCTGGCTGGCCTGGGCCGGAAATCCCTTCGATGCGAGTACCGTGCCCGCCGCCCGAGCCGTGGATTGGCCCGAGCTGGAGCTGGGCTCATTGCTGGGGCAGGGGGCATCGGGCCGCGTGCATCACGTGCTCTGGCAGGCCGAAGGCGATGTCGCCCGCCGGCCAGCGGCGCTGAAGCTGTTCAAGGGCGCGATGACGAGCGACGGCCTGCCCGAGCGGGAGATGGCCGCCTGCCTCGCCGCGGGTCCGCATCCCCAGCTGGTCGGCGCGCTCGGGCGGTTGCACGCGCATCCCGAGGGTGTGGAGGGGCTGCTCATGCCCCTGGTGCCCGCGCATTGGCGCGTCCTCGCCGGGCCGCCCAGCCTCGAGAGCTGCACCCGCGACGTCTATGATCCCGCCTTGCGCCTGGACGCGCCGGTCGCGCTTCGCATCGCGCGGCGGATCGCCGCGGCGGTTGCGCATCTGCATGGCCGGGGCCTGCTGCATGGCGACCTCTATGCCCACAACATCCTTTGGGACGGAGCGGCCGGCGAGGCGATGCTGAGCGATTTCGGCGCGGCCTGCTTCCTGCCGGACGAGACGGGCGGCGCGCTTCAGCGCGTGGAGGTCCGGGCCTTCGGGATCCTGCTCGGCGAGCTCCTGGCGCTGGCCGGGAGGGGCGGGGACGAGCTCACGGCGCTCCGGGAGATGCGGCAGCGATGCCTCCAGCCGCGATCCTCGCGGCGGCCCGCCATGGCCGAGGTGGCCGGCGCCCTGGGGTCGTCCTAGCGAGCGAGCCGCCGAGAGTGCCGCCGGCATCTTCGCTCTGGCCGGCTTCGCGAGGGCTAAGCGCCCGCCTTGGACCATCGCGTGGCGCCGACGGCGGCGAGCTCCGCGATCTCCTCGTCGGAATATCCCGCCTCCCGCAGCACCTCCGCGCCATCGGCGCCGAGGCGGGGCGCGGGGCGGCGCTCGCCGGTCGGGCTCGCCGACCAGCGCGGGCCGATGGCGGGGCGGTTGAGCCGGCCCTCCGTCGGATGCTCCTCCGCCTCGAAGAAGCCGGTGGCGCGCAGATGCGGGTCGTCGAAGAGCGCGGGCAGTTCGTTCACCGGCATGGCGGGGATGTCGGCCTTGGCGAAGAAGGCCATCCACTCGGCCGTGTCGCGCTGCGCCAGGATGCCGGAGACCATGTCCAGGATCTCGTCGATATGGGCGATGCGCGCGCCATGATCCGCGAAGCGCGGATCGGTGGCGACGAGGTCGGGCATGTCGAGGCCCGCGCAGAAGCTGCGCCAGTGCTTGTCCGTATAGACCATGGCGCAGATCCAGCCGTCGCGCGTGCGATAGGGCCGCCTCCCCGGCGAGAGCATCCGCGCATAGCCGCCCTGGTCGAGCGGCGGATCGAAGGACAGCCCGCCGAGATGATCGCCCAGCACGAAGGGCAGCATCGTCTCGAACATCGGCACGTCCACGCGCTGACCGAGGCCGGTCCTCTCCCGGTGCAGCAGCGCAGCGGAGATGGCGCCCGAGGCCGCGAGCCCTACGATGCGGTCCACCAGCCCGAGCGGCACATAGCCCGGCGTGCCGCCGCCGATGCGCGCATTCAGCGAGGCGACGCCGGTCGCGCCCTGCATCAGGTCGTCATAGGCGGGCAAGGCGGCATAGGGCCCTTCCTGCCCGAAGCCGTAGACGCCGGTATAGACGATGCGCGGATTGACCGCGGCCACCGCCTCGTAGCCCAGGCCCAGCCGCTCCATCGAATGCGGGCGCAGGTTGTAGACCATCACGTCCGAACGGGCGGCCAGGCGCAGCGCGGCCTCCCGTCCCTCCCGCTTCTTGAGGTCGAGCACGAGGCTTCGCTTGCCGCGGTTCGTGTTGAGGAAGATCGGCCCCATGCCGGGATTCCGCCCGGGGCCGATGTGGCGGACGATATCGCCCTCGGGCGGTTCCACCTTCACCACCTCGGCGCCCATGTCGGCCAGGGTTTGCGTGGCATAGGGGCCCATCAGGGTCGAGGTGAGGTCGAGAACGCGGATTCCGTCGAGCGGACCAGCCATGGCTTTTGCGACCCCCGGCCCGGCCTGAGGGCGGGCGATTTTGTACATGCTTGTGGACAAAAAAAGCACGCGTGCAAAGCTGCCGTCAAAGACGCAAGGGCGACAAGTCCGGCGCCGGGAGAGAACGGGAATGACCATAGGATTGGGCCGCAGGATTCTCCTCGGCGCGGCGGGCGGATGGCTCGCGGCGCCCGCCTTGGTCCAGCCCGCCTTGGCCCAACCCGCCTGGCCGCGACAGCCCGTGCGGATCATCGTTCCCGCGGCGGGAGGCGGCTCCTCCGATCCGCTGGCCCGCTACGGCGCGCAGGAATTCACCCGGCGCTTCGGCCAGGCTTTCGTCATCGAGAACCGGCCGGGCGCCTCGGGCAATGTCGGCATGATGGCGGCCGCGCGCTCTCCGGCCGATGGCTACACGCTGCTCTTCGGCTGGGCCGGGCCGCTCGCCACCAACATGGCGCTCTATCCCAACCTCACCTTCGACTCGCAGCGCGATTTCGACCCGATCGTGCGCTTCGGCGCCATTCCCAACGCGCTCGTCGTGGGCAAGGATTCACCCGTGCGGACCATGGCGGATTTCGTGGCGATGGCGCGGGCCAATCCCGGCGCGGTGACCTTCGGCTCTACGGGCAACGGCAGCTCCATGCATCTGGCCGGCGCGATGCTGGCCGCCGCGACCGGCACGCAGCTCACGCACGTGCCCTATAGCTCGCCGGCGGCGGCCACGACCGACACGATCGCGGGGCGCGTCAGCGCCATGTTCCTCGGCGCGCCGGGCGCGGTGCCCCTGGCCCGTGGGGGCGAGATCCGCGTCCTGGCCGTGCTGTCCGAAAAGCGCGCCGCCGTCCTGCCCGAGGTGCCGACCACGGCCGAGGCCGGCTACGCTGGCGTGGTGATGGGCACCTGGTTCGCCTGGCTCGCGCCCAAGGGGACGCCGCCGCAGATCATCGCCGCGATCAATGGGGCGGTGAACGAGATGCTCGACAGCCCGGCCCGTGAATGGCTCGTGCAGCAGGGACTGGAGATTGCGGACGGCGCGGCCGGTGGACCGCCGGAGAGCCTGGGGCGGTTCCTGGGCGCGGAGGTGCAGCGACATGCGGCGCTGGTCCGCTCGGCGGATATCCGCGTCGATTGAGGGGCGCGCGCCGTGCTTTCGGGCCATTCCTTCTTTGCAAACCATTTGGCGATTGCAAGTTCCGGTGGCTCCGGCGGACGATCCCGCTTCGATGTGGTATTGGGGCGGGCCATATTGAGGTCGTGTGGCTGCCGAGGTGCCGGTTGGAACTTCGGCGTGCCGCAATGCCGTAATCGGGCTTCGCCCGTCCCATGGATGAACGTATTGAAAACTGCGATGCCGATCCTTGCGGAGCGCCCCATTTGACGGGCCACACCGTCGACAGGTCCGAGAGTGCGGTCGCTTTGCTGGCCGCCATCGTCGAAAATTCGGACGACGCGATTATCAGCAAATCCCTGGACGGCGTCATATTGAGCTGGAACCGAGGTGCGCAGAGCCTGTTCCACTACACCCCGGAAGAAGCGATCGGACAGCCGATCACCCTGCTCATTCCGGAGGAGCGCCTTCACGAGGAAGCGGAAATTCTGAACCGCATCCGCCATGGCGAACGGGTGGAGCATTTCCAGACCCAGCGCCGGCAGAAGAGCGGCAGTCTCGTCGAGATATCGCTCACCGTTTCGCCCGTTCGAGACCAGGACGGGCGGATCATCGGTGCGTCCAAGATTGCCCGCGACATCACGGCGATCAAGCGCGCCGAGCATCAGAAGGACCTGCTGCTGCGCGAGATGAATCACCGGGTGAAGAATCTCTTCGCCGTCGTCACCGGCCTGCTTTCCATCAGCCGGCACACCGCCGGCGATATGGACGAGCTGGCCGATGTGCTTCGGGAGCGGATCCTGGCCCTGGCGCGCGCGCATGAGCTGACGCTTCCGGACATGAGCAACGCCGCGGCGGGGGAAGTGGGTACGACGCTCTTCTCGCTGCTGCGGGCAATTTTCGAGCCGCACACCCTGGGAGGAAATCCGCGACTGGCGATCAGCGGAACCGATGTCCCGCTTCGGTCCTCCGCGCTCACCTCTCTTGCCCTGCTGCTCCACGAATTCGCGACGAACGCCGCCAAATATGGCGCGCTGCTGCGACCCGATGGGCATGTCGTCGCACATGCGACGATTCGCGATGAGACGGTCGTTCTGGATTGGACGGAGGTCGGGGGACCGCTCGTGACGAAGCCGCAGCAGGAAGGCTTCGGCAGTCTGCTCGAGCGGGGGACCGTCCAGGGGCTCGATGGAACCATCACGCGGAACTGGGCCGCCGCGGGCATCGCGATCGAGCTCCGCATCCCGCTTTGCAACATCATCAGTGAGGCGGCGGGCCTGGAATAGGAGGGTATGGGTTCAACGCCACCGCCGCATGGGGCTGCCGCACGGTCTGCGCCGGCGGCTCAACCGCCCGGCAGTGCCGACGACGAAATCCAGCCTATGAGGCTGGCGCAGAATTTTACGATTTCAGGGCTTTGAATCTTGTTGGCCGAATCGCTGAGGCCTCAAGGCTCGGAGATTCTCCGCCGCACCGAGAACAAATTTCTTGAGTGTTCGATCAACGGCCCATCAAGGGCGTGCAGCCCAACCGGACTTTAGTGCCAGCCTGATCCATGAGAGAATGTGTGTTCGGGGAAGACTGGAGCGGGCGAAGGGATTCGAACCCTCGACCCCGACCTTGGCAAGGTCGTGCTCTACCCCTGAGCTACGCCCGCCCGCTCCGTGAGTGAGTATTTGCCATGTCTTCTGAGGGTTGGCAACCCACCCCCCTCATGCGTTTGCGGCATGGCGGACCAGCGCGGCCTCCTCCCACTCCAAACCGAGGCCCGGACGATCGGGGATCAGGGCGTTTCCGTCCTTCACCACCAGCGGCTCCTTCAGCAGCGCGCCCGCGATATCCAGGTGCTCCAGGTAGTGCCGGTTGGGTGACACGCTCAGCAGGTGGGCGCTCGCCTCGATGAAGATGTGCGAGGACAGCGGCACGCGATGCGCACCCGCCAGGGCCATGCCGCGCAGGAAGCCGGTGACGCCGCCCATCTTCATCACGTCGGGCATGCAGAGATCCGTTGCGCGCGCCGCCAGGCTGCGGGCCATGCCGGTGACGCCCCACCAGTTCTCGCCGCCCTGGATGGGCACCTCCAGCTGGCCGGAGAGCCAGGCGAGGCCCTCGTCATCCGTGACATGCAGCGGCTCCTCGATCCAGCGCACGCCTTCCGCCTGCACGGCCAGGCCGCGCCGCAGCGCCTCGGGCCGGTCGAGGCCCTGGTTATAGTCCACCAGGATCTCGACCGAATCGCCCACGGCCTCGCGCACGGCGCGGATGGTCGCGATGTCGTCGGCGAGGCGCGGCGCGCCCAGCTTGAACTTCACCGCCCGCACGCCGAGCGCCGCCACGGTCCGCCCGGCCTCCTCGGCCACCATGGCGGGGCCCCAGCCGCGCAGGCTGCCATAGGCGGGGATGGGGGCGAGGTCGCCGCCCAGCAGCCGTGCCAGGGGCATGCGCGCGGCCTTCGCCAGGGCATCCCACAGCGCCATGTCGAGGACGGAGATGGCCATCTCCACCAGCCCCTCGGCGCCGAGCAGGCGATGGCCGTTCTGCAACTCGTCCCAGAGCGCGACGGGCGCGACGGTGCGACCGATCAGCGAGGCGCCGATATTGCGCGTGAGTGCCGCCAGCGGCCCCAGGGCCGAGGGCGCATAGGCGAAGGCATAGGCGGTGCCGCGCGGGCCCTGCTCGGTCTGGATCTCGGCGATGACCAGCGGTGCGCGATCGATGACGTTGAGGCTGTTGCGCAGCGGCGGGTCCATGGGCGCATCGACGGCGCGGATCTGGACGCTGCGGATGGTCAGCGCGGTGGTCATGTCGTTGCTCCCGGAATTCTTGGGAGCCATCGGAGCGCGTTTCCGCGCCCTGGCCCAGTCCCCTTGGCCAAGTCAGCCCAGCACGACGAAGGTCAGCTCGTGCTTGTTGTGCGCGGAGTGGAAGAGCATCGCGCCCGGGATGGCCGCGAATTCCGCGGCGATGTCGTGATCCGTCTCGCCCTGGAACTTCACCGAGCAGAAGAAGTTCGTCGCGAAGCCCTGCCAGCGCCCGACCAAGCCGAGCAGCCGCTTGGGGTAGCAGATCACGTCGCTGAACAGCCAATCGACCTTCTCGGGCGGCAGGCCGAAGGCGCTCTCCTGGCGCCAGGACACGCCGGGCATGGCCATGACGCGCGCGTCGATCGGCGCCTTGTCGACCGCCGTCACCGTCGCGCCGAGCTTGGCGAAAGCCCAGGTCCAGCCGCCGGGCGAGGCGCCGAGGTCGAGGCAGGTCTCGCCGGGCTGCGGGTGGCGTCCGATCCGCGTCAGCCCCTCCCAGAGCTTCAGATAGGCGCGCGACGGCGGCCCCTCGCGGTCCTCCACGAAGCGCGGCGCGCCGCCGGGGAAGGGCGAGGACTTGGTGGGCGAGGCGAGGATGGTGTCGCCCGTCAGCAGCGTCCAACCGCCCAGATGGCCGGTCGGCGCCGGCTCGGGGAAGGCGAGGGCGCGGCCCTTCACGGGCGGCAGGCGCTCCTCGATGAGTGCGGCGCGGCGGTGATGCGCCTCGCCCGGCACCAGCGACCAGTTGCGCTGGATGGCGCGCAGACCGTCGGCGGCGAGCTTCACGGAGGGTGCTTCGATGAGGCGCGGCGCATCCCAGATATCGAGCGCCCAGGCGGCGGGGGCCGCCGGTTCGGGCGAGAGCGCCAGGCGTCCATGCCAGGAGGAGATGGTGCGGCCGGAGCGCTCCAGTTCCTCGGCCAGCGGCTGCTCCAGGCCCTCGTCGGCGAGGTAGGCGGCGGCGATCATTTGCGCCACGCGGTCACGGCGAGCAGCGCCCAGCCGAGCATCAGGATCGTCCCGCCCGTCGGCGCGACCGGCCCCAGCGAGATCCCGGTGAAGGCGCGGTACAGCACCGCCCCGGCGAAGAGGATCATCCCCAGCACGAGCATGCCCGCGGTGAGAAAGCCGTGCCTGCGGTTCCACAGGCCGAAGCCGATCAGCGCCGGCGCGTGCCAGCCGAGCAGGAGGGCCACGCTCTGCACCATCTCGCGCGAATCCAGCGCGGCATGGGCGCCGATCGCGGCGAGGCCGACGGCGAGCAGCCCGAAGACCCCCGCAAGACTGAAGCAGAAACGTTGCATGGGCCGGAAACTACCCGCCCGCGGCGCGGCGCACCATGCCGGCTGCCTCATGGGCGAGTCGCGTCGGCTCGGGGAGTCGGCGCCCCGTGCCCGTCGCGCGCACCCAGCGCAGCGCCGTGGGCAGCGAGACGCGATGGCCGATGGAGATCCAGAGCGGATTGGCGCGCGCCCGCGTGCGCAGCAGCGCGCCGACCTCCTCGCCGCGATCGCGCAGGCGGGCCTCGCTGCCGGCTTCCTCGGCCAGAGGGGCTTCGGGCACGCCCACCAGCCGCGACTTGCCCACGCCGATGGCGGGCAGGTCCAGCATCACGCCGAGATGGGATGCGATGCCGAAGCGGCGCGGATGGGCGATGCCCTGGCCGTCCACCATCAGCAGTTCCGGCTTCACGCGCAGTCGCGCGAAGGCCTCCATGGCCGCGGGCACCTCGCGGAATCCGAGGAAGCCGGTGAGATAGGGAAGGTCCGGCGCGGCGGCGACGCCGGCCTGGTCCACCACGGCGAGGCCGGGCCATTCCAGCACGACGATGGCCGCATAGACCCGCTGCGTCGGATCGAAGCGCGAGCAGGAGACGTCCACGCCGCCGATGAAGCGCGGCGCGGTCGGCAGCGCATCCTCCCGGATCACCCTCGCGGCGAGGGCGAGCTGCTGCGCCCGCAGGGCCGCGAGGTCAGCCCTCGCCACGCATCGCGGGCACCAGCAGCCCGACATTGGCGCGCATCATGGCCTCGTAGCTCGCGGCAGGGCCGTCGGGCGCGGAGAGCGCATCGGCATAGAGCCGCCCGCGCACCCGCACCCCCGCTTCCTGGGCAAGCCGCCGCAGGGTCGCGGGATTGCCGATATTCTCCAGGAAGACCGCCGTGACCCCCTGGGCGCGGATCATCCGGATCAGCGCCGCCACCTGCTGGGCCGAGGGCTCCGCATCGGCCGACATGCCCTGCGGGGCGAGGAAGCGCACGCCATAGGCCGCGCCGAAATAGCCGAAGGCGTCATGGCTGGTGACCACGACGCGACGCGCCTCGGGTACCGTGGCGACCTGGGCGCGGATCCAGCCGTCCAGCGCCTCCAGCCGGCGCGCATAATCGGCGGCGCGGGCGCGATAGACCTCGGCGCCGGCCGGATCGGCCCGGAGCAGGCCGGCCTCGATATTGCGGACATAGCCGATCGCGAGGCGGACATCCTGCCAGGCATGCGGGTCCTTCCCACCATGGCTGTGCCCCGTGGCGGGACGCAGCGCCAGGCCCTCGGTCGCCGTCACCGTCACGCCGGCGAAGCGCGTGGAGGCGAGCAGCCGGTCGAACCAGGCGTCGAAGCCCGCCCCGTTGCGGATCGCGATCCGCGCGCCGCGCAGCGCCTCGGCGTGGGAGGGGCGGGGCTGGAAATGATGCGTGTCGGTGTCCGGCCCCGCGATCACCCCCGCGGCCACGCGCTCCCCGCCGACCTCGCGCAGCAGGTCGCCGAGGATGGAGAAGGAGGCCATGGCCGGGACGGCGGATTGCGCGCGCGCGGCGACGGGAAGGGCCGCGCCGGCGGCCAAAAGGAGACGGCGGTGCATGGAACGTCCGATGAGTGTTACTTTATAACCTATCGGCCGATCTGGCCCAAAGGTCAACGCCCGAGCAGGCGCTTGATCCAGCCGCGCAGGCCTTCGCCGCGCTTGATGCTTCGCTGCGGTGGCCGCGGCAGGCGCAGCGGTGGGGGCAGGGCGGTCGCCACGCTGTGGCGGGTGGTGTCCTCCGCCTCGATCAGCCGCAGCTCCAGCAGCAGGACCTGCGCGACCGCCTCGGGCGGGTCCTCGCGCAGCAGGGTGCGGGCGGTATGGGCCGCGTCGGTCCACTCCTCGGCGCGGCGCAGGGCATCCACCACGCGGACCTTCTGCTCGGCGTCCAGCGGCGGGCCGCTGCGCCACATCGCCACCGCCTCCATCCGCCAGGACCGCGCCAGATCCGCCTTGCCCAGATCGTCGGCCGTCCAGGCCGCATGCAGCGTGGCCTCGGCGGCGGCATGCAGCGCGCCAGTCTCCTCCAGCACAAGCGCCCAGGCGAGGAAGCGCCGGGCGAGCGGCGGGTGCGAGGCGTCGTTCAGCAGCGCGCGGAAATTGGCCGCGCCCACGGCCTGGGCGGCGGCCGGATGCGCCTGGGTGATGTCGGGCGCCGCATAGCCGCAATGGGGGCACTGCTGCAGCCAGCGCGGCATCGTCGCGCGCACGGGCTGGCCGGGCCGCAGGTCGAGATCGGGCGCCTGCTCGGGCGCGCCGGGCCGGAAGGCGCTCTGGCGGCTCTCCGTTCCGCACACGCCGCAAACGGCGTCGCGCGAGGCGACGGAGGCAGAGCTGTTGGCAGGTCGCGGTTGTGACATTGCGCCTAAATTAGGGGAGGGAGGGCAAGGGACGAAAGGGGCAAATGCGCGGCGCAGGCGATCAATTTCCATCGATCCGGAACGGCCGGGTTCCAGTGCGGAGCGGCCGCGCCTAGTTTGAGCCTCTTTGGGCGAGGAGCCGCTCTTTTCCATGGCCGACCGCAATGCCGAAATTCGCAACGCCATCGCCATGGATTGGGTGGAGGCGCGCTATTACAGCGATGCCGAAGGATGGCTCGGCACCTTCTGGGCGCCCAACAGCAAGTTCCTGCCCTTCTTCCGTGAGCTCGACCTGACGCGGGTGATCGAGCTGGCCTGCGGGCACGGCCGGCATGCCGAGCAGATCCTGGACCAGGTGGGCGAGATCACCCTCGTCGATTTCGAGCCCCGCAACATCGCCGCCTGCCGGGAGCGCTTCGCCAGCCAGGACAAGGTGAAATACATCGTCAATGCCGGCAACGACCTGCCGGGCTGCGAGGATGGCGGCTACAGCGCCCTCTTCTGCTACGACGCCATGGTGCATTTCGAGCTGCTGGACGTGATCGAATACCTGCGACAGACGCATCGCGTGCTTCGGCCGGGCGGGCGGGCCTTGCTGCATGTCTCGAACAACCGGCAGAATCCCGGCGGCTTCTACCATCAGAACACGCATTGGCGGAACTTCGGCAGCCTCGACGTCTTCCTGCATGTCGCGGACCGCCTGGGCTTTGGAATCCTGGGAAGCCGAACCCTGGATTGGCCCCAGGCGCCCGAGCTCGACGGGTTGTTACTTCTGGAACGCAAGCTTTCGTAATTGGGTCTGGAGGCGGGGCCTCGTCTGACCTAGATTGACTTCGCTTAACTTCGGCCCCTGAACCGGATTCCCATGCCGCGCGGCGACCTCTTCCCCGACATAGCCCCCTTCGAGACCGGCCTGCTGCCCTTGGGCGACGGCCACGTCATGTATTGGGAGCAGGTCGGCAATCCGCGCGGCCAGCCCGTGCTCTTCCTTCATGGAGGCCCCGGCGCGGGCGCGGGGGCGGTGCATCGCCGCTTCTTCGATCCCGCCCATTGGCGGCTGATCGTCTTCGATCAGCGCGGGGCCGGCCGCTCCCGCCCGCTTGGCGAGCTGAAGTCCAACACCACGCCGCATCTGGTCGAGGACATCGAGACGCTGCGGCGCTTCCTCGGCGTCGAGAAGTGGCTGCTCTTCGGCGGGTCCTGGGGCTCGACCCTGGCGCTGGCCTATGCCCAGGCGCATCCCGCCTGCGTGACCGGCTGCGTGCTGCGCGGCGTCTTCCTCGGGCGCGACGAGGAGGTGGACTGGTTCCTCCACGGCCTTCGCCGCTTCTTCCCCGATGCCTGGGCCGCCTTCGCCGAGCATATCCCCGCGGCCGAGCGGCATGACCTGCTGGGCGCCTATCTGCGCCGCCTCACCGATCCCGACCCGGCCGTGCACCTGCAGGCCGCCCGCGCCTGGAGCCATTACGAGGGCAGCTGCTCCACCTTGCTGCCCAGCCCCGAAACCGTGGCGAGCTTCGCGCAGGACCGCACGGCGCTCGGCCTCGCGCGCATCGAGGCGCATTATTTCGAGCACAAGCTCTTCCTGCGCGAGGGCGGGCTGCTGGCGGGGATGGATTCCATCGCGCAGATCCCGGCCGAGATCATCCAGGGCCGCTATGACATGGTCTGCCCGGCCGAGACGGCCTTCGAGCTGGCGCTGAACTGGCCGCGCGCGCGGCTGACCGTGGTGCCGGATGCCGGGCATTCGGCGCTCGAGCCGGGAATCCGGACCGCGCTGGTCAGCGCGGTCGAGCGCTTCCGGCGGCGGTAGCCCGCCGCCGGGCGTCGCCCATCAGTCGGCGGTGATGCCGGCCGCGCGGATCACCTCGCGCCAATTCGTCACCTCGCTCCGCGTGAGCTCCGCCAGCGCCTCGGACGTGCCGCCCATGGTCTGCACGCCCTGGCGGCGCAGCGCCTCGGCCGTGTCGGGATCGACCAGCGCCGCATTCACCAGCGTGTTCAGCCGCGCGACGACCGGCGCCGGCGTGCCGGCCGCGGCATAGATCGCCCACCAGCCCTCCACCACGAAGTCGGCGAGGCCGGCCTGCGCCATGGTCGGCACCTGGGGCAGGACCGGGCTGCGCGCATGTCCGGTCGCCGCCAGCGGGCGAATCGTGCCGGCCTGGATATGCGGCAGGAAGCCGAGCGGGTGGTAGAACATGGCATCCACCTGGCCCGAGATGAGGTCCGTCACTGCCCGCCCGCCATCGCGATAGGGCACATGGGTGGTCGCGACGTCGCCCCGCAGGCTGAACAGCGCCTGGGACAGATGCCCGGTGGTGCCGATGCCGGCGGAGGCGAAGGTCAGGTTGCGCTGCTTCCCGAGCGCCACCAGCTCGCTCACGGTCGAAACGCCGAGCGCGGGCCGTACGCCGAGCACGACCGGCGTCTGCACATAGGTCGAGATCGGCGCGAAATCGCGCAGCGGATCATAACCGATGTCGCGAACCAGGTTCGGATTCACCGCCTGGGTGCCGATGGTGCCGAGGAGGAGGGTCAGTCCATCGGGCGCCGATCGCGCCACCGAGGCCGCGCCCACGCCGCCGCCCGCGCCGGAGCGATTCTCCACCACGACGGGCTGGCCGAGGCGCGGCGAGAGGAAATTCCCCAGCAGCCGGCCGAGCGTGTCGGTCGTCGTTCCCGGCGGGAAGGGCACGACCAGCCGCACCGGACGGTCGGGCCAGGCGGCGGGCTGCGCGGCGGCGGCCATGGGCAAGAGGGCCGCTGCGCTCAGCAGGCCGCGGCGGGGCAGGTTGTTCATGTGGTTTCCTCCGTGACGTAGCGGGCGATATCGCCCTCATCGAGGCCGCGGCGCAGCGGCACGCAGGCGGGCGGCGGCTCTTGCGTGAAGACGACGCCGGCATCGAGCAGGGTGCCGAGAAAGCGGTCGAGATGGCGCATGGCGCCGTTCGGCAGGTCGTGCAGCACGAGCAGTACCGGCTCGCGGGCCGAATCGAGCATGGCGCGCGCGGTGCCGGGCCAGCCTTCGGGGTCGCGGAAATCGCCGGGCACGGCATTCCACAGCACGACCGTATGCCGCTGGGCTTCGAGATGGCGCAGCGCGGCCGCGTTCAGCAGATGCGGTCCGATCGCGCCGCCGCCGCCATTCGGCCGGAACAGGCGCTCTGGCCCATGCAGCGCGCCCATGAGCGCGTCGGTCTGCGCGATCTCGGCCACCGCCTCGGCCGCGCTGCGGCGCCCGAGCGATTCGCCGTGGGTGAAGGTGTGATTGCCGATTCGGTGCCCTTCGGCCCGGGCCCTTTCGGCGAGGGCGAAGGCAGCGGGCGCGCGAAGTTTCTTCCCGATGACGAAAAAAGTCGCGGCCAGCCCGCGGCGCGCCAGCACGTCCAGCACGCCGGGCGTCACCTCCGGCTCGGGACCGTTGTCGAAGGTCAGGCAGATCGGCGGCATGACGGTGAATCCAGGCGAATCGCTCACCGGTCCGCCAGCTTCAGATGTCTCAAGACCCGCCCCCCTGATTGGACGGAGACAGGAGCGTAGAGCGGCCCGCGGTGCAAGGTGTCGCGGCGGGGCTCCATGGCGCCGCCGCGCGCCTATTTCGCGCGAACGCGGTCCATGATGGCGCGCAGCACGGCCGGCACGCCCTCGCCGGTGGCGCCGGCGGCGAGCATGACCTTGGTCCCGCAGGCCTTCTCGAGCGCCTTGACGCGCGAGGCCTTGCCCTGCGGCGTCATCGCATCGACCTTGTTCAGCACGACGATCTCCGGCTTCTCGTCCAGGCCGCCGCCATATTCCGCGAGCTCGTTGCGGATCATGCGATAGGCGCCGGCCGGGTCGCCCTGGCTGCCGTCGATCAGATGCAGCAGCACGCGGCAGCGCTCGACATGGCCCAGGAAGCGCGTGCCGAGGCCCGCGCCCTCGCTGGCGCCCTCGATCAGGCCGGGGATGTCGGCCAGCACGAATTCCTCGGTGGCGTTCAGCCGCACGACGCCGAGCTGGGGGTGCAGGGTGGTGAAGGGGTAGTCGGCGATCTTCGGCCGCGCCGCGGAGGAGGCGGCCAGCAGCGTCGACTTGCCGGCATTCGGCAGCCCGACCAGCCCGGCATCGGCGATGAGCTTCAGCCGCAGCCAGACCCACTTCTCCTCGCCCGGCCAGCCCTTGTCGGCGCGGCGGGGGGCGCGATTGGTCGAGCTCTTGAAGTTCGCATTGCCGAAGCCGCCATCGCCGCCCTGGGCGAGCATGAAGCGCTTGCCCGGCTCGTCGAGGTCGGCAATCAGCGTCTCGCGGTCCTCGTCGAGGATCTGCGTCCCCACGGGGACCTTCATGATCACGTCGTCGGCGCCGGCGCCCGTGCGGTCGCTGCCCGCGCCGTTGCCGCCCTTGCGGGCCTTGAAATGCTGGGCATAGCGGTAGTCGATGAGGGTGTTCAGCCCGTCCACCGCCTCGGCATAGACATGGCCGCCGCGGCCGCCATTGCCGCCGTCGGGGCCGCCGAACTCGATGAAGCGCTCACGCCGGAAGGCGATGACGCCGTCGCCGCCGTCTCCCGACTTGATGAACACCTTGGCTTCGTCGAGAAATTTCATGATGGGCCTTCAAACGCAAACGGGGGCCACGATGGGCCCCCGTTGCCGCACTTCGAGGGAAGCGCAGAATTACTCGGCGGCCATCTTCATGGGCTCGACGGAGACGTGGACGCGGTCCTCGGCCTTCCGCTCGAACTTCACATGGCCTTCGACCAGCGAGAAGATCGTGTGGTCGCGGCCCAGGCCGACATTGCGGCCCGGCTTCATCTTGGTGCCGCGCTGCTTGACGAGGATGTTGCCGGCCAGCACGTGCTCGCCGCCGAACTTCTTCACGCCAAGCCTCTGGCCGGGCGAGTCACGCCCGTTGCGAGAGGAGCCGCCTGCCTTTTTATGTGCCATCTCTGTCGCTCCTTACGCTGCGATAGCGGAGATGCGGAGCACGGTCTGCATCTGCTTGTGGCCGCGCTTGCGGCGGCTGTTCTTGCGACGGCGCTTCTTGAGGATCAGCACCTTGTCGCCACGGTTCTGGTCGATCACCGTCGCGGTGACGGACGCACCAGGCACGGTCGGGGCGCCGAGCTGAAGGCCAGCCTCGCTGCTCAGGGCGAGCACTTCGTGGAAGGTCACGGTCGAGCCAGGCTCGGCCTCGAGCTTCTCAACGACGAGCACCGCATTCGGCGTCACCCGGTACTGTTTTCCGCCGGTACGGATCACTGCGAAGGTCATCACACGCGTCCTTGGGGCCATCCGCAGAAGCGAACAGCCCGTGAAACTTGAAAAAGTTCGGCCGCCTGCCGGGAGAGGGATCCCCCATGAACGACCTCGGGCGACACGAAAGCGCCGACCGGGAGGGGCCGTTTAGGGGGGAGGAGGGGCTTGAGTCAAGTCGCCCTCGTGACTTGGCTCGCAGGCCCCCCGTTGCATGGAGGCGCAGGCCGCCCTATACGGCGGCGCGGCCAGGACAGGTGGCGGAGTGGTCGATCGCGCCGGTCTCGAAAACCGGAGTAGGTGCAAGCCTACCGTGGGTTCGAATCCCACCCTGTCCGCCAGTTCGCGGAATTTCACTCCTCTACGCCGCTTTTCGCTCTGATTTGCGCAGCCCTTCTGTACTCAAGCGAAGCGAGCGAAACCCTGCACAATGGAATCCATCTGAGCGCACCTCCGCCGCTCATTGGGTCCACTGCGGCGATTTTCTTGCATGGCGACCGCTCTGGGCCGCCCCAACCGGTAATTGTTTAGTTTGGTAGACGGCAGATCTGTATCCGTCTGAGCCCATACGCGTATTGATTCTCCGCGAGAGGAGCACGACGATGTCGGTGTCTCCCTGGCCGAGGGCCGCGAGGCGGATCGCTAGGGAGGTAGTTCAAGATGCCCAATTCCCCAAGTGATGAACCCATCGACGTCATCGCCTCCAGGGTTATGGAGGTCGACGGCAAGCCAGTGTTCCATCTCAGGATTGGTCGTCCAGCGCTTGCGCCCGAAGGCGACTGCTGGTTCTGCGCATACGAGATTGTCGGCCCGCTTACGAACTGGAAGGGGCGATTTGGCGGTGAGGATGCCATGCAGGCGCTCGTAAATGCACTCTATTGCGCTTCCGTCGACGTGGAGATTTCCGCGGAGAACGGACAGGGGAGATTGTCTTGGTTAGGCGACACGGAGGATTTCGGGTTGCCCTCACCACCGATACGTTCCGCGCGTGGGGTCAGCGAGCCGAAGTGATCAATCGATGTCTGTTGGGCATCCCCTGCGTCTCCAGACAGCATAGCGAACTGCCGCTTCCACGCTTCAGCCCCGATTTATCTTGGTCCAGCGCGATGGGCCGGCGCAGCGCAATTGAAGCGGACAATCCGTTCCCCACCATACCACACTCCGCCATTCCCGGTGTTGTTTCTGGTTCAGCGGGAGCCTTCCTGCTTCCCTGCATGAGGCCGGCCTTGAACCGGCAACTCGTGAGGACGCAAGTAAGGCTTGGTGGGCGTGCTGGCGCCCCAATATGACGGGCCAATGGCCCAGGCTACGGCCCATACGAGCTGCCTCAAAAGGTATGGCATCCTACGTTAGGAGATAAGGAAGCACGACGATGGCGGCAGCAGATGACTGGACGGTTTTCCCCTGCAAGGGGCTGGGAAAGCTCAAATTTGGTATGTCTCCGGCGCAGGTGGACGCGCTGTCCGATACATATGGCGCCGTGACGGGGCGAGGGAACAATCGTGCTCCCGACGATATTCTGCGCGATACGCTGGAGAAATTCGGCGGTGCGATGAGCGAAGAGGAGAAACAGACCCTAATCGCCGTGTATGCGGAAAGTGGCCCTTCTGCTGACAGCGTGACCGAAACGCGTGGCAATCCGGGCCTCGTTCTGGGCTACGTGGCTGACCGTCTTGTCGAGATCATGCCGGCCAAAAAGCAGCGCCCGCTTCTTCTTGATGGCAAGGACATGCTTTCGCTCAGTGCGCTGGAGGCTCTGGTGCTGCTGGAACGGCTGAATGGCGGCCCCGGGCGCTACGCCAACACAGGGGCGGCGTTCGACAAGCTGGCCATTTCGGTGGAGGGGGTCTGCGTCACCGACCGGGTTGCCGGCGTGCGCGCACTGGATGAGGCCGACGAGCGCTTCCAGGGACGTACCGTGTCCTTGCGGCAAACCCCCTATTTGCCCGAAGGCGAGATGGACCAGTTCATCGTCCATTCGGTTCTGGGGTAACACGGCATGACGGAGCAGGCAGGCAGGGGTGCGAAACCGGTTCCAAACGACCAATTTCCGGCGCTCCTCCCCCACGGCCATTCCGGCGCTCGGCTCCATGTAGGAGGAGGCAGTCCCCAGGCTCATCGCCGACATGATAGCTCAAAGGCCCTACCGGCCGGCTAGAAGGACAAGCCGGGCTTCGTGTTCGCGACGATCCGCGAAGTTGTCCGCGGGTAACGATAAGGCGCTCGGATTCATCGGAATTCGAACCGCGCCCGGAGGCCACGGGCAGCTCGCCTATGATGGTTGCCGCCGGCAGGCCGGTCACGTCGAAGACAGGTAGCTAAGAGGCTAACGAGTACGCCGGATCAGTAGATATCCCGGCGGTATCGACCCTCCGCGACGAGCATATCGAGGCGCTCGGCGCCGACAGCCTCCGCCAGCACGGCATGGACGGCCGGCGCCATCCCCTCGGCGCTGCCGCAGACGAGGATGGCGGCACCCTCCTCCACCCAGGCGCGCAGCGCCGGCAGGGCCTCGCGCAGCCGGTGCTGGACGTAGAGGCGCGACGCCTGGTCGCGCGAGAAGGCGAGGTCCAGCCGTTCCAGCAGGCCCTCGGCTCGCCAGGCCTCGACCTCGGCGCGATGATGGAAGTCCTGCGCCGCGTTGCGCTCGCCGTAGACGAGCCAGTTCAGCCGGTGCCCGAGCCGGGCGCGCCGGCGCAGGTGCGCGCGCAGCCCGGCGAGGCCGGTGCCGTTGCCGATCAGGATCAGCGGCCGGTCGTCCTCCGGCCCATGGAAGCCGGGATTGCCGCGGATGCGGAAATCGAGCCGGTCGCCGATCGCCGCCCCTCCGCCCAGCCAGCCCGAGGCCAGCCCCGTCCGCCCGTCCGGATGGCGCATTTCGCGTATCAGCAGGTGCATGCGGCCGTCCTCCTGGACGGAGGCGATGGAGTAGTCGCGCGGCGCCAGGCCGGAGACGCGGGAGCGCGTCGCGAGATCGGTACCGCCCTCGGCCTCCGCCGCCCGCTCCTGCGCTGACACGGCTTCCGCCGGCACATGGAATTCGGCGATGTCGCCGGCCTGCCATTGCGCCGCCGTGCCGGGTTCCGGCGCGAATTCCAGGTGATAGACCGGCCAGCCGGCGCTGCCGGGATTGAGGTGCCGCCGCGCCGCAAGGCGCCAGGCCTCGGGCCTCGCCGCCGTCCAGGCCAGCGCCGCCTCGCGCGCGGCGCCGAGCGTGCCCAGCGCGTCCTGCCAGCGGGCGAGGGCCGGCGCGTCCTCGCGCGCGGCTTCCACCGTGGCGAAGAGCGGCGTGGCCCCGCGTCGGCCCAGGGCGGCCTCCAGCGCGCGGCCGAAGCCGCAGAACCGCGCGTAGCTGCGGTCGCCCAGGCTGAGCATGCCGTACTCGACGCCCTCCAGCGCCCTGTCCTGCGCCGCCATCCCGCGCGCGAAGGCCCGGGCGGCATCCGGCGGCTCGCCCTCGCCGAAGGTGCTGGCGACGAAGAGCACGCGCCCGGCCGCCACGAGGTCGGACGTGCCCAGGGTCGCCACCGAAGCCACCTGTACCGGCACGCCGGCGGCGCGCAGCGAGGCGGCGGTCTGCCATGCCATGGCATGGGCGGTGCCGCCCTGACTGGCGAAGGCGATCAGCAGCGGTGGCGCGGTCGCGTCGGCCAGGACGGGGAACTGCTTCGCCAGTGCCTTCGCCGCCCGCTTCTGCCGTCGCCGGCCGAGGTAGAGCAGCCAGCCCGTCACGCCGAAGAGCGGCATGAGCAGAGCGGCGACCGCCATCGCGATGCGTCCACCCAGGCCGAAATACTCGCCTGTGTGCAGCGCCAGCCGCGCGGTCACGAGCTGGTGGCCGAGGGGCATCGCGTCGTAGCGCGTATGCTCGCGCACGCGCCCGTCGGGGGCGAGGGTGATCGTGTTGGTCGCGCGGCTGTTGGGCGGGGCGGGGTCGAGATAGGTGACCCGCAGCGGCTGGCCGGGCTGCGCCGGCATCCGCAGGATGACGCGGCTATAGCCGCCCGGTACCGCGGTGCCGAAGGCCGCCCACACGGCGCCCAGGTCGAGCGCCTGGCCTTGCGGCCGCGCCCTGCCACCACCGCCACCGCCGTCGGCAGCCGCCCCGGCCCGCTGCGGAATCGGCACGCCGGCCAGTGTCCAGACGGCGTCGCGATACCAGGTGTAGGACCAGGTGAGCCCCGTCAGCGCGGCGAGCAGGTAGAGCGGCAGCACCCAGGTGCCGAGCACCGAATGCAGCTCCCAGAAGAGCGTGCGTCCGCGCAGGGCGAAGCGCAGCGCGAACCAGTTGCGCCAGTCCAGCGGCCGGCGCGGCCAGCGGAGATAGAGCCCGCTCGCCGCGAGAACGACGAGGCAGATGGCCGAGATGCCCGTGATGCTCCGGCCGATGTCGCCCCAGGCCAGCCAGCGGTGGATCTCGCGGATGAAGCGGAAGGTGGCCTCGCCGCGGCCGGCGCCCAGGATACGGCCGTCATAGGGGTCGAGCCAGACGGCGGTCCCGCGCTGCGTGGTGCCCTCCGCGACCGGCGGCACCACCGAAGCCCGCACCGCGCGGCCCGGCTCCGCCTGGAGGACCAGGAAAGTGACGCGGCCCGGCCTCTGCGGCGCCAGCGCCGCGACCAGCGCCTCGGGGGCCAGCACGGGCTCGGCCCTGGCCTCGACGGTCATGACCCCGCGATTGAGCGCCAGCAAGAGCTCGTCCTCGAAGGACATCATGGCACCGGTGATGCCGACGACCATGAGCACCGTGCCGGCGGTGATGCCGATGAACCAGTGCAGCGTGAAGAGGAAGGAACGGATCATGGCACACACGGGCAGGCGATGACGGCGGGCGACCGCATCTGTTAAGAATGGTTCTTAATTGCACATGTGCAGTGCAGCAAGCGTTGTGGTCGCTCGCTGGCCGATCGTTGCTGACGCCCGAAGCGCATCGCATTAACGCGAACCGTCCAGGACATTTCATCGGTCGCATGAAGCAATCAGCAATTGGCGTCGCAGTGCCTCGATCGCGCGGCGCGGCGCGCGAAATCCGCTGGGATTCTGTGGATCGGCAAGGCGGACCACCCTCGTGGCGGGGGCCAGGGCCGGACGTGAGCGACGTCGTTTTCCAGCGGCCTACAGGCCGCTGAACCAGTTGAATCCCCGATCCTCCCAATAGCCACCGGGATAATCGTTGGTGACTTCGATGGAGGTGATCCATTTCGGATTCTTGAAGCCGAGCTTCACCGCCGTCCGCAGCCGCAGCGGATAGCCGAAGGGGTCGGCGATCGCCTCGCGCGCGTATTTCGTGGCGAGCAACGTCTGCGGATGCAGCGCGCTGGCCATGTCGATGCTGCCCCAGTAGCCGTCGGCGCAGCGGAAGGCGACGTAGCGGCAGGAGAGATCCGCGCCCACGCGCTCGAGGAAGAGCCGCAGCGACACGCCCGACCACTGGCCGATATAGTCCCAGCCCTCCACGCAGATGTGGCGGATGATGATCTCCTGCTCCGGCAGCGCCATGATCTGCGGCACCGTCCAGGGCTGGCGCTCGGCGATGCGGCCGGCCAGCTCCAGCTTCCAGGTAGCGGCGTCCACCGGGTTCACGTCCCCGACCTCGTAGAAGGCGTTGAAGCGCGGCGGCTTGAGCACCATCGACTCCGGATAGGTGGGCGCGAGCTTCGTGGGGTCGAAGAGCCAGGCCTGCACGCGATCGTTGAAACGCGAGACGGCCCGCAGCGTGGCCTGGATCGTCTCCGAATCCTTGGGGCTGCAGCCGCCGAGCATGGCCAGCGCGCCGAGCGAGAGGCTGCCGCGCAGCACGCCGCGCCGCTCGATGTCGCGCAGCAGCGGGGCGTGCTCCTGCAGGATGGTGGCGTCGGGCGCGTTGCCGGGACGGAAGCGCGACTTGGAGAGGGGCCTGGTCATGCGCGTTCCTCCGGAACCACGGGACCGCCCGTCACCATGGCCGCCAGCGTGCGCGGCACCAGCAGTGCGAGGGCGACATGCACGAAGAGAAATCCGACGATGCCGGCCATGCCCAGGAAATGCGCGAGCCGCGCGCCCTGGAAGCCGCCGAACAGCGCCGTCAGCCCGGAGAACTGAACCGGCTTCCAGATCGCGACGCCGGACAGGACCTGCACGATCGCGGCCAGGATGACGCCGATATAGAGCAGCTTCTGCACCGAATTGTAGGCGGTCAGATCCTCATGGGCGAGCTTGAAGCGCAGCGCGTCGCGCACGTCGTTCACCGCCTCATGGGCGCTGATCGGCAGCAGCTTGCGGCGGAAACGCCCGGTGATCAGGCCATAGAGCAGATAGGCGAGGCCGTTGAAGACCAGCACCCACATGGCGGCAAAGTGCCAGAGCAGGTGCTCCGCCGCCCAGCTGCCGAGCAGCAGCCAGTGCGGGAAGAAGACCCAACCGAGAATGGCCTCGTCATTATAGATGCCGATGCCCGAGAGGATCATCACGATCATCGCTGCGGCATTCGTCCAGTGCATGATCCGCACGGGCCAGGGGTGCAGGCGGCGCGTGCCGCGGCCAGTCGTTCGATATGCCGCCGGTTCGTGGGCCATGTTTATTCTTCGATGGCAATGAGGCCATGGTTACACGATGCCATCCGCCAGCGAAGAGGATTACATGGGAGGCTCATCGATGCGGCGTAACCTTGTGCTCGTGGCCATGGCCACGATCCTGCCGGGCCTTGCGGTGGCGCAAGGCGCGCATGTCGCGGGTGGCGCGCCGGCCGAGCGCCTGCGCAGCGAGGCAGCGCAGGCGCGCTTTCCGCAACCGGTCCGCGTGGGCGATCTCGTGGGCCGCACCGTCATCGAGGACACGCAGCAACAGGCGGTGCTCGGCCATGTCGTCGCCACGACGCGCGGCGCGGACGGCAAGCTGGGCATTCTCCTGGAGCACGGCGGCTTCCTGGGCTTGGGTACCCGCCGGATCGTGGTGCCGATGGAGGCGATGGCTCTGCTCGGCCGATTGGTCGTCGTGAAAGATCTGGGGCCGGCGCAACTCCGCGCTTTGCCCGACGCCCCCGCGCAGCTGGAACTGCTGCCCGCGGACACGCTCGTGCGTATGGGCCTCGCGCGCAATTGATCGCCGGGATCGCGCTCGACGCGCGTTAACTCCATCGCGGTTAAGCGCGGTTCCTCACGCCGAAGGCGCCTAAGCGTGTTGGATCGTGATCGCCGCCAAACGGGGCGGGGGTCGAGCCCCACCCCGGTCCGCCGGGTCAGCCCTTGAGGAGGAAGGCCTTCGCCGCGGTGTCGTAATCGCCATAGCCCAGCGTCGTTCGCAGTTCGGCCGGGGGCAGGGCCATCGGCGATTCCGCGGCGCCGGCGGCGAGGGCCGCCAGGCCCGCCTTCAGGCCGGCGGTCGCGGGCGAGAGCATGCCCGTCGGATAGGTGCCAATCTTGATGCCGATCTCGATCGCCTCCTCGCGATTGGGGATGGCGCGGCCCGGTCCCGGCGAGAGTACGGCGAAGGAGGGCCGCCCCTGCGCCGCGATGACCGCGCGGCGGAACTCGTCGTTATCGGCGGGGCTGTCGAGGAAGAGGATATCCGCGCCCTCCTCGACGAACATGCGGATGCGCGCCTCGGCCTCGTCGATGCCCTGGGTGGGGCGGCAATCGGTGCGCGCCATGACCAGGATGCCCGAATCCTTCGCGGCCTCGATGGCGGCGCGGACCTTCATGCGCGCCTCTTCGCGCGACAGGCAGGGCTTGCCGGCGGCGGTGAGCTCGCGCGGGGTGATCTTGTCCTCGATGAGGATCGCGGCGGCGCCCGCGCGGCCATAGGCGCGCACCGTGCGCTGCACGTTCATCGCATTGCCGTAGCCATGATCGCCGTCGGCGAGCACCAGCAGGTCGGGCGCGGCGCCGCGCACCATGTTGAAGCTGTCGAACATCTCGCCGAAGGAGATGAGGTCGAGGTCGGGCCCGCCGAGGCGGCTGGCCGCCACGCAGGAGCCGGAGAGGAAGGCGGTCGCGAAGCCGGCTTCGGCGGTGAGCTTGGCGGTAAGGCCGTCCCAGACGGCGGGCATGGTGACGAAATCGGGCTTGGCCAACAGGGCGCGCATACGTTCGGGGGCGGTCATGGCGATTCCTCAGAGGTGTTCCTTATGAGGACGCTATCGCCGAACCCCGCCTTCACCAAGCCGGTGCTTCCGCGTCTATTCGACGGTCACATTCGCCGTGCGGATGACGCCGGCCCAGCGCTCCACCTCCGAGCGCAGGAAGCCGGCCGTCTGGGCAGGGCTGCGCCCTTCCGCGATCAGCCCCATCTCCAGAAGGCGCGCGGTCATCGCCGGCTCACGCACGATCTTCGCGACCTCGCTCGAGATGCGCTCCACGATGTCGGCCGGCGTTCCCGCGGGCGCCAGCAGCATGGACCAAGTGGTGACGGTGAAATCGGCGATGCCCTGCTCCTCGAAGGTCGGCATATCCGGGGCGAAGGGTGCGCGCCGGGCGGCCGCGACCCCGATGGGATGGATATTGCCTGCCTGGAGTTGCGGGCGCAGCGCTGAATCGACGTCGAACATCGCGCCGATATTGCCGCCGATGAGATCCTGCAGCGCCGGCTGCGTGCCGCGATAGGGCGCATGCACCATGCGCAGCCCCGTGCGGATCTGCAGCAGCTCCATCGCCAGATGCGCCGTCGAGCCGATCCCGCTCGATCCATAGGTGATCGCGCCCGGACGCGCCCGGGCATAGGCGAGGAATTCGGGCCAGTTCCGCGCGGGCAGGTGCTTGCCGCTCGCCATCACCACCGGCGACGTCGCCACCACCGTGATCGGCGCGAAGCTCGTCACGGGATCGAAGGGCATCTTGCCCGCCTGGAGCGTGGCATTGGCCGCATGCGCGGGCAGGACCATCACCAGCGTATAGCCATCCGCCGGGCTCGCGGCCGCCACGCCGGCGCCGAGGATGCTGTTGGCCCCCGGCCGGTTCTCGACCACCACGGGCTGGCGCAGCGCCCGCGCGAGCGGCTCCGCGACGAGGCGGGCGGAAAGGTCGGTGAAACCGCCGGGCGTGTAGGGCACGATGATTCGGATGGGGCGGGTCGGGTAATCGGCCGCGCGGGCCGCGACGGCGGTTCCGGCCGCCAGTCCGAGGCCAAGGGTCGCGCGGCGGGACAGAGCCGGCAGGGCTGAATGGTGCGACGTCACAGAGGTCTCCCCGATTTTTGCTTGTCCCGGCGGCCCGTCGCAAGTCGCGAGGGGATGCCGGTCAGCGGTTGGCGCCAGTGTGACGAGGCGTTCCCTGCGCTGCAAGCATGGTGACGCGCTACCGCCCGCCTTGGTCGGGGGAGAGGACGGTCGCTGTTCGCTATCCGGTGAGTTGACCGATCATCGCCATGGCGGCGGCGGGATTGCGGACCTTGTGGCCGCTGATGACGTAGAGGAAGACGTCGCGCGCCTTTCCGTCGGGCTTGTGCGTGCCGAAGGTCTCCAGCCCCTTCGGAGCCTTGCCCGCCGCCCACTCCCTGGCGCGCGCGACCCATGTCGCGAGGGTCTTGGAGGGATAGCCGAGAGGCTCCTCCTCTTGGGTGCCCATGATCCGCGCATAGGCGAAATCCGCGGTGACATCGGCGATCTGCGGAAATTCGGAATCGCCGGCCGTGACGATCGCGACGCCGTGCTCGCGCATCATCGCGACGAAGTCGGGTGTCTGGAAACTGGGGTGCCGGACCTCGACGGCATGTCGCAGGGCATGGCCCTCGAATTCATGCGGGAGCAGCTTCAGGAAGGCCTCGAAATCCTGCGCATCGAACTGCTTGGTCGCGGCCATCTGCCAGTTGATGGGGCCGAGCTTGCCCTTCAGTTCCAGCAGCCCGCTGCCCAGGAAGCGCGCGATCGATTCCCCCGCCTCGGCCAGGATGCGCCGGTTCGTGGTGTAGCGCGTTCCCTTCAGCGAGAAGATGAAGTCATCCGGCGTCTCGTCATGCCATTTCTGGAAACTCGCGGGCTTCTGCGATCCGTAGAAAGTGCCGTTGATCTCGATGGAAGTGAGCTTGCTGGCCGCGTATTCCAGCTCGCGCTTCTGCGCCAGGCCCTCCGGGTAGAAGACGCCGCGCCAGGGCTCGAAGGTCCAGCCGCCGATGCCGATATAGATCCTGCCCTGGGCCATGCATTCCTCCGATGGTCGCAGCTCAGGGAAGGCCCCGCCTGCGACTTAGCTCCCTGCTGCCGATGAAGCGACCTTGAGGATGTGTGGTGGCCACGGCGTTGAACAAGCTGCCGCGTGCCTCAACGTGCCGGCTGCACGGTCGCGGGATCGTTCCGCTCATCCGACCGCGCCTCATAGGTCAGGCTCGACCGCATCGCCCAGATCGCGTTCTGGAGGTACAGCGGCATGATCGGATAATCCTCCAGCGCCGTCCGCGTCGCGCGTTGCAGCAGCGCCTCGCGCTTCTCGGCATCCAGCTCCACCTCCGCCTCGCCGATCATCCGGTCCAGCTCCGGATTGGAGTACTGGATACGGTTCGAGGAGCCGTGGCCGCGCTCGCGATTGACCGTGCGCAGCACCGAGTTCAGCAGGACCGAGACCTCGCCCGTGGAATTGCCCCAGCTCAGCAGATTGGCCGGCGCCTCGCGCCGCGTCGCACGGCCGATGAAGCTCGCATAAGGCTGCGCCTCGATGGTCGTGCGGACCCCGATGCGCGTCCACATCTGGCCCACCGCCTGCACCACCCGGGCGTCGTTGATGTAGCGGTCGCTGGAGCCCGCCAGGGTGATCTGGAAGCCCTGCGGATAGCCCGCCTCGGCCAGCAGGCGCCGCGCGGCCTCGGGATCGGCGGCCGGCACGGGGAAGTCGGGGATGTAGCTGAAGCTGTCCGGCGGCATGAACTGGCCGGTGGCCAGCGCCGAACCCTCCATCACCCGCTCCTGGATCATCCGCCGGTCGATGGCCAGCGACAGCGCGCGCCGCACGCGCAGATCGGCCAGCGGGTTGCGGTCCATTGCCGCGCCCGCGCTCGAGGCCAGCCCCGGCACCGGGGCCGCGCGCGTGCCGTCGATGGTGAGATACATGGTGCGCAGGCTCGTGGTCTGGGCCACGCGGAAGCGGCTGTCGCGGCGCATGCGCTCGATGTCGCTGGTCGGCACCTGGTCGATGAAATCCACGTCGCCGGCCAGCAGCGCGGCGGTGCGCGCCGTGTCGTTGGTGAGGATGCGGTAGTTCACCTCGGCCCAATGCGGCTTCTCGCCCCAATACTGGTCGTTGCGCGCGAGCACGATGCGGTCGTTGTTCGAATAGGAGGTGAGGCGGAAGGGCCCGGTTCCGATGGCGACGCGGCCGCTGTTGAAATCGGCCGTGGTGGCGCCGGCGTGAATCTTGCGGCTGAGCATCACCACCTGGGTGAGATAGGTCGGCAGCAGCGGGGAGGGGCCGCTCGTGTAGAGGCGGATGGTCCGGTCATCCACGACCTCCACGCGATTCACCGGCCGGATGAGCGCCGAATAGGAGGCGCCGGGTCCGGTGACGGTGGGGATCCGCTCCAGCGTGAAGGCGATATCGTCGGCGGTGAAGGGCGTGCCGTCATGGAAGCGGATGCCCTCGCGCAGCCGGAATTCCCAGCCCTCGGCGCCGAGGGCGCGCCAGCTCTCGGCCATTCCGGCATGGAGGCGGGCATGCGCATCGGTGACCACCAACGTGTCGAAGATGCTCTGGGCGATCTCGCCGTTGGAACGCAGTTGGTGATAATGCGGGTCGAGCGAGGAGATCGGGGAGCCCACGCCCATGGTCAGTGTCTGCGCCACGGCGCCGGCCGCGCAACCCAGGCCCGCAACGGTGGCGAGCAGTGCCCGCCGGATGAAGGACCTGCCCATGAGGTTCCGCATCGATATTCCCTCCCGAACGACGCCCTTCGGCGTATTGATTATATGCAATTGAAAACCGACCGACCGATCGGTTGAGAGGGCGGAAACTAGGCTGGGTCGGCTTCGTCCGCAAGGCGCAGATAGCCGATTGCGGAAAGGAACGGCCCGACATATGGTCGATGTCGGAACCCGACCGACCGTCCGGTCAGTCTCTCGGGTTCTACCGCCGCCCGCGCAGACGGATGGCCGCCAAGGGAACGAAACCATGACGTCACGCATCCGCGGAACGACCGCACGTCCCTCATCCTTGCCGACCGGCAGCGCCCTGTCACGCCGCAGCGCAATATGGGGTGGGCTGGCCGCGCCCGCGCTCCTGGCCTCGGCCGCCCGCGCCCAGGACGGCTATCCGAACCGCCCGATCCGCATGATCGTCCCCTTCGTGCCCGGCGGCGGCGCCGACATCACGGCGCGTTTCATCGCCGAGCCTTTGGGGGCCGCGCTGGGCCAGCCCATCGTGATCGAGAATCGCGGCGGCGCCGGAGGCACCATCGGCACGGCCGCCGTCGCGACCTCGCCGGCCGATGGCTATACCCTGCTCTACGGCACGCCGGGCCCGCTCATCACCAACCGCTTCCTGATGCCCAACCTGCCCTATGATTCCGACCGCGATTTCTCGCCCGTCAGCCTGCTGACGCGCGGCGCCTATCTCCTTGCCGTCCATAAGGATGTGCCGGCGCGCAACATGGCGGAGCTCATTGCCCTGGCGCGTTCGCGGCCCGGCGAGCTGACCTATGCCAGCGCGGGCACCGGCGCCGGCAGCCATCTTGCGGGTGAGCTGCTCTGCATGCAGGCCGGCGTCCGCATGACGCATGTGCCCTATCGCGGCACGTCTCAGGCGGTGCAGGACGTGGCGGCCGGCCGGGTCACCATGTCGATCGACACCTATGCCGTGATGATCCCGAATCTCCAGGCGGGGAACCTGCGCCCCATCGCCGTGACGAGCCCGCAGCGCTATCCCGAATTGCCCGACGTGCCGACCATCGGCGAGACGATCCCGGGATTCGAGGTGGGCGTCGTGAACTACATCTGCGTGCGCTCCGGCACGCCCCGTCCGATGATCGAGCGTCTCAATGCGGCTTTGGTGAAGGTCCTCGGCGATCCCGGCCTGGCGCGGCGCATGAAGGAGGCCGGCAGCAGCCCGCCGCTTTCCAGTACGCCGGAAGGCCTGGGCGACATCCTGCGCTCCGAGGTGGAGAAGTGGGGGCCGGTCATCCGTCAGGCCGGGCTTTCGGCTGGGTGATCCGTCGCGTGGAGAAGCTTGCGGATCGGGCGGGAGGCGTGTCATCGCGGGGCATGGACGACCTTGCTGACATTCTCGAACTCGACAGTACCGGAAACCCGCTGCAGGGGAGGATCGTGCAGATCTTCCAGGTGGCCTGCCGCCTCTTCGCCCAGAGAGGCTTCGACGGCGTGTCCATGCGCGACATCGCGGCCGAGTGCGGCATCTCCAAGGCCACGCTCTATCACTACTTTCCGGACAAGGATTCGATCCTGCGCCCGCTGGCGATGGGAACGACCAAGTCGATCTTCGTTCACGTCTCCAAGCATGACGATCCGGAAAAGCCGCCGCTGGAGCGCCTGCGCGTCTTCCTCATCGAGACAGCGAACTTCTTCGAGAAGTTCCGTTGGGCCTGGATCGCCGGATCGACGGCCTTCTGGAGCGATCCCAAGGCCCGCGCGCGCAAGGAGCGCATCGGCTGGCGCGACCGCTATGAGCAGCTTCTGCGCGATATCCTGCAGGCGGGAATCGACAGCGGTGAGATCAAGGTGGCGGATGTGCGCCTGGCCGGTCGCTTCGTGCTCGGCAGCGTCAACTGGATGGCGCGGTGGTACGACCCTGACGGTCCGCTGACGGCCGCTCAGGTGGCGGATCAGTTCTGCGACATGATCGTGGATGGTATCCGAATGCCGGCGCCGAAGACCGCGACGCGAAAGCGTTGATATAAGGAGTGCGGGGTGGCTTGCGCGCCGCCCCGGATGTTTCTAGCTTCCCGACCGAACGGTCGGTAGAGCGCCGATCATCGAGCCACTCGCTGGCGGAGGGAACGAAAAGTCATGTCATCAGACGTCGTGAAACTGGAAGTGTCCGACTATATTGCCGTCGTGACGCTGAACCGCCCGCCGGTGAACGCGGTGAATGCGGAGATGAAGGACCGCCTCATCGAGATCTTCGACTCGATGACCGATCGCGAGGACGTCCGCGTCGTCGTGCTGACCGCCCAGGGCAACATCTTCTGCGCCGGCGCCGATCTCAAGCAGCGCCCGGATCCGAAGGTTCCTGGCCAGTATTGGGGCCACAACCGAACCACGCGCGAGCTGGGCAATTCCATCAAGGAATGCGCCAAGCCCGTCATCGCCGCGATCAACGGCACGGCGCTGGGCGCGGGCTTCGGCCTGATGGCCGCCTGCGACATCATGATGGCCTCCGAGAACGCGACCTTCGGCATGCCCGAGATCGATGTCGGCCTGGCCGGTGGCGCGGCGATGATCCGCGAGATGTTCGGCAAGTCCTGGACGCGCCGCCTGATGTTCACCGGCGACCGCATCCCGTCCTCCGAGCTCTACCGTCAGGGCATCATCGACAGCATCTGGCCGCAGGACCAGCTGCTGCCGGAGGCCCTGAAGATGGCCGCCCGCATCGCCTCCAAGAGCCCGCTCGGCATCAAATACGCGAAGAACAGCTGCAACCTGGTCGAGCTGATGTCGCCCAAGGACGCCTATCGCTTCGAGCAGAACTTCACCTTCGAGCTTTCCAAGACCGAAGACGCGAAGGAAGCCCGCACGGCGCAGCTCGAGAAGCGCAAGCCGAACTTCAAGGGCCGCTGAATCATGGATGCCGCCACCGTCGACTACGAGGCATTCCGCGAGGAATTGCGGGCGTTCGCGCTGACGAACTGCCCGCCGGAGATTCGCGCGGTGGTGGCCTCCTACCGCAAGCTTTCGCGGAAGATCTGGTATCCCTGGCAGAAGATTCTCTTCGAGCATGGCTGGGGCGCGCCGTCCTGGCCGAAGGAGTTCGGCGGCACCGGCTGGGACATGCGCCAGCGCGTGATCTTCGACGAGGTGATGGCCGAATGCGACTGCCCGCCGCAATACCACCACGGGTTGCGGCACCTTGGCCCCGTCATCATCGAATTCGGCACGAAGGAGCAGCAGGAGCGCTTCCTGCCGGGCATCCTGAACGGCACGGATTGGTGGTGCCAGGGCTATTCCGAGCCCGGCGCGGGCTCCGACCTCGCCTCGCTGCGTACGACGGGCCGGCGTGAGGGCGACGAGTATATCGTGGATGGCCAGAAGACCTGGACCTCTCACGCCCAGGAAGCGGACTGGATGTACACGCTGGTCCGTACCTCTAAGGAGCCGAAGAAGCAGCAGGGCATCAGCCTGTTGCTCATTCCGCTCAACTCGCCCGGCATCACCATCCGCCCGATCCGTACGATCGACGGCTGGCACCACGTGAACGAGGTCTTCCTCGACAACGTGCGCGTGCCCGTCGCCAACCGCATCGGCGAGGAAGGGCAGGGCTGGACCTATGGCAAATTCCTGCTGGAGCGCGAGCGGCTCGGCGGCGCGAATATCGCCCCGCATCGCATGGCGCTGGAGCGCGTGCGCGAGATGGTCGGCAAGGAGCTGTCCGGCGAAGGTCGCCGCGCCGAGCGCGATCTGCTCGCGCATCGACTTCTGCTTGCCGAGGCGGAACTGCTCGGCGCTTCCGAGCTCGGTCGTGAATCCATCGAGGCGGCCATCGACGGCAAGTCGCTCGGCATGCTGCCGGCCGTCATCAAGCTCTGCACCAGCGTGACCATGCAGACCATCAGCCAGATCGCGCTGGATGCGGTGGGCGAACGCCTGGCCCCGCGGTTCAAGCGCATCGACGGCGAAGGCCCGAACGCCGAGGCCCCGGGCATCGAATGGGTGCAGAACTACATGTACGCCCGCGTCCGCACGATCTACGGCGGCAGCAGCGAGGTGCAGAAGAACGTCATCGCCAAGCAGCTGTTCGGGATCTGAAAATGGGCTTCGAGACCAAGCCGATCATCTCGGGCGAGACCTATGAGATGGCCTCCCGCTTCGCTACGGCGGCCAGTGAGGAACTGGCCGCCATCGCCGAGGCTTCCGCCCAGGCCACTTGCATCGGCAAGCACTGGAACAGCATCGCCGAACTCGGCTGGATGGCGACCGCCATTCCCGAGGAGGCCGGTGGCGCGGGGGGGGATCTCTCCGATCTCGCGGCGTTGGCCGCGGGGGCGGGCCGCGCGGCTCTGGCGCTTCCTCTGGCCTCCAGCTGCGGCGTGGTGCCTGTACTGCTGGCGGGCCATCCCATCCTCGCCGATGTCGCGAGCGGCGCGGCGCGCGTGGCGGCCATCCTGCCCGGCGCCTCGCGCGACGCGGACGGCAAGGCGCTGACCGGCGGCGCGACGCTGCACGGCGATGCGGTGGGCGTGGAGACGCCGCCAAACCCGACGCATCTGGCCGTGGTCGTCACGGGCGACGAGCCCATGCTGCTGCTGGTTCCGGTGGACGCGGCCGGTATCCAGACCGCGACCTATCTGCGCATCGACTGGCGCCTCGCCGCCGATTTCCACTTCGGCCACGTTGCGATCGCGCCCGGATGGATCGTGGCGCGCGGCCCAGACGTGCTGCGACGCGCCGATGCGGCACGCGACATTGGCGCGCTGCTCACCTGTATCGAATGCGTTTCCGCCGTCGGCGCGCTGGTCGAGCACACGATCGAGTACCTGCTCAACCGCGTGCAGTTCGGCCAGCCGCTCGCCACCTACCAGGCGCTGCGCCACCGCGTCGCCGAGATGTATGTCGAATACGAGACGCTGCGCGGCATCGTGGCCCGCGCGCTGCGAGCCGCGCAGTCTGGCGACGACGCCTGGCAGGCCATCGCCTTCGCCAAGCTGCGGCTGGGCGAGGCCGGGCGCGCCGTCGCGGAATCCGCGATCCAATGCCATGGCGGCATGGGCATGACGGAGGAGCTTCCAGCCAACCGGCTCTGCAAGCGGCTCATGATGGCCGAGTTCGAATACGGCAACCGCGTGTACTATGCGTCTCGCCTGCTCGCGGAGCAGGACGCCGCTCGCCTGCTCGCTGCCCAGGAAGCCTGAACCATGCACGCACTCGACAAGATGTTCCGGCCGCGCTCGGTCGCCGTGATCGGCGCCTCGGGCGATCCCGAGAAGCTGGGCGGCCGTGCGCTCTGGCACATCAAGGAGCTCGGCTTCCAGGGGAAGATCTACCCGATCAACGTGACGGCCAGGGAAGTGCAGGGCCTGCCCGCCTATCCAAGCGTGCTCGACCTGCCCGAGACGCCGGACATGGCGCTGATGGTCCTGCCCGCGAAGCTCGTGGCCAAGTCGCTCGAGGAATGCGCGCAGAAGGGCATCAAGCTCGTGCAGGTGCTGTCCTCCGGCTTCGCGGAGGAGGGTGGCGAGGGCGTCGCCATGCAGGCGAAGCTTGTCGAGATCGTGAAGCGCCATGGCATGCGCATCACGGGACCGAACGCGCTCGGCAGCATCAGCCCGCCCGACCAGTTCTTCGGCACCTTCTCGAGTCTGCTCGCCACCGCGCGTCCTGGTCCGGGCACGGTCGGCGTGGCCACGCAGAGCGGCGCCTATGGCTCGCATATCTACGCCGTGGCCGGCTTTCGCGGCGTGGGTATCAGCCGCGCGATCGCGACGGGCAACGAGGCCGATATCGACGTCGCGGCCTGCATCGACTACCTGGCCGAGGATCCCGGCACGACCGTCATCTGCGCCTCGCTGGAGGGCTGCAAGGACGGTGCCGGACTCCGCCGCGCGCTGCTCAAGGCGGCCGCCGCGAAGAAGCCGGTCATCATCATGAAGGTCGGCAGCACCGAGGAGGGCGCGGCCGCCGCGGCGACCCATACCGGCTCGCTGGCGGGCGAGGACCGCATCATCGATACGGTCTTCCGTGAGTGCGGCGCCATTCGCGCGCAGTCGATCGAGGAGATGATCGACATCGCCTATGTCTGCTCGATCGCGCCGCTGCCGCCCTCGCGCGGCGTGGGCATCCTGAGCGTCTCGGGCGGGCTCGGCGTGCTGATGGCGGATGGCGGCATCCATGCCGGCCTCAAGGTCCCGGCCATGTCGGACCAGGTGCTGGCGCAGATCCGTGAGATGCAACCCACGGCGGGCGGCCACAACCCGATCGACACGACGGCGCAGCTCAACGGCCGCATGCATATCTTCGAGACCATCAGCCAGGCGATGATGGGCGGCGCCGATCTCGGCTCCTTCGTCTTCTACCTGGCGCATCTCGGCCGCAACATCGAGCGCTTCCCGCCGCTGGAGAAGGCGCTGACGGAACTGCGCAAAGCGGCGCCGGATCGCCTTGTCGTCGCGGTGATGACGCATATCGACGAGATCCGGGTGAAGCTGGAAGCCGCCGGCATTCCCGTCTTCGAGGACCCCTCGCGCGCCATCCGCGCCATCGCGGGCGCGACCTTCGTGCGGGAGTTGCAGGCGGCTGCCGTGGCGGCGCCGGTGCTCGCCAAAGGCGCGCCGATTGCGCTGGCCTCGAAGAACGAGGCGGCGGCGAAGGAATTACTGGCGAAGTCGGGCGTGCCCGTGCTGCCGGAGAAGGCCTGCGCCACCTCCGCCGAGGCGGCTACCGCGGCGACCGCGATGGGCTTCCCGGTGGTGATGAAGATCCTCTCCGACGACATTCCGCACAAGACGGAGGTCGGCGGCGTGCTGCTGAACGTCGCCGATGCGGCGGCCGTCGCGGCGGGCTTCGCCGAGCTGATTCGTCGCGCGACGGAGAAGAAGCCGCAGGCGAAGCTCGACGGCGTGCTTGTCGCGCCGATGGTCTCGGGCGGCGTCGAGACCATCATCGGCGTGCAGCGCGATCCGGTCTTCGGCCCGATGGTCATGTTCGGCCTGGGCGGCATCTCGGTGGAGCTGTTCAACGACGTGGCCTTCGCCACCGCGCCGCTCACGCCCGAGCGCGCGGAGAAGCTCATCGCCAGCGTGAAGGGTGCGAAGTTGCTCGACAGCTTCCGTGGCCGCCCGCCGATGGACAAGGCCGCGTTGGTGAAGGCCCTCGTGGCCGTCTCCGAACTGGCCGTCACGCAGGAGGACGTGATCGAGAGCGTCGAGATCAATCCCTTCCTGGTGCGGCAGGAAGGGGCATATGCGCTCGATGCCCTGGTGGCGCTGCGTGGGGAAGCCGCCAGCCACTGATCGCTGAGGCGAGGGGGCGCTGCCCCCTCAGTCTATCGAAGCGCCGGACGCCCGGATGATCGGCGTCCAGGCCGCCAGCTCATCGCGCACGAACTGCTGCGCCTCATCGAGAAACACCCGCCCCGGCGCCGTCGCGGATTCCGCGTAGCGCCGCAGCAGATCGGGCGATTCCAGCGATTCCCTCGCCGCCGCCGCCAGCCGCTCCAGGATCGGCCGGGGCGTGCGCGCGGGCGCCGCGATGCCCGACCATCCGTCCACGACCAGCGTCGGGAATCCCAGCTCCTTGAAGGTCGGGATATCCGGGAAGCTCGGCACCCGCTCCGGCCAGCTATGCGCCAGCGGTCGCAGCGCGCCGTTGCGGATATTGGCGCTCGCCGCCGTCAGGCTGTCGACCATCATGGGCAGCACGCCGCCCGCGATATCCGTCACGATCTGCGCGGAGCCGCGATAGGGCACATGCGTCATCTGGACGCCGGCGGCCTGAAGGAAGCGCACCATCACCAGATGCGGCATCGAGCCGATGCCCGAGCTGCCATAGGAGTAGCGATCCGGCTCGCGCTTCGCCGCCTCGACCAGCTCGGCGACGCTGCGGATCGGCAGGTCGGGCCGCACCATGATGAGGTAGGGCGTGCTCATCACCATCGCGATATGCGCGAAGTCGCGGTCCGGATCCCAGCCCACGCGGTCGCCCTGCAGCACCTTGCCCACGATCATCGAGCTGATGACCGAGAGCACCAGCGTGTAGCCGTCCGGCGCGGCACGGGCGACCTGGCCGGTGCCGAGCATGGCGCCCGCACCGGGCCGGTTCTCGACCAGGATGGTCTGCCCGATGCGGCGCGACATCTCGGCGGTCACGATGCGGGCGATGATGTCGGTCGTCCCGCCTGGCGCGAAGGGCACCACGAAGCGGATGGGCCCGGCCGCCGGCCAGGACGCCTGGGCCAGCGCGGGCGCGGCGAGGACGGTGGGCAGCAGCCCGAGGCTGCGGCGCTTCAACATCACGCCACTCCCGCCGCGAGGCCGTCGCGCTGCGGGTCTGCCCCGCCTTCGAGGCGGCCGTCCCACATCGTGATTCCATGCACGCCGGCGAAGGGGAAGGTCGCGGCCGTGCGCTTCACCTCGTAGCCCATGGCCTCCACTTCCCGTTGCACCGCGCGCGGGATGCGGTTGCCGATATCGATGGCGTCGCTGGTGGCGCTGAAGCGCGGCGCCTGGATGGCCTCCTGCATGCCCATGCCGAAGTCCAGCAGGTTCACCAGCACCTGCGCGATCGCGATGGGAATCCAGGCCCCGCCCGGCGCGCCCAGCGTAGCGACGGCCTGCTGGCCTTCCAGCACGATGCTCGGCGTCATGGACGAGAAGCGCCGCTTGCCTGGCCCGATGGAACCGGCGCGGCCCGGCCGGGGATCGCACCAGTTCATCGCGCCGTTCAGCATGAAGCCCGTGCCCGGCACGATGACGCCCGAAGGCACGCCCAGGGTATGCGTGAGCGAGACGACCATGCCGTCGCCGTCCACGCAGGAGATGGTGGTGGTGTGCTTGGAATCCGCTTCCGTGCGCGGCAGATGGTACTTTTCCCCCGTGCGGATCGCGGCCGCGCGCTCATCGGCATAGGCGTCCGAGAGCAGGCGATCGAGCGGCGGCGGGATGAAGCGCGGATCGCCGATATGGAGATCCTTGTCGCGCCCGGCGACCTTCATCGCCTCCGCGAGGACGCGGATATATTCGGCGCTGTTGTGGCCGAGCGCCGGCAGGTCGAAGCGCTCCAGGATGCGCAGCATCTCCGCGACCATGATGCCGCCCGCCGGCGGGGCCGGCACGGCGATGGTGCGCCCGCGATAATCGATGCGGAGCGGCGGCGAGATCTCGGGCGCCATGCCCGCGAGATCGGCGGCGGAGAGCAGCCCGCCATGGGCCTCCATATCCGCGATGATGCGCCGCGCGAGGCTGCCCGTGTAGAAATCCTCGGCACCCTCGCGCGCCAGTGTCGCCAAGGTCGTGGCGAGGTTGGGATTGCGCACGCTGTCGCCCACGCGCTTGGGCGTGCCGTCGGGTCGCAGGTAGAGTTGCTTGCCCTCTTCCGTGAAGGCGAGCTTCGCGCGGTAGGGCAGGCGGCCGTAACCGGCTTCGTCCAGTGCAAACATGGTCGCGACATGCGGGCGCACCAGCCAGCCCTCGGTCGCCGCCGCGATGGCCGGCGCGAAGAGATCGGCCCAGGGCTTGCTGCCCCAGCGGCGATGCGCCTCGGCGAAGACGCGCAGGATGCCCGGCGTCGTCACCGAGCGATGGCCGAGCTCGTTCACATTTCCCTTGAGCACATAGCCGTAGCCGTCCGAGCACTCGCGCTCGAAGGCATCGGTCCACATGGTCTCGGTGCAGGCGCCGGGGCAGGTGGAGAGTCCGTTCAGAACCAGGTGATCGCCCGTCTTCGGGTCGAGGATCTGCAAGACCCCCAACCCGCCGACGCCGCTCATCATCGGATCCACCACGCCCTGGGTCAGGGCGCAGGCCAGCGCCGCGTCGAGGGCGTTGCCCCCGGCCGAGAGCATGGCCGTGCCCGCCTCCACCGCCTCGGGCTGAGGCGCGGTGATCATGGCGCGGGGGGCGGGGATGCGGCGTTCGGGACGGGCCATCTGGTTTCCTATTCCACTCGGATACCGCGACGGCGGATGAAGGCGCCGATCTCGGTGCTTTCCATCTTCGCGCGATCCTGGATGGACTGCGCCGTGCCGGAGAGCGGTTCGAGGATCGCCTCGCGCAGCTTCTGCGTCACGGCCGGGCTGTCCACCACGGCGCGCGTGGCGACGTTCAGCCGCTCGATGATGGCCGGCGGCATGCCCGCCGGGCCCACGAAGGCGTACCAGCCGGGCAAGGTGATGTCGCCGAAGCCGGCCTCGCGCAGCGTCGGCACATTCGGCAGCGCGGGCGAGCGCTCGCGCCCCATCGTCACCAGCGGCACGACGCGGCCGGCCTCGACTGCGGGCAGGGTGCTGCCGAGCGGCGAGAACATCCCGGTGATGTCGCCTGCGATGATGGCCGTCAGCGCGGGGGCGGAGCCGGCGAAGGGCGCGTGGGTGAGGCGGATGCCGGCCTTCTCGGCCACCATCTCCATGCCCAGATGCGTCGAATTGCCGATGCCCGCGCTGCCATAGGTGAAGCGCTCGGGCTCGGCGCGCGCACGCTCGGCGAATTGCTGCATCGTCGTGATGCCCGTCTGCTGGCCCACGATAATCACGAAGGGCGTGTCGGCGATCGGGGCGACCCAGGAGAAGTCGCGCCAGGGATCGTACGGCAGATTGGGGAAGAGGTTCGGATTGAAGCTGAAGATCGACACGCCGCCGAGCAGCACGGTGTTGCCGTCCGGGCGCGACTGCTTCAGCGCGTTGATGGAGACGATGCCGTTGGCGCCGGGGCGGTTGTCGATGACCACGTTGCGGCCGAGCTCGCGCATGAGCGGCTCCTGCAGCAGCCGCGCCAGGATGTCGGTCGCGCCGCCCGGGGGCTGCGGGATGATGACGCGCAGCGGCTGGTTGTCCTGCGCGCGCGCGAGGGCGGGCGTGGCGAGAAGCAGGGCGGCCGAGCGGCGCGAAATACGCGTAATCATACAGACTGGCTTTCAATGATGCGCAGGAAAGGCGCGATGGAGAGGGCCGCCAGGACATTCAGCACCGGACGGTGCTGCGGCCCGTAATAGCCCGCCTCATGGAGAAGGTTGATCGAGCCGAGCGTGCGCCCGTTCCACCGCACCGGCATGTTCACCCCGGACTCGCAGCCGAGGCCGAGGATCGCCGCATGGTCGGGGAAGGTGCTGATGATGGTCTCGCGGTCGCGCAGGAAGCGCGGCTCGCCCTGGTTCACCACGATCTCGTAGAACTCGCGCGTCGGGTCGATCGGCTTGAAGCCGCCGACCGGATATTCCACCGGATGGCTCGTATAGAAACGGCTGTTGAGGCCGCGCGCGTGGTCCAGCACGAGCACGGTGAAGAGCTTGTGGCCGATGAGCTCCTGGCAGGCGTCCTGGATCGCCTTGAGGGCCGTCTCGGGCTGGCCGGGCCGGGTCAGCGCCTGAGCGAGAGTGTCGTAGCTCAAAGGATCACCTGCGAGGCAAGGGTCTTGGGGAAATGGGTGATGACCTCGGGCGTGGCGCCCACGATCACAGTGTCGTCATGGCGGAAGCCGCCGAGGCCCCACTGGTACAGGCCGGGCTCGGCCGAATAGACCTCGTTCTCCAGCAGCGGGCGGTGGTTGAAGGCCATGTCCTCGGGGAATTCATGGCCCATGGTGCCCATGCCGTGGCCGGTGCGGTGCAGGATGAGGTCGGCCACGCCGGCCTTCTCGATCACCGCCTGGGCCGCCGCGTCGATGCCGCTGACGGGCCGGCCGGTGATGGCCGCCGCGCAGGCCGCCTCATTGGCTTCGCGCGCGGTTTCGAAGAGATAGGCCTGCCGCTCGGTGGGCTTGCCGCAGAACCAGGTGCGCTCGTTCTCGACGACCAGGCCGTTCACGCGCGGAATGACGATGTTCACCAGGCCGTCGCCCTTCTCGATGCGCTGGCCCGACGAGCGCCCGTCGCCATGCGGCGCGCAGCTCGCGGGGCCCGACAGCGTCCAGCAGCGCATGATCTCGAGGTGCTGGCCGGGGAAGCGGATCGCGGATTCCTCGGCGAGCTTCGCAGCCATCGCCATGTCCAGCTCCTGCACGAGGCGGCCGGGGCGGATGTTCTCGCGGTACTGCTCCTGCACCCAGTCGGTGAGGCCCGCGATCTCGCGCAGCAGCTGCAGCTCCTCGGGATGCTTGACCCAGCGCAGCTGGCGGCAGCCGGCGGTGGCGCCTTCCAGCTTGAGGTGGGGCAGCAGCGCGGTGGCGCGGGCCAGCATGCCGCCGGCGGCATCCGCGCCGACCCGCGCCTTGGCCAGGCCCGCGCGGCGCAGCCGGTCGGCGACCAGCTGCGGCCATTCGGTGACCAGGGGAAGGCGGTTCGTCAGGCGCGGGTGCTCGGCGTAGAATTCCACATCCGTCAGCCAGAGCTTCCCGGCCTCGGCCCCGAAGCGCCAATGATTGGTGGACAGCTCGCAGAGCACCGCGAAGGGCTCGCCATTGCGCGGCACGATGCAGACGATCGGCCGTTCCCAGGGCTGCACGTCGGTCGCGAAATTGGTGGCGAACTGGAAGAAATCGGCGCCGGTGAAGGCGAGCGCGTCATGGCCTTCGCGGTCCATCAGCTCCCGCATGAGCGTGAAGCGATGGTCGCGGACGGCGGTACTGAGGGTCATGGAACGATTCTCACGGGTTCGGATAGATTCCCGCGGACGATGGCACGGCGCGAGGCATGCGTCATGCCGCCCTTGCCGTTATGATGCGGCGGACAGCAGGAGCCCGACATGGACGAGACCCCATCCCCGCGCGGCGAGTTGCAGATCCGCCTGCTCGCCATGCCGGCCGACACCAATCCCGCGGGCGATATTTTCGGCGGCTGGGTCATGGCCCAGATGGACGCGGCCGGCGGCATCGCGGCGGCGGGCATCGCCCAGGGGCGCATCGTGACGGTCGCGGCCTCCACCATGGTCTTCATCCAGCCGGTGAAGGTGGGTGACGTGGTCTGCGTCTACACGGCGCTGAAGCGGGTCGGGCGGACGTCCATCACCCTCGACGTCGAGGCCTGGGTGCTGCGTCAGCGCATCGGGGACCGGCTGAAGGTCACCCAGGCGGAATTCACCTTCGTGGCCGTGGACGAGCAGGGCCGGCCACGGCCGGTACCACCGCAGGCGACAGGATGACCTTCAGGCCAGTGCGCGCGTGACGCGGCCCGCCGTGCGCGTCACGGCGAAGCCGAGGCAGACGAAGACGATCAGCGCCACCACCTGAGCGATGGCGAAGGCTGGTTCGGACCCGATCGGCGCCAGGACGTGCAGCGAGGGAATCTTCAGGAAGGCTTGGGCCACCAGCACGAAGACCAGGAAGTAGAGGCTCGCCACCATGCCGATGGCGTCCACCTTCCGCCAGCCGCCGCGCAGGCCGAAGCCGTAGCGCGCGGCCAGTACCACCGCGAGCACCACCAGCGCGATGCCCCCCACGATATGCGAGGGCAGCACTCCGCTGAAGGGGAAGAGATAACCCGTCGCGCTCGTCAGGATGGCGGTCGCGAGGAAGAGCAGCGTCCAGAAGGGCGAGGCTACCGCTTTCAGCAGGTCGAAGACCACGACCACTCCTGCCGCGATGGCGATGAAGCTGAGGGCCGTGTGGATAGTCACTAGGCTGAAGGCCATGCTGGGATCTCCCTTGGACGTCCCGCAACTTGGCCCATCATTCCGACTTTGGAGGGAATTTCCACAACTAGTTGCGGTTCGGCCCATTCTACGCCGCTGCCGCGCCCAGAATGCCCCCACCCGCCGCCTGCAGAAGCACCGCGATGCGCTCGCCCTGCGGCTTCGGCTCGTCCACGCGTAGCGGCTGTCCGATCCAGGCGCCGACCTGGGCGATGCTGCGCACCACATTCGCCTCGGTGAGCTTACGGCCGCCATTCTCGCCGCCGCGCACCTCGGTTTCGTGGAGCGGGTCATAGCCGATCAGCCAGACTGTCCCAACGCCGCTGCCCGCGCCCACGCGCATCGTCACCGAGGTCGTGTTGGGCGTGACCGTGAGCGGGATGCGCGGCGCGTTGCGCGCCGCCTCGATCGCCGCCAGCACGGCCGGCCGGTCGGAGCCGATGGCCTCGGCCTGGCCCTGCACGACGAGCTGCGGCGTGTAGACCTGGCCGCGATAGCGCGAGTTCACCAGCGTCGAGGAATAGCGCCGCTGTCGTTCGGTGGCCTCACGCAGCGAGAAGGGATCACGCCAGCCGTTGCGGTCCCAATAGGTGACGTGGAAGGAGAGGGCGAGCACGTCCGGCCGCTCGCGCGCCAGCTCGCCGAGGAGGGCGTCGGCCGGCGGGCAGGAGCTGCAGGATTGCGAGGTGAAGAGTTCGATCACCACCGGCTGTTCGGCGGCGCGGGCGGCGAAAGGAAGACCGGCGAGCAAAGTGGGCGCGGCGAGGAAATGGCGGCGGTTCATGAAGACCCTCCAGCAGCGCCGGAACAGGCGCTGTCATGGAGTATACGCCCAGGGAGGGGGGATGGTTAGCCCGTGGTGCGGGCCGGCACGCCGCGGGCCAGGCCGCCGAAGAGGTCCAGCATGCGCTCCATCCAGGCATGGAGGGGATCGCTCTCCTCGAGGATCCGCAGCGGGCTCACCACGCGGGCCCACATGAAGCCGCCGAACATGATGTAGTCGGCGTAATCGGGGGCCTCGCCGGCGACATGGGGCTGCTGCATCAGCACGGCGCGCAGCGGCTGCAGGCTGGCGCGGAACTCAGGCAGCTTGGCCTCGCGATCGGCGGTCACCTGCGCCAGCGTCATGCCGAAGCGCTTCTCGCGACTCTCCACGAAATAGGCGCGCTCGGCCTCGCCCAGCAGCGCGGGGATGTCGGAGACGATGAGCTTCACCAGCCCCGCATTCAGCACCCGATCGGCCCAGGAGGCGGCGAAGCGCAGGCTGGCCGGGTTGCCGGGGAAGAGGGCCGGGCGATCCGGGTAGGCGCGCTCCAGATATTCCGCGATGGCCCAGCTGTCGGCCACCGTCTGGTCGCCGTCGATCAGTACGGGGACGGTCTTGGACTGGGCGAAGGCGATGGCCGCGCCCTCCGTGAAGCGCCAGGGCACGGTCTCGGCGTCGAGGCCCTTATGCGCGAGCGCCATGCGGATGCGCCAGCAATAGGGGCTGAAGCGGCGCGCCGGATCGGTGCCGCAGAGTTCGAAAAGCTTCCGTTCAGCCATGGCGCCGATCCTCGATATTCGCGCCGACGCTAGGAGCCAGGGACGGGGAGGGCAAGATCGGCCGCCGGCGTCACGCCCCGCCGATCGCGGCCGAGATTTTCCGCGCGGCCTCGCGCACATCCTGGCTGACCTTCGCGCGGCTCTCGCCCGGCGCGGCGGAGGGCAGATAGGCCACCGAGACCGAGGCCACGATCCGCCCCTGCGCATCCCGCACCGGCGCGCCGAGGGAGAGCACGCCGGGGATGTTCTCGTTATCCGCGACCGAAACGCCCTCGCGCCGGATGTCCTCCAGCTGCGCCACGACCGCGGCCGGATCGGTGAGGGTCTGCGCGGTGCAGGCTTCGAGGGGGGCCGCCGCCGAGCAGCAGCATTGCCTGTGCGTCGGTGAGGCCGGCGAGCAGGGTTTTGCCCATGGCCGTCGTGTGCAGCTTCGCGAGATCGCCCGGCCGCGAGCGGATCGCCACCGGCCCGGTCGATTGCACCGACACCAGATACAGCGCCTGCGATCCGCGCAGCACGCCGAGATAACCGTTCAACCCGCGCTCCGCGAGCGGTGCGAGGGCGAGGCGCGCGGCCTCCGCCATGCGGTCGGTGAGGTCCACCCGGTCGGCCATGGCCAGCAGCGCGCCGCCGAGGCGGTAGCGCAGGGTTGCCGCGTCCTGCTCGATCCAGCCGCCCTGGGCGAGGGTGTTCACCAGCCGCTGGACCGTGGCCGGAGCGAGATCGCAGCGGCGCGCGAGGTCGCGCACGCCCAGCGGCGCTTCCAGGCCCAGGCGCGCCAGGATTTCGAGGCCGCGCTGGAGCGAGAGGCTCTCGCCACGAGGGGCATTGCCGGTTTCGGAACACTGTTCCATGGTTTGAAAATGCGGATCCCGGACGGAGAAAGCAAGCTTATGACGTGTATCGCCCGACGCGCTGCTCTCGGCCTTCTCGCCGCTCCTTCGATCGCCTCCGCGCAGTCCTGGCCGAACCGCCCCATCCGGCTGATCGTGCCCTTTCCGCCGGGTGGCGGCGTGGATCTCACGGGGCGGCTCCTGGCCGAGCCGCTGGGCCGCAACCTCGGGCAATCCGTGGTGGTGGAGAACCGCGGTGGGGCCGGCGGGGTGATCGGCGTGGAAGCGATGTCGCATGCCGCGCCGGATGGCTACACGCTTTCGCTGACGGGGGCGGGCACGCTGACCGTCGGGCCGCATCTGCGCCCGCTTCCCTATGATCCGATGGGCCTGGCGAACATCACGCGGCTGGTGCGGATGCCGTTCATCCTGGCCGTGCGCACCGATCTTCCGGCGCGCACGCTGCCGGAGTTCATCGCCCTCGCGCGGCAGGGGCGGCTTCGCTATGCGAGCGGCGGGGCGGGCACCAGCCAGCACCTGACCGGCGAGCTCTTCAACCAGTCGGCCGGCGTGCGCATCGAGCACGTGCCCTATCGCGGCACCGGCCCCGCGCTGAACGACCTCGCGGCCAAGGTGGTCGATGCCTATTACGGCGATCCCGCGACGCTGACGCTCATCAATGGCGGCCAGGCGCGGGCCATGGCGGTGACCTCGCCGGAGCGCTGGCCGCTGCTGCCGGACGTGCCGGCCGTCGCTGAGGCCGTGCCCGGCTTCGCCTCGGAGAACTGGTACGGCCTCGTCGCCCCCGCCGGCACGCCCGAGGCGATCCAGGACCGCATCCATGCGGAGGTTCTGCGCGTCTTCGCGGACCCCGCCTGGAAGCGGCGCTTCGACGAGGCGGGGCTGACCCCCGCGCCCATGCCGCGCGCTGAATATGTGGCCTTCCTGCGCGCGGACACCGAAATCTGGGGGCGCGTCGTGCGCGCCGGCAACATCAGGATCAACGACTGAGATGCAGCATCGCCTGGCCGTCGATATCGGCGGCACCTTCACCGACCTCGTGCTCGAAGCGCCGGGGCGGAGTTTCTCCCACAAACTGCTGACCACGCCCGATGCGCCCGAGCGCGCGGTGATCGAGGGCGCGCGCCTGCTGCTGGCCTCGGCCGGCGTGGCGGCCTCCTCCATCGCGCTCGTCCTGCACGGCACGACGCTGGCGACCAATGCGCTCATCGAGCGCAAGGGCGCGAAGACGGCGCTGATCACAACGGAGGGTTTCCGCGACAGCATCGAGATCGCCTATGAGCACCGTTTCGCGCAATACGACCTGACCATGGAGCGCCCCGCGCCGCTGGTGCCGCGCGCGCTGCGCTACACGGTGCCCGAGCGGATCGCGGCCGATGGCGGCGTGCTGCTGGCGCTGGACGAGGCCGCCCTGCGCGCGGTCTGCGCGCAGGCGAAGACCGACGGCGTGACGGCCATCGCCATCTGCTTCCTGCACTCTTTCACCAATGACGCGCATGAGCGCCGCGCGGCCGGGATCGTCGCGGAGATGCTGCCGGGCGTGTCGCTCTCGCTGTCCTGCGAGGTCTGCCCGGAGGTGCGCGAATACGATCGCGCCAGCACCACCATCGCCAATGCCTATGTGCGCCCGCTGATGGACGGCTACCTCGCCGGCATCGAGGAGGGACTGCGCGCGCTGGGCGTCGCCGCGCCCGTGCTGATGATGATGTCCTCCGGTGGCCTCTGCACCGTGGGCGCGGCGCGGCAATTCCCCGTGCGCCTGGTCGAGAGCGGCCCGGCAGGCGGCGCCATCCTCGCGCGCTATGTGGCCGCGCAGAACGCGCTGCCGCGCGTGCTCGCTTTCGATATGGGCGGAACCACCGCGAAGCTGACGCTGATCGACGGCGGAAAATTCCACATGGCCCGCAGCTTCGAGGTCGCGCGCGCCTATCGCTTCGTGCAGGGCAGCGGCCTGCCGATCCGCATCCCGGTGATCGAGCTGGTCGAGATCGGCGCCGGCGGCGGCTCCATCGCGCGGCACGACGCCCTGGGTCGCATCCAGATCGGCCCCGACAGCGCGGGCAGCGCGCCGGGCCCGGCCTGCTACGGCCTCGGCGGCACCTCGCCGACCGTCACCGATGCGGATCTGCTGCTGGGCCGCCTGGATCCCGAGCTCTTCGCGGGCGGGACGATGAAGCTGGACATGGCGGCCTCGCAGGTGGCCTTCACCGCGATGGGCGCGGAGGCGCCGGTCGGCGTGGCGGAGATCGTGGACGAGACGATGGCCAGCGCCGCGCGCGTCCACGCCGTCGAGAATGGAGAGGACACTGCCGGGCGCACCATGATCGCCTTCGGCGGCGCGGCGCCCCTGCATGCCGCGCGCCTCGCCCAGAAGCTCGGCATCGAGAGGGTGCTGGTGCCGCGCGGCGCGGGGGTGGGCTCGGCGCATGGCTTCCTCCAGGCGCCCATCGGCTTCGAGGTGGTGCGCACGCGCTACACCCGCCTGGACACGATGGACGAGACCGCGCTCGAAGCCATGTTCGCCGAGATGCGCGCGGAGGCGGAGGGTGTCGTCCTCCAGGCCGCGACGCGCGACGGCTTGGTCGAGACCCGCACCGCCTTCATGCGCTATCGCGGCCAAGGCCATGAGATCGCGGTGCCCGTCACCCAAGGCATCGGCGCGGCCGCGCTGCACGACGCCTTCGTCACGGCCTATCGCGGCATCTTCGGCCGCGCCATTCCTGGCCTCCAGCCCGAGATCATGACCTGGGCGCTTTCCCTCTCGCGCCCCGTCGCCGATCCTGCCGTGCTGGTCGCGCCCGCGCCGGCCGCGACGCCTGCGCCCTCGCACCGGCGCGCGCTCACCGACCCGGCGACGGGCCTCACCCAGGACGCCGCGATCCATCACCGCGACGGCCTGCCGCCCGGCGCGGCCCTGCGCGGCCCCGCGCTCATCATCGAGAACGAGACCACCACCGTCGTTCCTGCCGGCTGGTCCGCCACCATCAATGCCGCCGAGCAGATCGTGCTGGAGTTCACGCCATGAACGACATCCGCCTCCAGGTCATGTGGAACCGCCTGCTCTCCGTGGTGGAGGAGCAGGCCAAGACGCTGGTCCGCACCGCCTTCTCCACCTCCGCGCGCGAGGCCGGCGACATCTCCGCCGGCGTCTTCGACGTGGAGGGCCGCATGCTCGCCCAGGCCGTGACCGGCACGCCCGGCCACATCAATTCGATGGCCCGGAGCGTGAAGCATTTCCTCGCGAAGATTCCGGCCTCGGAGATGAAGGAGGGCGACCACTACGTCACCAACGATCCCTGGCTCGGGACGGGGCATCTCTACGACATCGTCGTGACCTCGCCTGCCTTCCACAAGGGCAAGATGGTCGGGCTCTTCTCCTGCACGGTGCATGTCGTGGACATCGGCGGCATCGGCCTCTCGCCGGATGGTCGCCAGGTGTTCCACGAGGGCGTGCGCATCCCGATCATGCCGCTCGCGCGGGAAGGGGTCGTGGATCAGTGGCTGGTCGACCTCATCCGCGCCAATGTCCGCGAGCCGGTGCAGGTGGAGGGCGACATCTACGCCCTCATGGCCTGCAACGAGACGGGCGAGCGCCGCCTCTCCGCCATGCTGGGCGAGAACGGGCTGGACGATCTGGAAGTGCTGGGCGCGCATATCATCGCCCGCTCGCGCGAGGCGATGCTGAAGGAGATCGCGGCCCTGCCGAAGGGCACGTGGAAGAACCACATGCGGATCGACGGCATGGAGGCGCCGATCGACCTGCACGCGACTGTCACCATCGCCGAGGACCATATCGCGGTGGATTATGCCGGCACCTCGGCGCAGAGCAGCTTCGGTATCAACTGCCCGCTCTGCTACACCGACGCCTACACGGCCTTCGGCATCCGCTGCATCATCGGCGCGGAGGTTCCCAACAATGCGGGCTCGCTGGACCTGATCCACGTCACCGCGCCCGAGGGCAGCATCGTCAACGCGCTCTTCCCCGCGGCGGTGAATGCCCGCAGCACCATGGGCCACATGATGCCCGACGTGGTCTTCGGCGCGCTCGACCAGGCGCTGCCCGGGCGCGTCCCGGCCGAGGGTACCTCCAACCTGTGGAACCTGAAGCTCGGGGCGGGGCAGGCGCTCACCGGGGCCACGGACCTCCCCTTCATGGTGACGATGTTCCATTCCGGCGGCGCGGGTGCGCGCCCGGCCCAGGATGGGCTCTCCGCCACGCCCTATCCCTCCGGCGTGAAGAACGTGCCGGTGGAGGTGACGGAGACCGTGGCGCCGCTCGTCGTCTGGCGGAAGGACCTGCGCGACGATTCCGGCGGCGCGGGCCGGTATCGCGGCGGCGACGGCCAGATCATGGAGGTCGCGCATCGCCACGGCGAGGCCTTCGGCATCTTCGCGACCTTCGAGCGCGTGACCTATCCGGCGCGCGGCCGCCACGGCGGCGCGGATGGCGCGAAGGGCGTGGTGAAGCTGGGCTCGGGGACGGTGCTGAAGGCCAAGGGCTTCCAGGTCATTCCGGCCGGCGACCGTCTTGTGGTCGAGATGCCGGGCGGCGGCGGCATGTTCGCCAAGGAATGAGGGCGATGTCCCGAGCCTGAGGGGTGGGAGGATCGTCCTGGCCCTTGGGCTCGGGGTCCTCCGCCATCAGCTGAGGAAGAGGTGTTGAAGAAGGATCGTGAACCCGGTCCCGATCAGGAAGAGGCCGCCGAGCGCCTCCGCCACTCGCCCGAAGCGCGGGCTGATATGCCGGCCGAGCAGGATCCCGGCTGTCGCCAGCACGAAGGTGGCGAAGCCGATGGCGCCTGCCACCACCAGGATGTGCACGTCGATGAAGGCGAGCGCCACGCCGGCCGCGAGCGCGTCGATGCTGGTCCCGACTGCCGTAGCCACCAGGATCGACAGGCGCTGCCGGCTTGGCCTGGTGGCCGTCTCCGCATCCGGCATCGGGACCGTGGGGGTGAGCATGCGGCAGCCGATGATGCTCAGGAGCGCGAAGGCGATCCAGTGGTCGATGGCGGCGATATAGGCGCTTGCCGCCAGCCCCGCGGCCCAGCCGATGACCGGCGTGATGGCCTCGATGAGCCCGAAGACGAGCCCGGTGCGCACCGCTTCGCGGAAGCGAGGCCTTTCGAGGGACGCGCCTTGCGCCAGCGAGGCGGTGAAGGCGTCCGCGGACATGCTGATCGAAAGCATGGCGATGGAGGCAGGCGACATGGCGTTCTTCCCGGCAGGGTGGCTCCGAGCGGGTAGGATTATTCTATGAACATGTCAACATATGAACATCTGTTTGTATTTTTGCCGCGCGAATCTGGGCAAATCCGGGTCCCGGCCTCTAACGCATTGCGGCGATGTGCGATCCGCGCTTTGCGGCGCGGCGTGCCCGCCCTATCTCCTGCAGGCACGCGACGCCCGAAATGTGGCCTTGCGCCCATCAGGACGATTTGAATGCCCTTCCCCACGCTCGCCGCGCCCATCGCGGTCGCCCTCGCCGAACGCGGTTACGCCGAACCGACCGCCGTCCAGGCGGCGGTGCTCGAGGCCGAAACCTTTGGCCGCGACCTCCTCGTTTCCGCCCAGACCGGCTCCGGCAAGACCGTTGCCTATGGCCTGGCCATCTCCCGTGACCTCCTCGGCGAGGAGGAGCGCCTGCCGCATGCCGGCCTGCCGCTCGCCCTCGTCGTCGCCCCCACGCGCGAACTCGCCCTCCAGGTCCAGACCGAGCTGAACTGGCTCTATGCCCGCGCCGGCGGCCGGGTCATCTCCTGCGTCGGCGGCATGGACCCCATGACCGAGCGCCGCCAGCTCGCCCAGGGCGCGCATATCGTCGTCGGCACGCCGGGCCGTCTGCGCGACCATATCGAGCGTGGCAACCTTCGCCCGCAGTCCATGCGCGCCGTCGTGCTGGACGAGGCCGACGAGATGCTCGACCTCGGCTTCCGCGAGGACCTCGAGGCCATCCTCGAATCCCTGCCGCCCGAGCGCCGCACGCTGCTCTTCTCGGCCACGGTTCCCCGCCCGATCGCCCAGCTCGCGAAGAGCTTCCAGAAGGACGCGCTGCGCATCGCCGCCGCCGGCGAGGGCGGCCAGCACACCGACATCGAATACCGCGCCCTCTCCGTCGCCCCCGGCGAGATGGAGCGCGCGGTGGTGAACACGCTGCGCTTCCTCGACCCGCGCACGGCCATCGTCTTCTGCACGACCCGCGCGGCGGTGAACCGCCTGCACGGCAACCTGGTGGAGCGCGGCTTCTCGGCCGTGGCGCTGTCGGGCGAGCTGTCCCAGGCCGAGCGCACCCGCGCCATGCAGGGCCTGCGCGACGGCCGTGCGCGCGTCTGCGTCGCGACCGACGTGGCCGCCCGTGGCCTCGATCTGCCCGACCTCGCGCTGGTCATCCATGCCGACCTGCCGAACGATCCCGAGACCCTGCTGCACCGTTCGGGCCGCACCGGCCGTGCCGGCAAGAAGGGCATCAGCGCCCTCGTCGTGCCGCACAACCGCCGCCGCATCGCCGAGCGCCTGCTCATGGGCGCCAAGGTGAAGGCCGAGTGGTCGCCCGCTCCCTCCGCCGAGGACATCCACGCCAAGGATACCGAGCGTCTCGCCGAGACGGCGGTGGCCATGCTCGACCAGCTGCCCGAGGAGGCCGACCTGGCCCTCGGCCGTCGCCTGCTGGAAGGCCGCAACCCCGAGGCCCTGGCGGCCGCGCTGGCGAAGATGCTGCGCGCGCATCTGCCCGCGCCCGAGGAACTGGCCGGCCCGGTGACCTACAATGCCAATGCGCCGCGCGACTATCAGCAGCGCAGCCAGGTGCCGCGGGAGCACCGCGAGCCGCGGGACTTCCAGGCCCAGTCGCCCAGCGTGGCCGAAGGCGTGTGGTTCCGCATGAATGTGGGCCGCAGCAACCAGGCCGACCCGAAGTGGATCCTGCCCTTCCTGTGCCATCGCGGCCATGTGACGCGCGAGGCTATCGGCCAGATCCGCATCCTCGACCGTGAGACCCGCTTCGAGGTGGCGGCCCATATGGCCGAGCGCTTCGCCATCGCCGCGGCCAAGCCCGGCCAGGACGACGCGCATATCCGCGTCGAATCCGCGGCTTCCGCCGGTCCGGCCGATCGCGCGCCGGCCGGTGCGCGTCCGGCCTATGCCGGCAAGTCGCCGCGCCCGGCCTATGCGGGCAAGCCGCGGGCCGACGGGCCGAAGCGGCGTCCGTCCGCCCCGCGTTCCTGAGGCGCCCACCCGGTTCCTTGTGATTTGGCAAGGAACCGGGTCAGATGCGGGCCGCCTTCGCAAAGCGCCTGTCTATGACGACACAAGCCCTTCCCGATGGGGTCGACACCGCATTTCTCACGGCGGCGCTGCGCCGGTCCGGCCTGCCGGGCCGGGTCCGGGACGTCTCGGTCCTGCGGGCCTTTCCCACAATTCTCTCCCACATCTTCCGCCTGCGCCTCGACTACGAGGGCGATGCGGCCGGCCTTCCCGAGACCCTGTTGCTGAAGGCGGGCCTGCCCGAACGCGCCGGCGGACCCTGGATGGGCGGCCGGCATGAGGTGGCCTTCTACGCTACGGTCGCCGCGGCGACGCCGTCAGGCCTCATCCCGCGCTGCTACGACTCGCATTGGGATCCGCGGACCGGCGCCTGGCGCCTCCTGCTGGAGGATCTGACCGAGAGCCATCGCATCGCGACGCCCTGGCCGTTGCCGCCGGAGCTCGCCGACGCGGAGGCGATCGTTCGCGCGCGGGCGGGCTTTCACGCCGCCTGGTGGAATCATCCGCGCCTGGGCGCGGGGGTGGGCGAATGGCTGGACGAGGCCGGGATGGAGCAGTGGCTCCAGGGCCTTGCCGAGAAATACGCCCGCTTCGCCGAGGAGGCGGGGGATGGGCTTTCCGGCGCGCAGCGCGACCTCTACGCCCGTTTGCTGGAGGCGGCGCCGCGGCTGCTCGGCCGCTATCACAGCCATGCCCACATGACCGTCATCCAGGGTGATTCGCATGTCTGGAACTGTTTCCTGCCGAAGCAGGCGGGCGGCGGGGCGATGCTCTTCGACTGGGACAGCTGGTCGGCCAATGTCGCGACGATCGACCTCGCCTATATGATGGCGCTGCACTGGTATCCGGAGCTGCGCCGCGAGCGCGAAAGCCATCTGTTGGACGTCTATCACGCCGAGCTGCTGGCCAGGGGCGTGCACGGCTATGACCGCCGCGCGCTGCAGGACGATTACCGCCTCTCCGTGCTCTGGCAGATCACGACGCCGATCCAGCAGCACTCGTTCGGAATTCCGCCGGTGATCTGGTGGAACAATCTCGAGCGCGTCCACATGGCCGCGCGGGATCTCGACTGCCGCGCCCTTCTGGGCTGAGGCGGGCTCTCAGTCGGCGGCTTTTTTCCGGCCCAGGCCAAAGCCCTTGGCGAGCTCCGAGCGGCGGGAAGCGTAGTTCGGCGCGACCATCGGGTATTCGGCCGGCAGGCCCCATTTCGCGCGATAGACATCGGGCGTCATGCCATAGGCGGCGTGAAGGTGCCGCTTGAGCATCTTCAGCTTCTTTCCGTCCTCGAGGCAGATCAGATATTCGGGCGTAATGGATTTCCGCACCGACACCGCCGGCACCAAAGGCTCGACGGCCACGGGCGGGGGCGTCGGCGTTGCCAGCGTCGCGAGCGTGCGATGCACCTCGGCGATCAATCGGGCCAGATCATTTGTTGAAACGGTATTACGGGATACATGCGCCGCGACGATGCCGGCGGTGATTCCGAGCAGATCCTCGGCAGTCTTACTATCGGACATGAAGCTTTAGGCCTTTTGTTTTGTTAATTGCGACCAATGATAGCCATGTTGGTACGGAGTCCTCACAAAGAAAAGGCCACGCAGGCCGGGGGGCGGCCTGCGTGGCGCAGTGGCCCGGGCCCCCGGAGAGAGGGGGAGGGGCCCGGGACGGCTCGGCTCAGCCCCGCGCGGGGATCTGCACCGCCACGAAAGCACTCTGGCCCTCGCGGATGATCCGCAGCGCGACCGCGGCACCCGGCGTGCGGCCGGCCTCGCGGATCGCCGTGGCGACGGCATTCACATCGGCCACGTCGCGGCTGCCGACACCCACGATCACGTCGCCCTCGCGCAGTCCGGCCTCGGCGGCCGGGCTTTCGGGGCGCACGCTCGCGACCACCGCGCCGCGGGCGCCGTCAGGCAGGTTCAGGGCCTGGCGCGCCTGCGCGTCGATCGGGGCCAGTGCGACGCCCACCGGGCCGCCGCGCTGCTGCTCGCGCTCGCCGCGCTGACCCGGCTTGCCGTCGCGGGCGGGGCTGCCCTCGCCGTCCTGCAGCGCGACGAGCGTCACGCTGAGGTCGCGGCTCTGGCCGTCGCGCTGCACGGTCAGCTGGACCGTGCTGCCCGGGCGGCTGTCGCCGATCAGGCGGGCCAGGTCCCGCGGATTGGTGACGGCGGTGTCACCGACCTTGGTCACGACGTCGCCGGGGCGCAGGCCGCCGCGGGCTGCGGGGCTTTCGGCCTGGATGTCGCCGACCAGCGCACCCTCGGGGCGCGGCAGGCGCATGGCGGTGGCGAGCGCCGGCGTCAGGGTCTGCGTGGTGGCGCCGAGGAAGCCGCGCTCCACATGGCCGTTGGTCTCGATCTGCTCCACGACCTGGCGGACCATGTTCGACGGGATGGCGAAGCCGATGCCGACCGAGCCGCCCGTCGGCGAGAAGATCGCCGTGTTCACGCCGATGACCGAGCCGTCGAGGGCGAAGAGCGGGCCGCCCGAATTGCCGCTGTTGATCGAGGCGTCGATCTGCAGGAAGTCGTCATAAGGACCCTGGCCGATGTTGCGGCCCCGCGCCGAGACGACGCCCGTGGTCACGGTGCCGCCGAGGCCGAAGGGATTGCCCACGGCCACCACCCAGTCGCCCACGCGGGCCCGGGCGCTGTCGCCGAGCTCGAGGAAGGGCAGGGGCGCGCCGGCATCGACCTTCAGCACCGCGATGTCGGTGCGGGCGTCGCGGCCGATGATGCGGGCGGGCAGCTCGCGGCCGTCCTCCAGCGTCACGGTCACGGTGCCGGCGTCACGGACGACGTGGTTGTTGGTGACGATGATGCCGTCGGCCTTCACCACGAAGCCCGAGCCGAGGGCACGGCCGCCGCGCTGGCGCTGCTCGCCGCCCGGGCCACCCTGGCCGCGCTGCGGGGCCTGGTCGCCGAAGAAGCGGCGGAACATCTGGTCCTGCTCGCTGCCCTCGGGGAAGGGCGAGCGGGCGGAGGCATTGGCCACGCGCTCGGTGGCGGTGATGGTCACGACGGCGGGGCGGACGCGGTCCACCAGGTCGGCGAAGCCGGGCAGCGCCACGGCGGGCGCGCGGGTGATGGGGGCCGGGTTGATCGGCTGGACGCTCTGCGCGCCGGCCGAGCCTTCCCAGAAGGCGAGGCTGCCCAGCGCGGTGCCGGCCATGAGGATCGCGGCGAAACCGGCGCGACGGCGGCGGGAGGTGGTGGTGGTCATGAGAGCGTCTCCAATTCGTCGGTTTGCGGGACCCAGCCCGTTTTGACGAAGCGGACCTTGGACCCTGGACGCTGGAGGAGAGCGGGACCGACCATGACAGCTTTGTCAGACTTCTCCGCGAGCCGTGGCCTCAGGGGGCGAGCTTCAGCCGCGCCTTGAGCCCCGTCCCATCGGCGCCGTCCTCCAGCGTCAGCGCGCCGCCATGCGCCCGCGCCGCCGCCGCGACGAGGGCGAGGCCAAGGCCCGTGCCCGGGGTGGAGCGGCTGCGGTCCAGCCGGTGGAAGCGGCGCATCGCCGCCTCGCGCTCATCGGCGGGAATGCCGGGGCCGTCATCCTCGACCTCGATGATCCGCTCGGCGAGCAGCCGCAGGGTGAGGCGCGTTCCGCCGTGGTTCACCGCATTCTCGATGAGGTTCACCACGGCCTGGCGCAGCAGCGCCGCATCGCCCATGAGCGTGACGCCGGGGGCGATCTGCGTGTGCAGCGCCTTGCCGGCATCCTCCGCGACGGGCGCGTAGATCTCCGCGCAGCCCTCGACCAGCGCCGAGAGGTCCAGGACGGAAAAGCCCTGCCGCAGCACGCCGCTCTCGGCGCGCGCGATGCGCAGCAGGGCGGAGAAGCTTGCCAGGACGCCGTCCAGCTCGGCCATTGCGCGCTCCAGCACCTCCGCGTCGCCGGCCGGGTCGCGCGGGCCGGCCAGCGCGCCCTCCAGCAATTGCCGCAGGCGGGAGAGGGGGCTGCGCAGGTCGTGGGCGATGTCGTCCGTCACCTGGCGCTGGGCGATCATCAGCGTCTCAATCCGCCCCAGCAGGACGTTGAAGGTCTCGGTCAGCTGGTCGAATTCGTCGTCGCGCCCGCTAAGGGGCAGGCGGCGGGTGAGGTCGCCCTCCATCACGTCGCGCGCGGCGGCGGAGGCCGAGGCCAGGCGCCGCGCCATCCGCCCCGCCGCCACGAAGCCCAGGATCAGCGCCAGCAGCGCCGCCGCGCCGCCGGCCATGGGCGGGGTCCAGGCCAGGGCCATGGCGGCGTTGTCCACGGGGGTGAGATCCGCCGCGACGAGCAGCGTGCCTCCGCCCGGCAGGGTGCCGCCCAGCACGCGAAGGCTCGGCCGCTCGCCCGTGCCAGGGAGGTTGGCGAAGCCGCGCAGGGGCGGCGGCGCCTGGGGCATGCGCCCGGCGATGACCCGCCCGTCGGGGGCCAGCAGCGCGACGAAGAGCGGGCCGCGCCGGCGCGAATAGGTCTCGACCGAGATGGCCAGGCCGCGCAGGCCGGATTCCTCGAATTCGCGCACGAAGCCCTCGGCCTCGGCGGCGATGGCGAGGTCGAGCTGCTGGCGAAGCGCGCCCTCCGCGCGCCACCAGCCCCAATAGGAGCCGAGCAGCGAAAGCACGAGCATGACGGCCGCCGAAGCCGTCGCCGCCCGCAGCGCGAAGCTGGAAAGCTTTCTCATTTTTCTTTTGCCCTCAGACGCCGGGCGCCCCCTCCGGCGGCTTGGCTTCGCCGCGCTGCGGTAGTGCCTGGCCAGAGGGTGGAGGGGGCGGCGCCGGCCGCTGTGCGGCCGGATTCCTGTCGCCCGCACCGACCTTGGGTGGTCATCCCTCTGCGCCAGGGGCGGAGAGCGCGTAGCCCGCGCCGCGCACCGTGCGGATCATCGGTGCCTCGCCCGGCAGGTCCAGCTTCCGGCGGAGGCGGCTGACATGCACGTCCACCACATTCGTCGTGGGATCGAAGGAGAAGTCCCAGACCTTTTCCAGCAGCATGGTGCGGGTGATGACCTCGCCCGGATGGCGCATCAGGAATTCCAGCAGGCGCCATTCCGTCGGCAGCAGTTCGAGCTTGCGCGCGCCGCGTGTGACCGTGCGCTGCAGCAGGTCCATCCGCAGTTCGCCCAGGCTCAGCACCGACTGTTCCGCGGGCGGCCCCGAGGGGCGGCGGGCCAGGGCGCGGATGCGCGCGCGCAGCTCCGCGAAGGCGAAGGGCTTGGCGAGGTAGTCGTCCGCCCCGGCCTCCAGCCCCTCCACGCGCTTCTCCACATCGCCGAGCGCCGTCAGCATCAGCACGGGGGTGGTGATGCCGGCGAGGCGCGTGGCGCGGATGATGGACAGGCCGTCCGGCCCCGGCAGCATCCGGTCCGTCACGATCACGTCGAAGGGCTCGTTCATCGCCAGGAACATGCCGTCGCGGCCGTTATTGGCGTGATCGACCACATGGCCTTCCTCGCGCAGGCCCTTGGCGATGTAGCTGGCTGTGGTCTCGTCGTCCTCGATCAGGAGGATCCGCATGGGCGCTCGCGCAGGTTGATGGACCGCCGAGCCTGCCACGGATCGCGGCCTGGCGGGAGAGTTGCGCCCTCCGGCCGGCCGGAAGTGCTATGAAGCCCCATGGCCGACCCCGCTCCCGCCGCGATCCACAGCCCCGCGACGACCCAGACGCGCGACGTCCTCGCCGTCACGCACACGACCACCTATCGCTATGCCGTGCCGGTCACCCTCGGCCCGCAGCGGCTGATGCTGCGCCCGCACGACAGCCACGACATGCGGCTGCTCTCCGCCACGCTCACTTTGTCGCCGGTGGGAAAGCTGCGCTGGTATCACGACGTCTTCGGCAACAGCATCGCCATGGCCGAGTTCGAGGACGCGACGCGCGAGCTCGTCATCCGCAGCGACCTCGTCGTGGAGCGCTTCGGCGACGAGCGCGGCCGCGACTTCGCCGCCGAGATCGCGCCCGAGGCGCGCAACTGGCCCTTCCTCTATTCCTCGGACGATCGCGCGGATCTCGGCAACATGATGATCGCGCAATATCCCGATCCCGGCGGGCGCGTCCTGCGCTGGGGGCAGGGCTTCGTGGCGGCCTATCCGACGCCCACGCTCGGCCTGCTGCGCGACATCAATGCCAGCATCCAGGCCGGCTTCACCTATCGCGCCCGCGAGGAGGCCGGCACGCAGACGCCACTGGAGACGCTCGACGGCGGCTCGGGCACCTGCCGCGACTTCGCGGTGCTGATGATCGAGACCTGCCGCGCCTTGGGCTTCGGCGCGCGGCTCATCAGCGGCTATCTGCGCGAGCCGGAGGAGAGCGCATTGCTCGGCGCCGGTTCCACCCACGCCTGGTGCGAGGTCTATCTGCCCGGCGCGGGATGGATTCCCTTCGATCCGACCAACGGCCTGATGGGCAGCAGCGACCTCATCCGCGTGGCCACGGTGCGCGACATCCGCCAGGCGCCGCCGATCAGCGGCAGCTTCATCGGCCAGCCGGAAGACTTCCTCGGCATGGAGGTGTCGGTCGAGGTCCGGCGCGTCGATCCCGGTGCGCTTCCGTCCTTGTGACGGGCGGGCCTATTCTCCGGCCAAACGGAGGATCCGCCATGAATGAACCGCTCGACGCCGCCCATCTGCCCACGGGGATCCGCTCGCGCTTCGTGCCCCATGTGAACGGGCTGCACATGCACGTGCTGGAGGCGGGCGAGGCGGGGCGGCCGCTGCTTCTGCTGCTGCACGGTTTCCCCGAGCTCGCCTTCTCCTGGCGGCACGTCATGCTCCCGCTGGCCGAGGCCGGCTATCATGTCGTGGCCCCCGACCAGCGCGGCTATGGGCGCACCACCGGATGGGTCGCGGAATTCGACGGCGAGATCCAGAGCTTCGGCCCGCTCAACTACGTGCGCGATGCGCTGGCCCTGGTCGCGGCGCTCGGTCACAGCCAGGTCGCGGGCGTGATCGGCCATGACTTCGGCTCGCCCGTCGCCGGCAATTGCGCGATCTCGCGGCCCGATGTCTTCCGCTCGGTGGTGCTGATGAGCGCGCCCTATGGCGGCCCGCGCCCCTGGCCGCTGGGCGAGCAGGCGAAGCCCGAGGGCGCGGCGGGGCTGGCCTCGGGCGGGATGAACGAGGCGCTTGCGCGGCTCGATCCGCCGCGCAAGCACTATCAGTGGTATTATTCCACGCGCGAGGCCAATGCGAACATGTGGCTCGCGCGACAGGGCCTGCCGGATTTCATCCGCGCCTATTACCACCACAAGAGCGCCGACTGGACGGCCAACAAGCCCTATCGCCTGGCGGGCTGGGAGGCGTCGGAGCTCGCGAAGATGCCGACCTATTACATCATGCCGCTCGAACTCGGCATGGCGGAGACGGTCGCCGCCGAGATGCCGGGCGCGGCCGAGGTCGCGGCGAATGCCTGGCTGCCGGACCGCGACCTCGCTGTCTATGCGATGGAATATGGCCGCACGGGGTTCCAGGGCGGGCTGCAATCCTATCGCTGCACCACGAGCGGGCTGGTGGGGGCGGAGATGCGGCTCTTCGGCGGCAAGCGGATCGAGGTGCCGGCCTGCTACATCGCCGGCGCCAGCGACTGGGGCGTGTACCAGAAGCCGGGGGATTTCGAGGCGATGCAGAGCACGGCCTGCGCCGATCTGCGCGGCTGCCATCTGGTGCCGGGCGCGGGGCATTGGGTGCAGCAGGAACAGCCCGAGGCCACGGTGGAACTCGTCCTCGAATTCCTGCGCGGGCAGGACGCCGCGCGCAGGCGGGAGGGGCGCTCGGACTGAGCGCCCCGCGCCCTCAATCGCGCTCGATGGGCAGGGCGTCGTCCTTGGCCCATTCGCTCATCGAGGCGTCGTAGACGGCCAGCTGCGAATGGCCGAGCTGGTGCAGAAGGAAGGCATCCAGCGTCGCCGCGATGCCGCCGCCGCAATAGAGGATGATGCGCTTCGAGCGGTCGGCGCCCACGGCCGCGAAGCTCCTGGCCACATCCTCCGGCGCGCGGAAGGCGAAGGTGGCGGGGTCCACCAGCGTGCCCACCGGTACGTTGACGCTGCCGGGCACGCGGCCCGCGCGCCCGTATCGCGGGTTCTCGCCGCTGTGCAGATCGGGCGCGAGGGCGTTGATGGTGCAGACGCCGCCGTCGCCGATGGCCGCCGACACCTCCGCCTTGCCGACGAAGAGGCCTTCGCGCGGCCGGGCGGCGAGCCTCGATGGCGGATAATCCACGCTGCCCGTCTCGACCGGCCGTCCTTCGGCCAGCCACTTGTCCACGCCGCCATCGAGCACGGCGGCATCGTCGAAACCGATGGCGCGCAGCATCCACCAGACGCGCGTGGCCCATTGCATGTTCTTGCGCGCATAGAGCACGACGCGCATCCCGCGCCCGATCCCCTTGGCCGCGAGGCTCGCCGCCAGGACCTCCGGCGCGGGCATGGTGAAGTTGAAGGGGCTCGCGCGGTCGGAGAGATCGCCCTGAAGGTCGAGGAAGGCCGCGCCGGGAATGCGCGAGGCCTCGTAGTCCGTGCGCCCGCTCTCGACGCGATAGGGCCGGCCGGTGCCCGTCTCGTAGAGCAGGTAGGTCGTGCAGTCGAAGATGCGCAGCGCGGGATCACGCAGGTGATCCTCGAGCCACTGCGTGCCGACGATGGCCTCGGGATGGGCGAAGCGGGCGGTGGTCGACATGGGCGGAACCTCCGGATGGGTGTTGCCGGGAGCTTGGCCCATATTCTCCCGCGGCGTCAGCTTCGCCGCACCAGCGCCGTCGGATAGAAGCGCCCGTCCTGGCGCCCGCCGTCGAGGACATAGGCCCCCGGCAGCTCGATCCGCACCGGATCGGCGACGGAATCGGCCTCCGCGTCCCAGGCCGGGCGGAGCGGGCGCCCGTCCATGCCCTCGATCGACACGCCCAGCAGGTGCAGCAGCGTCGGGGCCACGTCGGTCAGGTCGGCCATGGCGCGGACCTTCGCGCCGATGCGGAAGGGGCCGCCCTCGAAGCCCAGCACCGTCGCCAGCTCGCGCCGGTGCAGCCCGCCATGCATGCCCCCGCCCTCCGGCACGTCGCCCGCGTCGAAGGGGGCCTCGCCGGGAAGGCCGAAGCGGTCGGGCCCTTCCGAGCCGGCGAAGAGCACCACGAGATCGGCCGAGCGGGCGTGCCCGGCGTCCAGCAGGGCCAGCGGCGCGACGCGCCCGGGCAGGATGGACGGATCATTGGCCAGCAGCGCGCCGAACCAGTCCTGCTGGGCCAGCCAGTCCGCAACCTGCGGCGCGAGGGATTTGTCGCGCAGCCAGATGCCCGGCGCCCCGGCGGGAGCGACGGTGATGTCCGTTCCGCCGTCGCTCGCCGGCAGGCCCGCTTCCGCCATGCGCTTGGCGAGCGAGACCTTGCGCGGCCCCGTGACGTGGCCGTGATCGGACAGCACCACCAGCCCGATCTCGCCGGCATCGGGCTGCGCGTCGCGCCAGGCGACGATGGTCGCCACGCAGGCATCGGCCTCGGCCATGGCCAGGCGCGTGTCCGACCCGTCAAGCCCGCGATAATGGAAGGACACGTCCGGCTCGGGGCACCAGAACAGCGCCACATCCGGCTTCAGCTCCGGCAGGACGAATTCGGTCAGCACCCGGCAGGCATGGCGCGAGCGCGCGAGATTGGGCACGGCGGCCGGCGGCGTGGGGCCGACCCGCTCGGCGGCGGCCTTCGCGTCCTCCGTGTCCAGATCGGCCGCGTTCCAGCGGAACTGGCCGAGCCTTTGCGCGGCGGGCGCGGCCACCAGCGTCTGACCCGGCGTGCCGGCGGAGACGATGGCGAAGCTGCGCCCCGCCGCGGCCAGGCGTTCGCCCATGGTCAGGCGCTGGAGCGGCGATTCCCGGCCGGCTGAGAGCGTCAGGAAATCCGCCGGGTCCTTCGTGCGCAACAGGCGATCGGGCGCGAGCGCCGCGTCGAAGACGGTGTTGCCCACCATGCCGTGCGAGGCGGGCCGGCAGCCGGTGACCAGCGAGGGTGTGGCCACCCGCGTTTCGCTCGGGAATACGCTGCGCGCTTCGGTGAAGCGCGTGCCGCGCGCCATCAGCGCCGAAAGAGCCGGCATCCGGGCCGGCGTGACCAGATCGGGTCTGAGCCCATCCAGCACGATCATGACGAAGCGCATCCCGGTCACCCTTTTCCAATGCGGCGAGGATGCTCCCTTGCCGCGCTTTCGTCATGAGACGGAACGGGGAAGATTGGCGCGAATCCAATCGGCATGCTGCAACTCTCCTGCGGTATGCTGCCTGCTCCGGTCGCTGGTGTATCCGGGCGCCGGGGCTTCGGGCCGTGGCGCGCAAAAGGAGACCAGCGAGCTTGGAGCGGGAAATCGCCAACGTCATGAAGGTGTCCGGCCTGCGGGATTTCCGCTACGTCGCCTTCCCGCCGGTCGTTTTCGAGGCGTCGGCGCGCGTCGTCGGGCAGGAAGCCGTTGTCCCGCCGCAAGCCCTGTCCGACGAGGCGCCTCCGGACATCGCCCCGACGATCGCACCGCCCGAGGCCGAGCCCGCCTTGCCGCCGCCGATGCCGCATGTGGCGATGACGGCGCCACCGCCGGCGGCGCCCCCCATGACGGCGCCCCTGGCCGCGATGCCGCCCGCCCCGGTTCCCGCGCCCATCCCCGATCCGCCGAGCTGGTCCCGACCGCAACCCTCGGCCGAACCGCGTCCCGCCGGGGGCCTTCGCATGCTCGCCGAGGCCGCCGCCGCCGTCGCGCCGCCGCCCCCGCCCAGGCCGGCCGAGGGCCCGCGCCGCTTCGCGCTGCTCGACGACATCCAGACCGAGATGCGCCCCCGGCGCGCCCGCACCGGCCGCGGCCGGCCGGGAGATCTTCTATGAGCACTTCATGCCGCTGATTGCCTTCGCCTCGCCCAAGGGAGGTGTCGGCAAGACGACGATCTCCGCCCATGTCGCGGCGATCCTGGCGCGGCGCGGCTACAAGGTCATCGCCATCGACCTCGACCCGCAGAACGCGCTGCGCCTGCATCTGGGCGTCTCCATCCGCGAGGAGGGGCGCTTCGTCTGCGACCTGCCCGCCCGTCCGGCCTGGCAGGATTGCGTGATGGAGACCGATCTGGGGGTGCGTCTTCTCCCCTTCGGCCCGCAGGACCCCCTGCGCACGCTCGAGCTCGCCGTCGCCCTCACGCAGGACCCCGCTTTGCTGGCCGATCCGGTGCGCGACATGCTCTCGGCGCCCGACCAGATCGTGATCGTGGACAGCCCGCCCGGCCCCAATGCGGCGCTGACCGCCATCACCCCCATGCTCGATCTGCTGGTGCTGGTGCTGCTCGCCGATGGCGGGAGCGCCGCCATCATCCCGCAGATCGCGAGCAACCGCTTCCTCGGGCGCGGCACCCTGGCCAGCCGCTCGGCCGACCGCGCCGTGCTCGTGCTCAACCAGGTGGACGAGGCCGAGCCCCTTTCGGAGGCCGTGATGCAGATGGCGCAGAACGCGCTGGGCAAGCGGCTGATCGGCGCCATCTGCCGCGACCAGGGGCTCGCCGAGGCCCTGGCCGACAAGCGGATGCTGATCGAGGGCGAGGAGGGCGCGGGCGAGGATTTCGACGTCCTGGCCGACGCCATCCTGCGGCGCCTGAGGCTGCCGGGCGCCGATCCGCAGGGCAATCCGGGCCTGTTCGAATGGAGGCAGCCTTGAGCGGCGAGCGATTTTCCGAGTTCGTTCAGACCTTCCCCGGTCCCGCGCCGCGCCTCGCGCGGCTGAAGCGCCTGGGCGCGACGGTGCTGGGCTTCATCGGCGCCTTCTTCTACATCACCGTCCCGCTCGAGGAGATGGGCCAGGTCTGGCTCACTTTGGGCGGCATCGCGGCCTTCCTCGTCATCAACCGCAGCGAATCCCGCAAGATGGGGATGATCCTGGTGGTGATGTCGGTGATGATCAGCTCGCGCTATCTCTTCTGGCGCGCGACCGAGACGCTGGAATTCGACAGCCTGCTGCAGACCGCGCTGGGCACCGGGCTCTTCGCCGCCGAGCTCTATGCCGGCATCCTGATGACGCTCTCCTATATCCAGACGTCCTATCCGCTGGACCGCAAGCCGGTGCCGCTGCCCGCCGACCCCGAGACCTGGCCGACGGTGGACGTCTACGTGCCCAGCTACAACGAGGGCCTCGACCTCGTGCGGCCGACCGTGCTGGCCGCGATGAACATGGACTACCCGCGCGACAAGCTGAACGTCTGGATCCTGGATGACGGCCGCCGCCCCGAATTCCGCGAATTCGCCGAGGAGGCGGGCTGCGGCTACATCATCCGCCCCGACAACAAGGGCGCCAAGGCCGGCAATCTCAACCACGCGATGCGCCACACCGATGGCGAATATATCGCGATCTTCGACTGCGACCACGCGCCGACCCGCGCCTTCCTGCAGCTCACCTTGGGCTGGCTCGTGCGCGACAAGCGCATCGCCCTGGTGCAGACGCCGCACCATTTCTACTCGCCCGATCCCTTCGAGCGGAACCTCGCGCGCCAGCGCCTCGTCCCCAATGAGGGGCTGCTCTTCTACGGCGGCATCCAGCCCGGATCGGACCTGTGGAACGCGGCCTTCTTCTGCGGCTCCTGCGCGGTCATCCGCCGCGAGGCGCTGGAGGAGGTGGGCGGCGTGCCCCACGTCACCGTCACCGAGGACTGCCACTGCGCGCTGAAGATGCAGCAGAAGGGCTGGCACACGGCCTATATCCGCATCCCGCTGGCGGCGGGCCTGGCGACCGAGCGCCTGGCGCTGCATATCGGCCAGCGGCTGCGCTGGGCGCGCGGCATGCTACAGATCATGCGCACGGAGAACACGCTCTTCGCGCCCGGGCTGAAATGGGCGCAGCGCTTCTGCTACTTCATCGCGGGCTTCGGCTTCCTCTTCTCCCTCCCGCGCGTGATCTTCCTGACCTCGCCGCTGGCCTTTCTTTTCTTTGGCGAGAGCGTGATCGCGGCGAGCCCGCTCGCCATCATCGCCTATGCCGGCAGCCACATGTTTCATGCCGTCGGCACGACGGCACGGCTCAACGGCAAGCACCGCCATTCCTTCTGGTCCGAGATCTACGAAGCGTCCCTGGCGGTGCCCCTGCTGCCCGTGACGCTGATGACGCTGTGGGATCCGTCGAAAGGAAAATTCAACGTGACGGACAAGGGCGGCATCCTGGAGGCGGGCTATCTCGACTTCCGCGCGGTGCTGCCCAACCTCGTCATGCTGGTGCTGCTGGGCGCGGGCTTCCTCATCGGGCTCTGGGGCTGCTTCGCCTCGGAGTTCGGCTCGATCGAGGGCAACGCCTATCTGCTCAACACGATCTGGGCCGGCATGTGCCTCATCCCGCTGTCGGCCAGCGTGGCCGTGGGCCGCGAGCGCGAGCAGTCCCGCCTGCGCGCCCGCGTCGAGGCCGACCTGCCGGCGCAGATCCGCCTGCCGAGCGGCGAATTGCTCGCGGCGCACAGCGCCAATCTTTCGCTCTCCGGCGCACGGCTCAACCTGGAGCGGGCGATCGGCGTCGCCGAGGGCGACCATGTGCAGGTCTATTTCGACACCGGTGGCGACATCGTCGAGCTCACTGCCCAGGTGATCCGCTGGGACGGCACCGAGGCCTATCTGCAATTCGTCATCGAGGACATCGCCGCCGAGGCCGCCGTGGTGCGGGCCTTCTTCGGCCGGCCGGATGCCTGGCTCTATTGGGACCATTGGCCCGAGGACAAACCCCTGCGCTCGCTTCTCAACGTCGTCCTGGCCACGGCTGACGCCGTGTTCCGCAAGTACCGCTTCGGCATCCTGCGCGCGGCCAAGCCCATCGGGCCCGCCAAGCCGCAGGCCCCGCGCGTCTCGGATGTGGTGGCGCCCCGCCGCCCCGTGACGAGGGCGGCCAGGCCGGCCATGGAAACGGCGGTGGCGCTGCTGCTCGCCGCGGGGCTCGGCCTCGCCGCGCCGGCGGCGGCGCAAGGGGTCGCGCCAGGGGGCGTACAAGGCGATGTCGGCCAGGGGGTTCTGGCCCAGGGGAGCGCGCCCTTGCCGGTGCCCGCGCCGCCCCCGGCCGCCATTCCCGATCCCGCTCTCGCCAACGCGCTGCCGCCCGGCGCGCGGGTGGTGACGCGCACGCTGAAGGAACTCGGTCTCAGCGGGCCGATGCAGCTGCGCGGCACCGCGGACCTCCAGGGCGTTCTCTTCGGCCTGCGCGGCGACGAAGTGGTGACCGAGGCGCGGATGAACGTGGCCGGCGGCGCCTCGCCTCAGCTCATCCCCAATCTCAGCCAGATCAGCATCACGCTGAACGACCAGCCCGTCGGCACCATCCCGATGGATTCCGCGCGCCAGGCCTTCGGCCCGATGGAATTCCCGCTCGACCCCCTCTACTTCGCCGAGGTCAACCGGCTGAACTTCCGCTTCGCCGGCCGCTACACCAATGAGTGCAACGACCCGCTCTCCGGCCTGCTCTGGGCCACCGTTTCCGACCAGTCCACCGTCGAGATGCGGATCGAGCGACTGCCGCCGCAGCGTGAGCTGGCGCGCTTGCCCGAGCCGCTTTTCGACCGGCGCATCCTCCAGGGCATCGTGACCCTGCCCATGGTCCTGCCCGACACGCTAGGGCCGGCCGGGCTGCGCGCCGCCGCCATCGCCGCCTCCTGGTTTGCCGTCCAGGCCGATTATCGCGGCGCGACCTTCCCGGTCTCGCGCGCCGTGCCGGAGCGGGGCGACGGCATCGTGATCGCCGTCGGCGTGGATTCCGTCCCCGGCGTCACCCTGCCGCGCATGGAGGGGCCGACCCTGGCCCTGGTCGCCAATCCGACCGACGCCTTCGGCACGCTGCTCATCGTCGGCGGGCGCAGCGAGGCCGAGGCGGTCGCCGCGGCGCAGTCCCTGGTCGCGGCTCGCGCCGCGCTCTCGGGCGAGGTGGCGCGGGTGGTGGCGCCCTCCATCCCCGGCCGCCAGCCCTATGACGCGCCGCGCTGGATCCGCACGGATCGCCCGGTGGAGCTCGGCAGCCTCCTCTCGCGCGAGGACCTGCAATCGGCGGGCTATTCGCCCGGCCCGATCCGCGTCCCGCTGCGCACCGCGCCCGACATCCTCACCTGGCGCAATCGCGGCTTCCCGCTGAATCTGGAGTACCGCGCCCCGCCGGGACCGGTGGTCGACGTCGCCTCGGCCCGCCTGGATGCCTCGGTCTCCGGCGTCTATCTGCGCTCCTTCCGGCTCGCCGATGCGCCGATCTTCCCCAGCATGACCGGGGCCTGGGACTGGTTCTCCGACGCGGTCGGCCTGGCCGCGAGCACGGAGACGCGCAGCGGCCGGGTGAACATCCCGCCCTATCTCATCCTGGGCCGCGACGAGCTGCAGCTGCGCTTCGACATGCAGCCTCTGGCGCGCGGCGACTGCGTGGGCGTGCCCCAGAACGTGCGCGCCGCGATCGAGCCCAGCAGCACGGTGGACCTGCGGCGCGCGCATCGCCATGCGCGCATGCCCAATCTCGGCTTCTTCGCCTCCTCGGGCTTCCCCTTCACGCGGATGGCCGACCTCTCCAACACTGCCGTGGTGCTGCCCGAACGCGCGAGCCCGGTGGAGCTGACCGCCTTTCTCGATGTCATCGGCCAGCTGGCCGCGACGGTGGGCCTGCCCGCGACGGGGCTGCAGGTGGTGACGCCGGGCGGGCTGCAATCCGTCGCCCAGCGCGATCTGCTCGTCATCGGCACGCTCGGGCGCAACCCGGCGCTGACCACCCTGTTGCGCGACACGCCCGTGCGGATCGAGGGCGAACGCCTGACGCTCGCTCTGCCGGACGCGATCCAGGACGTGCGCGCCGTCTTCCTCGACGCGCCGACCAGCGCCGAGCGCGGCCGCGCCAGCGCCATCGTCAATGAGAGCGGCGGGGAGGGGATGGCCATGCTGCTCGGCGCGGAAAGCCCGCTGCAGGCCGGCCGCTCCGTGGTGGCGCTGACGGGCGTGACGCCGGTCGCCATCGCCGGGCTGGTCGTGGCCCTGCGCGATCCCGTGCTGGCGCCGCGCATCCAGGGCGATGTCGCGCTGCTCTCGGGCGGAACGATGCAGAGCTTCAGCACGCAGACGCCCTATCGCGTCGGCCGGCTGCCCTGGTGGATGTGGCCGCAGGTCTGGCTGGCCGAGCATCCGGAGCGGGTGCTGCTACTGCTGCTGGGCGCGGCTGCGCTGATCGGCGTGCCGTTCTTCTGGATGCTGCGTCGCAGGTCGCTTTCGAGGTTGCGTGCCCGCACGCCTTCGTGAGATTCTGACCGTCGGGGGATTATACATGCGCGCCGTGCCTTTGGCCCTGCTGCTCGGGGGAGCAGCGATGGGGTCCGCCGCCGCCCAGACGCAGACCGTCGCCGCCGATCCGGCCGCGACGGCCCAGGCGCCTGCGCGGGCCGTGGACATCCTGATCCGTCAGGCGGAGCGCTGGCTGGCGCAGGACCGTGCCGATCTCGCGGCCGTCTCCATCGAGCGCGCGCTGGCCGCGGAGCCGCGCAACACGGCGGCCCTGGCCATGGCCGCCCGGATCGAGGCCGCCCGCAACAACCGCACCGCGGCGGCCGGCTTCGCCACCCGCCTGCGCGAGGCGGGCGCGACCGAGGAGCAGCGCTCCGCCGCCGAGAGCGCCCTGCGCGGCGCCACGATCGACCGCGCGGCCATCGAGGAGGCCCGCCGCCTCGCGCGTGAGGGCCAGGCCGAGGCCGCCGCCGCGCGCTATCGCCAGATCTTCGGCGCCCAGGGGCCGACGCCGGCCTTCGCGCAGGAATATTACGCCGCGCTCGCCGCCACGACGGCGGGGCGCGAGGCCGGCCGCAGCGGCCTGGCCCGCCTCGCCGAATCCCCGACGGCCACGCCGCGCGCGCGCTTCGCCTTCGCCCAGAACCAGACCTTCCAGCCGGGCACCCGCGCCGACGGCATCGCGCGCCTCCAGGCCCTGGCCAATGATCCGGAGGTCGGCGGCGATGCCCGCCGCGCCTGGCGGCAGGCGCTCGTCTGGGGCGCGGCCGATCCGGCCAATGCGCCGCAGATCCAGGCCTATCTCCAGCGCGTCGGCGACGATCCGGAGCTGCGCCGCGCCATGGAGACGGCCCGCACCGCCGCGGCCGCCGCCCCGCCCGATCCCAATGCGGCGCTTCGGCAGGAGGGCTTCACCGCCCTCGAGGCCGGGGGCGCCACCGGCCTGCGCGAGGGCGCGCGCCGGTTCGAGACGGCCATCGCCGCCAATCCGCGCGATGCCGATGCGCTGGGCGGGCTGGGGATCGTGCGTTTGCGCGAGGGCCGCGCGGCCGAGGCGCGCCAGCTGCTGGAACGCGCCGTCGCCGCCGATCCGTCGCGCGCGACGCAATGGCAGGGCGCGCTGGACGGGGCGAGCTATGGGCTGGAGCTCGCCGAGGCCCGCGCCGCGCTGCGCCGCAACGACGTGGACGGCGCCGATACCATCGCTCGCAGCGCCGCCCGCCGTCAGGTCGAGGACCGCACCGATATCGAGGTGCTGCTGGGCCAGATCGCGCTGCGTCGGGGCGATACCGCGGCCGCCGAGCAGCGCTTCCGCACCGCGCTGTCGCGCCGCCCCGGCTTCGCGCCGGCCCGCGACGGGTTGAACCAGGCCCTGCGCGGCCAGGGCCGGGTCGTCGAGGCTTCGGCACTTCCCCGTGCCGAGCGCGTGCCGCGCATCGCCGGCGAGGCTCCCGAGCCGACCGGCCCCAGCGGCCAGCTCCGCGCCGAGGCCAATCGCTCGCCGGACACGGTCGTCTCCGAGGCGTTGCTGCGCCAGGCGCTGACCCAGCAGCCCAACGATCCCTGGCTGCGCCTGGACCTCGCCCGCGCGCTGCGCCGGCAGGGCCGCGCCGCCGAGGGCCGCTCGGTGATGGAGGAGCAGATCGCCCGCGATCCGCGCCCCGACAGCCTCTTCGCCGCCGCCCTCTTCGCCGATGAGGACAACCGCCTCGCCGATGCCGAGAGCTATCTCAGCCGTATCCCGCCCACCGGCCGCTCGCGCGACATGTCGCAGCTCCAGGCCCGCATCCGCACCCAGCGCGACGTGAGCCGCGCGGCGGCGATGCTGGGCTCCAACCGGGCCGAGGCGCGCACGCAGTTGCTGACCATCGCCGCGCGCCCCGATCCTTCGGGCTCGACCGCCGCCGCCGTTGTCCGCGCCTTCGGCGATGCCAATGATCGCTTCGGCGCGGCCGAGGCCGCCCGCGTGGGCGAGGCCGCCAACCGCGCCGGCGGCGCGCCGGTGCGCATCGCGATCGCCGGAGCCCTGCTCGGTGCCGGATTGGAGGCCGAGGCCATGGCCCTGGCCGATCAGGCCGGTGCCGGCCCGCTTTCGGCCGAGCAGCGGCGCGACGTCGCCTCGCTGCGCGCGGGGATCGCCGTCCGCGCCTCGGACCGCCTCAATGCCGAGGGTCAGCAGGCCCAGGGCTTCGAGCGCCTGCGCCCGACCCTGGAGCGCGACCCGGAGAACGTGGACGTCAATCTCGCCCTCGCGCGCCTCTACCAGGGCAATCGCGAGCCGGCCGAGGCGCTGCGCATCGCCGAGGGGGTGCTGGCCCGCAGCCCGCGCAACTTCGACGCGCGGCAGGGCGCGGTCAGCGCCGCCATCGCGCTGCGCCAGCGCGCCAGGGCCGAGCAGCTTCTCGCCGAGGGGCGCGACTACTTCCCCAATGACAGCCGCATCTCGCTGATGGAGGCGCGCATCGCGCGCGCCTTCAACCAGGACGCCCGCGCCCGCCGCGCGCTGGAGACCGCCCAGGCCCAGCGGCAGGCGGAGATCGGCCAGGTCGCGAACCTGCCCTCGGGCGTGACCCATGTCACGCCGGGCGGCATGCAGAATCCCTTCCTGCGCCCGGGCGCGGCAGTGCCGCTGCAGGTCATCGCCGGAGGGTCGGCGGCCCAGCCGGCCGACCGCATCGCCCGCGAGATCTCGCAGGAGCTGGCCGCGCTCGAGGACATCAATGCCGGGCGCGCCACGCTCACCGCCGGGTTGCGCCAGCGCTCGGGCAGCCGTGGGCTCGACCGGCTGCAGGAGATCTCCGGCACGGCCGAGGCCGAGGTCACGCCGCCGGGCATCGGCGGACGGCTGACGGCGACCGTGACGGGCTATTCGCTGGATTCCTCCTCGATCGCGACGGACCGCAACACCCTCCAGCGCTACGGGACCAACGCGGCCAATTTCACGAGCGCCACGCCGCGCAGCACGGCGGCGGGCGTGGGCGTCGGCGCCACCTATCGGCGCGGCGACGTCTTCCGGGCGGATATCGGTTCCTCGCCGCTGGGCTTCCCGACCACGACGATCCTGGGCGGCCTCGAAGTGGCGCCGCAGATCGGCGGCGTGCGGCTGCGGCTGACCGGCGAGCGGCGCTCGGTGACGGACAGCGTGCTTTCCTGGGCCGGGCTGCGCGACAGCGTCTCGGGGCGCAGCTGGGGCGCGGTGGTCCGTTCGGGCGGGCGCGCGCAGGTCGAGGTGCCGGTGGGGCCGGGCTATGCCTATGTCGGCGGCGGCTATTCGATCTTCGACGGTACGAACACGGCCAATAACAGCCGCATCGAGGCCGGCGCCGGCTTCGCCTATCCGCTCATCGGCACGATCACCGAGGGCCTGACCATCGGCACGGACCTCGTCTATTTCGGCTATGACCGGAACCAGCGCGCCTTCACCTATGGCAATGGCGGTTATTTCAGCCCGCAATCCTTCACCTCGGTGAACCTGCCGCTGGATTACCGCGGGCGCGTGGGCGATTTCGGCTACCGGCTGGGCGCCACGGCCGGCTATGCGGTGTTCCGGGAGTCGGCCTCGCCGCTCTATCCGAACGATGCCGGGCTGCAACGCGCCGTCGCGGCCCGGGCCCAGGCCGACGCGACCGTGCTGGCCAACACCCCCGGCCAGAGCCGCCAGACCTTCGTGGGCAGCCTGCGCGGCGACGTCGATTATGCGATCACGCCCCGGATCAATCTGGGTGCGATGTTCCGCTACGACAAATCGGCGGATTACGACGAAACGCGCGTGCTGTTGCGGCTCAATAGCCGGTTCTGACCCGAAGAAGCGATGGTGCATCCCCGCGCATATTAAACTATTGCGTGATTCGATAATGTAATCGCGCGAGTAAGAGTTGTATTGATTTCGCCGTTTGCGCGCGGTTCATTGGCCGCATGCGCGTCACCTGCGTGCTCGGCACGCGCCCCGAGGCGATCAAGCTGGCTCCCGTGATCCTCGCTCTGCGGGCGCGCGGCCTGGACTGCGTGATCGTCTCCTCGGGCCAGCACCGCGAGATGCTGGGCCAGGCGCTGGCCGGCTTCGGGCTGGCGGCCGACCACGATCTCGCCCTGATGCGCCCCGACCAGTCGATGACCCATCTGACGGCCGGCGTCCTGCGGGGGCTTGCCCCGCTCCTGCCTGAACTGCGGCCCGACTGGCTGCTGGTGCAGGGCGACACGACCACGGCCTTCGCCGGCGCCATGGCCGGGTTCTATGGCGGGGTGCGGGTCGGCCATGTCGAGGCGGGGCTGCGCAGCTGGAACCCGCTGGCGCCCTGGCCGGAGGAGATGAACCGCGGCCTCATCACCGGCCTGGCCACGCGGCATTTCGCGCCGACGCCCCTGGCGGCGGAGAACCTGCGGCGCCAGGGAATCCCCGCTCGCGCCATCGCGGTCACGGGCAATACCGGCATCGACGCGCTGCTGCTGGTGGCGGGCCGCGTCCGGGACGATGGGGCGCTGGCGGCGCGGTTCGCCTTTCTCGATCCCGCGCGGCGGCTGATCCTCGTCACCGGCCATCGCCGCGAGAATTTCATGGGCGGGCTGGACCGCGTGGCGCGCGCCGTGGCGGTGCTGGCGGCGCGGCCGGACGTGCAGGTGGTCTTCGCGCTGCATCTCAATCCCCGCGCCGGGGCGCCGGCCCGCGCCGCGCTGGGGCATCTGCCGCATGTGCATCTGCTGCCGCCGCAGGATCATGCGGGCTTCGTGTGGCTGATGCGGCGCGCGCATCTCGTGGTGACGGACAGCGGCGGCGTGCAGGAGGAGGCGCCGAGCCTCGGCCGGCCTGTCCTGGTCACCCGCAACGAGAGCGACCGGCCGGAGGCGATCACCGCCGGCACCGCGCGGCTGGTCGGCACGGACGGCGTGGCGCTTCTGCGCGAGGCGACGCTTCTGCTGGACGATGCGGCCGCCTGGCGGACGATGGCGCGCGCGGAGAGCCCCTATGGGGACGGCCAAGCCGCGCCGCGCATCGTGGACGCCCTGCTGGCCGATGCCGTCCGTACCCCGGCGATCAGCCTGCCGCTGACCGACGACCTCCGCCCGGCCCAGCGGCGCCTTCGCGGACCGGTGCGTGCGACGGCCCCGCGCTTCGTGCCCCCGCCGGCCAACCTGGCGCTGCCCGAGAAGATCTGACGAAGCCCCTAGACGGTGAACTGCTCGTTGATGATCCGCTCGGAGAGGTTGCGGTCGGGATCGAAGAGCATGGTCATGGTGATGCTGCGATCCTCGCGCACCTCCACGCGGCGGACGTCGCGCACCTCGGTGTAGTCGGCCGTCGCGGAGACGGGGCGCTTGTCGGATTCCAGCACCTCGAAGACCACCTTCGCCGTCGAGGGCAGCAGCGCGCCGCGCCAGCGCCGGGGGCGGAAGGCCGAGATGGGCGTGAGCGGCAGGAGGTTGGCGTCCAGCGGCACGATCGGCCCGTGCGCCGAAAGGTTATAGGCCGTGCTGCCGGCCGGTGTCGCGACGATGATGCCGTCGCAGATCAGCTCCTCCATTCGCTCCTTGCCGTCGACCAGGATGCGCAGCTTGGCCGTCTGCCGCGTCTGGCGCAGCAGCGAGACCTCGTTCATGGCCAGGGTCGCGTGGGTCTTCCCGTCGCTCGTATGGGCGCGCATGCGCAGCGGATGGAGCATGGCGGCCTGGGCGGCGGCGAGGCGCGCCGGCAGGTCCTCCTCCCGATACTCGTTCATCAGGAAGCCGACGCTGCCGCGGTTCATGCCGTAGACCTGTACGTTGCGGCCGAGGAAGCGGTGCTGCGTCTCCAGCATCAGCCCGTCGCCGCCGAGTGCGACGATGAATTGCGCCTCCTGCGGCGGGGCGTCGCCATAGAGGGCAACCAGGCGGTCGCGCGCCAGCTGCGCGACTTCGGTGGTCGCGGCCAGGAAGGCGATCCGGGGGGCGTCGCTCAAGCGAGGCGACGGTGTTCGAGGACGGGCATGTCGCGCCGCACGCGCGCGGTGACGGCGGGGTCGATGCGCGCGGTGGCCCAGCCGATGCCGTCGCTCGCCTTGGCGACGACATGGCCCCAGGGGTCGGCGATGAGCGAATGCCCATAGACCTGCCGCATCGCGCCGCGCTCCTCATAGGAACCATGCGAGGCGGCGGCGACGATCCAGCATTGCGTCTCGATGGCGCGCGCGCGCAGCAGCACCTCCCAATGATCCTTGCCGGTCATCAGGGTGAAGTTGGACGGCACGAGGATGACCTCGGCGCCGGCGCGGCGCAGGGCCAGATATTGCTCGGGGAAGCGCATGTCGTAACAGATGGTGCAGCCGAAGGTGACGTCACCGGCACGGAAGGTGACGATCTCGCTACCGCCGCCATAAAGCGCGCTCTCGCGATAGCCGGTGCCGTCGGGGCCGGTGATGTCGAAGAGGTGGATCTTGCGGTAGCGCGCGATCTCCGCACCCATCGGGTCGAAGACCAAGGTCGTGTTGAAGAGTTTCTCGCTGCCCTGCTCGATGATGGAGCCGCCGTGGACGTGGATGCGCGCCTGGCGCGCGATCCCGCGCATCATCTCGTAGGCGGGACCGCCGGGCTCGTTGGAGCCCACGGGCGGAAGCACCTCGGCCGCGCTCGAGCGGGCTTCGCGCCCGCCGCCGAGATTGGTCCAGGTTTCGGGCAGGGTGACGATATGGGGGCGGTCGGCGTCGAGCGCGGCCTCGATCAGGCGTCGCGCCTGGTCGAGGTTGGCCTGCTTGTCGCTGCCCTGATTCATCTGGATGGCGGAAATGCGCATGGGCCCATCAAGCCACATAACGTGGCCCGAACAAAGCGGGCCTCCTCAGGCGTGCAGGCAACCCCACAGTAGCCCGGCGAGCACCACCTAGCGCTTCGGCCAGGAAATCTTGGGCTCGGCGCGCCCACCGGGGAAGATAGACGGATGTTGGTCGGAGAGCGGGGCGGGATCGGGCCGGGCGGAAAGGACCGGCAATTCGATCTCATGCTCGCCGCCGCGCCATTCGGTCCGCCGCGTATCGGGCATGCGGGCGGCAAAGGCGCGCAGCTCGGCGCGAATCTCGTCCAGCTGCGCCTCGAGATTGTCGAGCCGGCCTTTCACGCCGAAGACGGAGAAGGGCATCACCAGCAGGCAGAGCGCCAGCAGCAGAAGCACGAAAAGGGCGATCAGCCCGGTCCATTCCGGCAGGCCGGGCAGGGTCAGCCGGGTCGCGAGATCCTGTAGCATCAGCCCCCCGTCACGCTCATATGGCGTGCGACGGCGGGCATCTTGTGGCGGCGGTCGATAATGAAATCATGTCCTTTGGGTTTGCGCGTGATGGCTTCGAGGATGGCCGTGCGAAGGCCTTCGTCGCCCAGCTCCTCATCGCGCAGCGGCGCGCGCAGATCGGCCTCGTCGTCCTGGCCGAGGCACATGTAGAGCTTGCCGGTGCAGGTGATCCGAACGCGATTGCAGCTCTCGCAGAAGTTATGCGTCATCGGCGTGATGAAGCCCAGCCGGGTGCCGGTCTCGGCCACGTCGTAATAGCGCGCGGGGCCGCCGGTGACATAGTCGGTGGAGTTGAGCGTCCAGCGCTGCTTCAGCTTCGCGCGCACCGCGCTGAGCGGGAGAAATTGTTCCGTGCGGTCCTCGCCGGTCTCGCCGAGCGGCATGGTCTCGATGAGGCAGAGGTCGAAGCCGTGCTCGCCGCACCAGGCGAGCATGCGGTCGAACTCGTCCTCGTTCACGCCGCGCAGGGCCACGGCGTTGATCTTCACGTGCAGCCCGGCGGCCTTGGCGGCGAAGATGCCGCCCAGCACCTTGTCCAGATCGCCCCAGCGGGTCGCGGCGCGGAAGGTTCCGGCGTCGAGCGTGTCGAGCGAGACGTTCACGCGGCGGATGCCGGCGGCGGCGAGGTCGTCGGCATGGCGGGCGAGCTGCGTGCCGTTGGTGGTCAGCGTCAGCTCGTCCAGGCCGTTTCCGAGCCGCGCGCCCAGGCTGCGCACCAGCGAGATCACGTTCTTGCGCACCAGCGGCTCGCCACCCGTGAGGCGGATCTTCCGCACGCCGAGATCGATGAAGGTGCCGCAGAGCCGGTCCAGCTCCTCGAGGCTCAGCACCTCGGCCTTGGGCAGGAAGGTCATGTCCTCCGCCATGCAATAGACGCAGCGAAGGTCGCACCGATCCGTGACCGAGACGCGGAGATAGGAGATATCGCGACCGAACGGGTCGATCATGGAGGAGGGTGTCCCCAAAGCCAGTATTGGCCTGTTATTTGGGGCGTCCGGGGGTGGGCTTGCAAGCCCTGACGGGCCTCACGCCGCCGCGACGCGCGGCCCGGAGGTCCGCGTCATCCAGTTGAGCAGGCTGGCGATGAGGCCGACCACGATCATCACGGGCCAGAAGGCGGTGTAGTTGCCGACCGTCTCCATGAGCAACGCGCCCGAGCCAGCCCCCAGGAAGCCGCCGATCTGGTGGCTGAAGAAGCAGACGCCGTAGAGCGCGCCGAGATTGGCGACGCCGAAGCTCCGCGCGATGGCCGCGGAGGTCAGAGGCACCGTCCCCAGCCAGACGAAGCCCATCACCGAGGCGAAGAGGATCGTCCCCCATTCGGTGGGCGTGGTGTAGGCGAAGATGGCGATGGCGATGGTTCGGAAGAGGTAGATCCAGGCGAGGCCGTTCTCGGGGCGGATCCGCGAGGAGAGCCAGCCGCAAAGCCAGGAGCCCGGGATGTTGAACAGGCCCACCATCATCAGGGCCGTCATGCCGATATTCGCCGGCAGGCCGCAAAGCGCGATATGCGAGGGCAGGTGGGTGGTCAGGAAGGCCAGCTGGAAGCCGCAGGCGAAGAAGCCGCCCGTCAGCAGGGCGAAGTTGCGGTCGGCCAGGGCGTTGCGGGCCAGGGCGGGCAGGCCGCGCAGGCCGGCGGCGGGCGGGCCGATACGCGGGGTCGGCTTCCACTCGATGTTGCGGGCGATCGGAATGATGAGCAGGGCCGAGATCGCGAGCATGGCCATCGCGCCCGTGGCGCCCATCCAGCCGATCGCGTGGAAGACCAGGGGGACCATGGCCGCCTGGCCGAGGCTGCCGCCCGCGCTGGCGATGCCGATATACTCGCCGCGCTTGGCGGCCGGAGCCAGCCGCGCCACGGCGGCGAGGGCGAGGCCCGTGCCGGCGCTGGCGACGCCAAGGCCCGAGAAGAGCCCGATGCCGATCAGGACGGTGGCATTCGAGGGGAAGAGGGCCGGCAGGCCGCAGCCGATCACATAGAAGATGGCGCCCGCCGCCATGACCCGGCCCGATCCGTATTTGTCGGCCATCGCGCCGCTGAACGGCTGGGCGAGGCCCCAGACCAGGTTGTGCAAGGCGACCGCCAGGCCGAAGGCCCAGGGCGCCACGCCGCTCTCGGTCGCCAGCGGCAGGAGGAGCAGGCCGAAGGTCTGGCGGATGCCCATGCCGAGGCTCGAAGTCGCCGAGGCCGCGATCAGCGCGATCAACAACACGGTCTTGGCGGAACGGGCGGAGGCTTCGGCGCTTTGCATGCACGGAACAGACCGGAGCGCCCCTCCGCGCACAAGCGAAAGGAACGCCGTGGCCGTCATGCGTCTGGCGCAACGCAATTGGTGTGGCCCGGCCGCTGGGGAGCAGCCAACCGGGCCTGAAGGGTCTGACCGCGCGAGGCGGAAAGGCCCTCGTAAGGATCAGGCCGCGCGGTGGATCCGGGCCTGGTCGTTGGCCGGGCTCGGCGCGGAGGCATGCGCCGCCGCCACGATGCCGCCGCGCGACAGGCCGATATCGGCGAGCTCGCGATCGGAAAGGCTGTTCAGCTGCTCGACCGTCTCGCGGCGGGCGATCATGGTGGCGAACCAATGGCGAAGGCCGCCGAAGAACCCGCTGATGCGGGCGATCATCGCGTCGTCGCGGGCGCGGCGCGCCTCGGCGATCAGGCGGGCCAGCTCTTCGGTCTTGGCGTCGCGGAGGGTGAAGGGCATCAGCAGCGCGGCTTCGGCTGAGATGACGCGGGAGTTCATGGTAGGAGATCCGTCTTGCGGGGCAGACATTTGCCCCTGCGGACGAATATTTAGGTGAGCCATGATGGGAATGCTCGCGCGAACCTCAAAGCTCAGCCGCGCTCTGGATGCATGACACGCTGTGAAATACTGTGTTTTTGACGGATCGGAAACCTATGCCCAACCACTCTGAACGCCTCTCCGCCCTGCGCTCCGTCCTCGCCGCCGCGGGGGTGGATGGCTTCCTTGTGCCGCGGTCCGACGAGCATCTGGGCGAATACGTGCCGGCTTCGGGCGAGCGTCTCGCATGGCTCACCGGATTTACGGGCAGCGCGGGCATGGCTGCGGTTCTGGCGGACAAGGCGGCCGTCTTCACCGATGGCCGCTACACCACCCAGGTCCAGGCCGAGACCGATGACAGCCTCTTCGAGCGCCGGCACCTTACCGAGGAGCCGCTGGAAGCCTGGCTGCGCGCCCATGCCGAGGGCCGGCGTATTGGCTACGATCCCTGGCTGCACAGCGAGGCGGCGTTGAAGCGGATCACCGGCGTGCAACTGGTGCCCATGAGCCCCAATCCCATCGACGCCGTCTGGCGCGACCGGCCCGCGCCGCCCGCCGCCGCGGTGGTCGCCCATCCGCTCGAATATGCCGGCGTCACCGCCGAGACAAAGCGCGAGGCGGCCGCGGCGGAGCTGCGCAAATCGGGGGAGGACGCGGTGGTCCTGGCCGACGCGCATTCCGTGGCCTGGCTGCTGAACATCCGCGGGGCGGATCTGGCGAACACGCCGCTGGCCCTGGCCTTCGCGCTGCTGCGCGCGGACGGCTCGGTGCGGATGTTCCTGCATGCGCCCGACCGCGTCTCGGCCGAGACGCGATCCATCCTGGGCAATCGCGTGGCGGTGGAGCCGCGCGCGCATCTGCCGGCCGCGCTAGGGGAGCTGTCCGGCCGCAAGGTGCGGATCGACCCCGACCTCACCCCCGAATGGTTCGCCGCGACGCTACGCGAGGCCGGTGCCATCGTCGTCGCGGGCGAGGACCCCTGCCGCCTGCCGCGTGCGATGAAGAACCCGGTCGAGCAGCAGGGCGCGCGCGACGCCCATGCCCGCGACGCCGTGGCCGTGGCGCGCTTCCTCGCCTGGTTCGCCGCCGAGGCGCCGAAGGGCGGGCAGAGCGAGATGTCGGCCGCCAACCAACTTCTCGCTTTCCGGCGCGAGGTGAAGGGCTTCACGGCGGAAAGCTTCCCCGCGATCTCGGGCGCGGCCGAGAACGGCGCCATCGTCCATTACCGCGTCACCGAGGCCACCGACCGGCCCATCGCGGCGGACGAATGCTACCTGATCGACAGCGGCGGCCAGTTCCCCGACGGCACCACCGACATCACCCGCACGCTCTGGAGCGGACCCGGTGCGGCCCCGGCTGGGCTGTGCGCGCGCTACACGGCGGTGTTGCGGGGGCATATCGCGCTGGGGACGCTGCGCTTCCCCGAGGGCGTGGCGGGGCCGCATCTGGATGCCATCGCGCGCCGGCCGCTCTGGGAGGCGGGGCTCGATTACGACCACGGCACCGGCCATGGGGTGGGGAGCTTCCTCTCCGTCCATGAGGGGCCGGTCGCCTTCAGCCGGGCAGCAAAGGTCGTGCCCATCCGTCCGGGCATGATCCTCTCCGACGAGCCCGGCTATTACCTGCCCGGCCAATACGGCATTCGCATCGAGAACCTGCTGCTGGCGCGCCTCGCCGAGCCGCAGCCCGACCAGGTGCGTCCCTTCCTGGAATTCGAGACGCTGACGCTGGCGCCCTATGCGCGGGCCCTCATCGAGCCGGCGCTGCTCACGCCGGCCGAGATCCGCTGGATCGACGCCTATCAGGCGCGGGTGCTGGAGGAGGTCGGGCCGCATCTGGACGAGGCGACCCGAGCCTGGATGGAGGCGGAGTGCGCGCCCCTGGAGGCGTGATCAGCCCGGAAGCAGGCCGGTCCAATAGGCTGCGAAGGCCCATTGGTCGGCCGCTTCCTCGATGATCTTGTCCATCGGCTTCCCCGCGCCATGGCCGGCGCGGGTCTCGATGCGGATGAGGTGCGGCCTATCCCCAATCCCTGCGTCGCCGACCCCGGCCGCCTGGAGGGTCGCCGCGTATTTGAAGCTGTGGCCGGGAACGACGCGGTCGTCGGTCTCGGCCGTGGTGACGAGAATCGCGGGGTAGTCCCGGCCCGGCCGTACGTTGTGGCAGGGGGAATAGGCGAGGAGGTTCCGGAAATCGGCCTCCTTCTCCGGATCGCCGTAATCCGCCATCCACAGCGTGCCGCCGGTGAATTTGTGGAAGCGCAGCATGTCCATCACGCCGACGCCGGCCAGCGCGGCGGCGAAGAGGTCCGGCCGCTGGTTCACGACAGCGCCGACGAGCAGCCCGCCATTGGATTCCCCCTGGATCGCCAGCCCGTCCGCGGCGGCGATCCCCTCCGTCTTCAGGTATTCGGCGACGGCGATGCAGTCGTCGAAGACGTTCTGCTTGTTCTCGCGCCGCCCGGCATCGTGCCAGGCCTTGCCGTATTCGCCGCCGCCGCGGAGGTTGGCCACGGCATAGGCGCCGCCCTGCTCGACCCAAGCGAGCAGCGTTGGTGAATAATAGGGGATCATGCTGATCCCGAAGCCGCCATAGCCGTAGAGGATCGTCGGCGCCGGCCCCGTCGTGTCCCTGCGCCGCACGACGAAGAGCGGGACGCGCGTGCCGTCCTTCGAGGTGCAGAAGCGCTGCTCCACCGCGATGCTGCCGACGTCGAACCCCGCCTCGGGCTGGGCCCAGACCTCGCTGGCATTGTTGGGGACATCGTAGCGGTAGACGATGGTGGGCGCGTTGTAGCTGGTGAAGACGAAGAAGGCCTCGCTTCCCTCGGGATCGCCTTGGAAGCCGCCGGCGGTGCCGATGCCGGGCAGCGCCACCACGCCGTCGGGCGTGCCGTCGAGGCGATGGCGCCGGATCTCGGTCTTCGCATCCACCAGATAGGTGGCGACCAGCCGCCCGCCGATCAGCGAGGCGGAGGTCAGCACCGCCTCCTGCTCGGGCACCAGCTCCCGGAATTCCGGCGCCGCCTCGGACAGGTCCAGCGTCACCAGCCTCAGGCGCTCGGCGCCGTGGCTGGTCATGACGAAGAGCCGCGTTCCGACATGGCCGAGGACCGACCATTCGGCATCGAAATCCGCGACGAGCCGGCGCGGCGTCCAATCGTCCGAGGCGAGATCGACGAGGGCCAGCGCATTGGTGCCCGGTCCCGGCGTGGAAATGATCGCGGCATAGCGCCCGTCCTCGGTGACATCGGCCAGATGCAGCAGGTGCGGCTGTTCCGGCGTGGCATGGACGAGCCTGTCCTGCGACTGGGGCGTGCCGAGCGTGTGGAACCAGACCGCGTGGTCCGTCACGCCCGCCTGCGCCCCTGCTGGGCCGGGCTCCGGATAGCGCGAATAGAAGAAGCCGCCCTTCGCCCAGGAGATGCCGGTGAAGCGCGCCCATTCGATCCGGTCGGCCAGGACCTCACCGGAAGCGAGGTCCAGCACCTGGATCGTGCGCCAGTCGGTGCCGCCTTCCTGGACGGCGAAGGCGACATGGGTGCCCTCGCGGGACGGTTCCCATTCCGCCAGCGCCGTTGCGCCGTCCGCCGACCAGAGGTTCGGATCGATCAGCACGCGCTCGTGGCCGTCGAAACGGTCGCGGACGACGAGAACCGGCTGGTTGGCGAGGCCGGAATGCCGGCTGTGGAAATAGCGCCCGCCGCGCGCCCGCGGCACGCTCACCCGCTCATGATCGAAGAGCGCCCGCAGCCGCGTCCTGAACAGGTCGCGGCCGGGCAGGGGATCGAGGTGGCGTCGGGTGACGGACTGCTGGGCGGTCACCCAGGCGGCGACCTCCGCGTCGCTCCGGGCGTCGTTCTCGAGCCAGCGATAGGGATCGGCCACCGCCAGGCCGAAATGCTCCTCCCGGCGATCGGCGCGTCGCGCCGCCGGGTAGTCGATGCGGGAGATCATGGGGTGTCTCCGAAACGGAAGGGGAGATCGCGGGCCGGGAGCCGGCCCGCGATCGAAGGGCCGTCAGCCGCCCTTGACGGTCAGCTTCACGTCCACATTGCCGCGCGTGGCGTGGCTATAGGGGCAGATCTTCTCGTGCGCTTCCTTCGCCAGCGCCTCGAGCTCGGCCTGGGGCAGGGAGGGGTCCTCGACGGTCAGCTCGACGGCCAGCCCGAAGCCGCCACCCTCGCGCGGGCCGATGGAGACCGCCGTCGAGACCTTGGCCTTGGAGGCGTCCTTCTTGTGCTGCTTGCCCACGAAGTCGAGCGCGCCGCCGAAGCAGGCGGAGTAGCCGGCGGCGAAGAGGTGCTCGGGCGTGGCCGTGCCGTCGCGGCCCGGCCCGCCCATCGCCTTGGGCACGGAGAGGTCGACCGAGACCAGGCCGTCATCGGATTGGGTGTGGCCGTTGCGGCCACCGGTGGCGAAGGCATGGGCGGTGTAGAGCGGGTTGATCTTATCCATCGTCGATCTCCTGACCGTTTGCGCCGTGAAGGCCCTCAGGAGATGGGGGCGAGAGAGCTCACCGGTAGGGGACGGTCGCCACGGCGTTATAGGGCGAGCCCTCCACCACCCGCGTGCTCCAGGCGAGATAGACCAGCACATGCTGCTCCTCGTCGATGAAGCGGTGTACCCGCGTTTCCTTGAAGAATAGGCTGGTGGAGGCCTCCCAGATCTGCTCCCCGCGCTCGCCCCGGCGCGCGGCCTCGGGGAGGACGATCGGCCCGGTCCGGGTGCAGGACAAAGCGAAGCGCGTCGGGTCCTCCGCGACGCCCACCATCCCCGCGATCCCGCCCGTCCGCGCCTGGCTGACATAGCAGGCGACGTTGGGGATGGCCGGATCGGTGAAGCGCTCCACCACGATCTGGTGGCTGCGCGTAAGGCCGAGATTGGTGATGGCCGTGTTCACCCGGCCGACGCGCGTGGTGTCGTCGGCCGCGGCGGGGGTGGCGAGGAGGAGGGCCGCGAGGGCAAGGGAGCGCTTCATGATCGCATCAGCGCCGCGCGCTGCCTTCAGGTTGCAGGGATACCCGCCAGTTCTCGAAATTCCGCCTCGCTGAGCACGCGCACGCCGAGCTCGGTGGCCTTGGCGGCCTTGGAGCCGGCATCGGCGCCGACGACCACGAAGTCGGTCTTCTTGGAGACGCTCTTGGTCACCTTCGCGCCCAGGGCTTCGGCCCTGGCCTCGGCCTCGGCGCGGGAGAGGGTCTCCAGCGTGCCGGTGAAGACCAGGGCCTTGCCGGCGAAGGCGCTGCCGGAGGCATCGATCTCGGCCGCGTCCTCGGGCGTCACATAGCGCAGCAGGTCGTCCAGAGCTTCCAGATTGTGCCGCTCGGCGAAGAACTCGACGAGCTCCGTCGCGATCGAGGGGCCCACGCCCTGGATGCTCCCCAGCTCCTCGCGCGCCTCGCTGCCGATGATCCGCGCCTCCAGCATGCGGGCGCGCAGATTGCCGATGCTGTGATAGTGCCGCGCCAGCAGCTTGGCGTTCTGCGCGCCGATCCGCCGGATGCCGAGGCCGAAGAGGAAGCGCTCCAGCGGCACGCGGCGCCGGGCTTCGATGGCGGCGAGCAGGTTCGTGACCTTCTTCGCCTCGCCCTTCGCGCCTTTGCCCCAGCCCTCCCACTGCCGCATCCGCTCGGCGTGGTCCTTGAGCCGGAAGAGGTCGGCGGGGCTTTTGACCAGGCCTTCGTCGTGGAGCTGGAGGATGTTCTCCTCGCCCAGCCCCTCGATATCCATCGCGCCACGGCTGACGAAATGCTTGAGCCGCTCGACCGTCTGGGCCGGGCAGATCAGCCCGCCGGTGCAGCGGCGCACCACGTCGTCGCCCTCGCGCACGGCATGGCTGCCGCAGGCGGGGCAGATGGTGGGGAAGACATAGGGCGGACCGCGATCCGGACGGTCGGCATCGACCACGCCCACCACCTGCGGGATCACGTCGCCGGCGCGCTGGAGCGTGATGGTGTCGCCGATGCGCACGTCCTTGCGCGCGATCTCGTCCTCGTTGTGCAGCGTCGCGTGGGTGACGGTGACGCCGCCGACGAAGACCGGGGCCATGACCGCGCGCGGGGTGAGCGCGCCCGTGCGGCCGACCTGGATCTCGATGGCGAGCAGCTTCGTGCGGGCCTGCTCGGCGGGGAACTTCCAGGCGATGGCCCAGCGCGGCGCGCGGCCGACGAAGCCGAGACGCGCCTGCCAGTCCAGCCGGTTCAGTTTGTAGACGACGCCGTCGATCTCATAGGGCAGGCTAGCCCGCTTACTGGCAATCTTCTGTTGGAACTCGACGGCGTTGGTGACCGGGGCTGAGAGGGGGTTTACGGAAAAGCCCCAGCGCCGGAGCAGGCAGAGCCATTGCCAGTGTGTCTCCACGGGGGCCTCGCTGGCTTGGCCCATGGCATAGGCGAAGAGCTTCAGAGGCCGCGACGCCGTGATCGCCGCGTCGAGCTGCCGCAGCGAGCCGGCGGCAGCATTGCGCGGGTTCACCGGGATGGTGACGGCGGGGCCGAGTTTCTCGCCGCGCGCCTTGCGCGCCTCGCGCTCGGCCAGCGCCTGCTCCTGCTCGGCGCGGAAGGCGAGGAAATCGGCGCGGTCCATGAAGACCTCACCGCGGATCTCGATGAGATCGGGGAAGGGGGCCACCAGCTTGAGGGGGAGGTCCTTCAACGTCCGCATGTTGGGCGTGATGTCCTCGCCCTCGATGCCATCCCCGCGCGTGGCGCCCTTCACGAAGCGACCATGCTCATAGAGCAGGTTCACGCTCAGCCCGTCGATCTTGGGCTCGGCGATGAAATCCAGCGGCTCCGCCTCGGGTAGGTTCAGGAAGCGCCGGATACGGGGCTCGAATTCGAGAAGGTCCTCGGGCGCGAAGGCGTTGTCGAGGCTGAGCATGGGCGCCAGGTGGCGTGACTTGGCGAAGCCCTCGGCCGCCTGGCCGGAGACCTTCTGGGTGGGGCTGTCGGGCTGCCGGAGCTCGGGGTGTTCCGCCTCCAGCTGGCGCAGCCGGCGCATCAGCGCGTCGTATTCCGCGTCCGAAATCTCGGGCGCATCGTTCTCGTAATAGGCGCGGTCGTGCCGGAGGATCTCGGCGATGAGCCGGGGAATCTCGGTGTCGGGCGTGTCGCTCATGCGCCTATCTCCGGCGGATTGCGGTCTGCGGCAAGCATGCGGACGCCGCCTGTTCCTCTCAGGCCGCCCCTTCTAGAAGGCTGGCCGCGGCGGCGCGGGCGGCCTCGGTCACGACCTCGCCGGCCAGCATGCGCGCGATCTCCTCGCGGCGGGCAGGGGCGTCGAGCGGTATCACCCGCGTCTCGGCGGCGGTCCCGCGCACGGATTTCGCGACCTGCAGATGCTGCGCCCCGCGCGCGGCCACCTGCGGCGAATGCGTCACCACCAGCACCTGGAGGCGCTCGGCCACGCGGGTCAGCCGCTCGCCTACGGCGGCGGCCGTCGCGCCGCCGATGCCGGCATCCACCTCGTCGAAGACCAGGGTCGGCACGGGCGAGCCGCGCGCCAGCACGACCTTGAGCGCCAGCATGAGCCGCGAGAGCTCGCCTCCCGAGGCGATCTTGACCAGCTGCCCCGGCGTCTGGCCTGGGTTGGTGGCGACCAGCAGCGTCACCCGGTCCATCCCATCCGCGCCCCAGGCGCTGTCCTCGCGCGGCGCGACCTCCACGACGACGCGGGCGCGGTCGAGCTTGAGCGGCGGCAATTCCTTGGCCAGCGCGCGCTCCAGCTTGCCGGCGGCGGCGCGGCGGGCCTCGGTGAGCGCGGTGCCGGCGGCGACATAGGCGGCGCGGGCCTGCTGCCGGGCGGCCCGCAGGGCGGCGACGCGGCCGGTGCCGGCGTCCAGGGCCGAGAGCCGCTCGCGCAGGTCGGCCAGGTGCTGGGGCAGTTCCACCACGGCGATGCCGTGCTTGCGGGCGGCCGAACGCAGACCGTAGAGCCGGTCCTCCAGCACTTCCAGGCGCCGTGGATCGGGCATGGCGTCGGAGGCGAGGCGTTCCAGCAGCTGCTCGGCCTCGGCCAGTGCGTCCTGCGCGGCGGTGAGGGCAGTCAGCGCGGGGGCGGCGGATTCATTGGGCGGGGGCAGGCGCTCCAGCGCGCGGACGGCGCTGCGCAGGGCCGCGCCCGGATTGGCCGAGCGGCGGTCGCGCGGCTGCAATTCGGAAAGGGCCGAGGCGATGGCCTCGTTGCGGCGCTCGGCCTGCTGGAGGCCCTGGCGCTCCTGGGCCAGGCGCTCCTCCTCGCCCTCCTCGGGGGCCAGCTTGTCGAGTTCCTCGACGGCGTGGCGCAGCCATTCCTCGTCGCGGACCGCCGCGGCCACGGCCTGTTCGGCGGCGGCCAGGGCGGTTTCGCTGGCCCGCCATTCGCGGAAACGCGCCGCCGCCTCGCCGCGCGGCTTGTCCAGCGCACCGAAGGCGTCGAGCAGGGAGGCATGGGTCGCGGGATCGGCGAGGCCGACCTGGTCGTGCTGGCCCTGGACCTCGACCAGCGTCGCCGCCAGCCGCTTCAGCAGGCCGACGCCGACGGGCTGGTCGTTGACGAAGGCGCGCGACCGGCCGTCCGCCTGGAGGACACGGCGCAGGACCAGCGCGTCCTCGGCCTCGATCCCCTGTTCGGACAGGATGGAGAAGGCCGGATGCCCCTCGGGCGGCAGGAACATCGCGGCGACGCTCGCCTGGGCCTGGCCGAGGCGCACGAGCCCGGCTTCGGCCCGCATACCGAGCGCGAGGCCCAGCGAATCCAGCAGGATGGATTTTCCCGCCCCCGTCTCGCCCGTCAGGACCGAGAGGCCCGCGCCGAATTGCAGGTCCAGGCGCTCGATCAGCACCACGTCTCGGATGGAGAGGGAGGTGAGCATGCCCGTGAAAGTCCGATCCGCTGCGGTTGCCATGAGACCGTAGCGGTGAATCGGCCTTTCGGCACACGTCCGATCCGCTGCGGTTGCCGTTAGATCGTAGTGGTGAAGCGGCCGTTGGACACGCCTCCGATCCGCTGCGGTCGCCCTTCGGCCGTCGCGGCGGATCGGCCGTTGTTCAAGATCAGAAGATGGTGCCCCAGGCGCGGCGGATGAGGCCGGGCCGGTCGTCGGCGGAGGCCTGGGCGCCGGGCGTCAGCAGCGCGTAGCTGTCCTGGTACCAAGGGCTGCCAGGGAAGTTGTGGCCCAGCACGGAGGCCGACTGCGCCGCCTCGTCGCGCAGGCCCAGGCGGAGATAGATCTCCGTCAGCCGGTGCAGCGCCTCGGGGACGTGATTGGTCGTCTGGTATTCCTCGACCACGCGGCGGAAGCGGCCGATGGCGGCGCCGAAGAGGCCCTGCCGCTGGTAGAAGCGGCCGATGTTCATCTCCTTGCCCGCGAGATGGTCGCGCGCGAGGTCCATCTTGAGGCGGGCGTCACGGGCATAGGCCGTGTCGGGGAAGCGGTTCGCGACGTCCTGCAGCGCCGCGAGGGCGAGCTGCGTGCCGCGCTGGTCGCGCTGGCTGTCGGAGATCTGCTCGTAATAGGACAGGGCGCGAAGGTAGTAGGCATAGGCGATGTCGCGATGCGCCGGATGCAGCTGGATGAAGCGGTCCAGCGAGCCGATGGTCTCGGTGTAGCGATTGCGCATGTAGTCGCCATAGGCGCCCATGATCTTCGCGTTGGTGGTCCAGGTCGAATAGGGGTGCTCGCGCTCCAGCGTGTCGAAGATCTCGACGGCCTGGCCGAAGCGGCGGGCCTGAAGGGCCTCGATGCCGGCGCCGTAGAGCGACTCGGGAGAGCGGTCGATGAGGCCCGAGGTTGCCGAGGGCGAGCTGAAGAGGGATCCCATGGAGCCGTCCCACGACGAGATCCCGCAGCCGGTCACGGGCAGGGCCAAGGCGAGCAGCAGGGAAGTGCGGGTCAGCAGATTCATGGCGAAGTTCGGCTCCAGTCGGGCCGCTCTATACCACGCGGTTCCCGGCGACTGCTAGGCTGCGGGGGGAGCTAGGCCGCGACCGGCTGGCGGTCGGAGATCTGCCGGACCGGGATCTGGCGGACGGGGCGGGCATCGGTCAGCGCATGGCCGCCGGCATAGCGCCAGGCCGAGCGGTCGGCCATCAGCTTGCGCAGAAGCTGGTTGTTGATGGCATGGCCCGAGCGATGGCCCGTGAAGCGCCCGGCGATCGGGGCTCCGGCCAGGGCCAGGTCGCCCACGACGTCGAGCAGCTTGTGGCGGACGAACTCGTCCGGCCGGCGCAGCCCGCCCGGATTCACGATCATCGTGCCGTCGACGACGATGGCGTTGTCCAGGCTGCCGCCGCGGGCGAGGCCGGCCGCGCGCAGGCGCGAGATTTCCTCGGCCAGGGTGAAGGTGCGGGCGTTGGCCAGCTCGCTGCGGAAGGTGTCGCTGGAAACGCGCAGCGCGAAGCTCTGGCGGCCGATGGCGGTCTCGCCGAAATCGATGGTCAGCTCGGCGTCGAGGGCGAGCTCCTCGGTCGGCGTCAGCTCGGCCCAGGCGCCGTGACGGTCCTCGACGCGGACCGGCTTCAGCACTTCGATCGTGCGGCGGCTGCCCAGGTGCTCGGTGATGCCGGCGCAGTCGATGAGGAAGAGGAAGGGATCGGCCGAGCCATCCAGGATGGGAACCTCGGGGCCGTCGAGCTCGACGATCGCGTCGTCCACGCCGGCGGCGGCCAGGGCGGCCATCACATGCTCGACGGTGCCGACGCGCGCCTCAGGGTTGTCGGCCAGGGCGAGGCCCGTGCAGAGGCGCGTCTCGAGGACGTAGTCGAAGCGGGCGGGAATGCTGATGTCGAGGTCGCTGCGATAGAAGACGATGCCCGCGCCGGAAGTGCCGGGGTGCAGCGTGAGCGAGATGTTGCGACCGGAGTGAAGCCCAATGCCCTTGCAGCCAATGCTGGAAGCAAGGCGACGGCGACGGCCGAGCGTCAAAGGTGCAAAACCATCCATATAGAGAAAGCCCCCGATAAAAATTGGCCGGGGGCTCCCCTCCGCCCGGTTTACTGGAGCTTAAAATGACAGCGCAGGGGCCGCGCGGCCACTCAAGCGTTGTTTCCCGATGTTTCCTGCTAAATGTCGGAAAAGAAGGCGAAATTGTGCCAATATTTCACGTGCGCAACCTTCGGCCGGGCCCTATGGGGCGACGGCGCACTACACTCGAAAGGTTGGGTGAATCGGCGCGGGGCGCCGCAAGAACGATCGAGGCGCGGAACATGCCGCGCCTCGATCGACGTCATTCAGTTGCTCTGGCGGCGCAGGAAGGTGGGGATATCGAGCCCCATTTCATCCGGCTGCGGCTGGGCCGGCCGGGGCTGGCGCGCGGGCTCGCCCAGGGACGGCTCGGCGCGCGGGGCCGCCATCGGTGCCTCGGTCTCGACGGTGCGGCGCATCAGCCCGGTCGCGTTCCGGAAGAGGCCGCGCCAGCCGGCGCCCTGAGTCGCATCGGCCAGCGAAGGCTGGTGCAGCGGCTGCGCCGGCGCGGCCGTGGGCATCGGCGCGGGCTGCACCATGACCGGCTGCGGCATCTGCTGCTCGGCATAGGTGTAGGGCTGCGGCTCCGGGGCCTGGGCCGCGACAGGGGCGGCCGCCATGGCCGTCGCGGCGGGCTGGCGCAGCAGGCCGGCGCCGCCGACCTGGACCGGACGGCGCGCGGGCGGCGCGGCGGGCAGGGTCGGCGCGCCGAGCGGACCGGAGGCGGCGCGAACCGGCACGGCGGGGGCGGGTGCGGCCATCGGCGGGTTCACCACGGCGAGGCGTGGACCGGCCGCGGCGGCGGCCGTCGTGTTCATGACCTCGCCCATCGAGGCGAGGTCGATGCCCGTTGCGACCACGGAGACGCGGACGCGGCCGTTCATGTTCTCGTCGATCGAGGAGCCGAAGATGATGTTGGCGTCCTCATCCACCTCGCGGCGGATGCGCATCGCGGCCTCGTCCACCTCGAACAGCGTCATGTCGAGGCCGCCCGTGATGTTGATCAGCACGCCCTTGGCGCCGCGCATGGAGGTGTCCTCCAGCAGCGGGTTGCTGATGGCGGCCTCGGCGGCCTTCACCGCGCGGTCCTCTCCCTCGGCCTCGCCCGTGCCCATCATGGCCTTGCCCATCTCCGCCATGATCGTGCGGATATCGGCGAAGTCGAGGTTCACGATGCCGGGATTGACCATCAGGTCGGTCACGCCGCGCACGCCCATGTAGAGGACGTTGTCGGCCATCTTGAAGGCCTCGGCGAAGGTCGTGCGCTCATTCGCCAGACGGAAAAGGTTCTGGTTCGGGATCACGATCAGCGTGTCCACGAACTGCTGCAGCTCTTCCAGGCCCTGGTCGGCGCTGCGCTTGCGCTTGGGGCCCTCGAAATCGAAGGGCTTGGTGACGACGCCGACGGTGAGGATCCCGCGCTCGCGCGCCATGCGCGCGATGACCGGGGCCGCGCCCGTGCCCGTGCCGCCGCCCATGCCGGCGGTGACGAAGACCATGTGGCAGCCCTCGAGGTGACGGGCCAGCTCATCGGTGGCCTCCTCGGCGGCCGCGCGGCCGATCTCGGGCTTGGCGCCGGCGCCAAGGCCCTGCGTCAGATGCGGGCCCAGCTGCACGCGGCGTTCGGATCGGCTGTTGATCAGCGCCTGCGCGTCCGTGTTCGCCACGATGAACTCGACGCCGTCGAGGCCGAGATTGATCATGTTGTTGACAGCGTTGGTTCCGCCGCCACCCACGCCGATCACGGCGATGCGCGGGGAGAAATCCGTGTGCTGGTTTACCGGCAGCGTCAGGTTCAGGGTCATTCGGTGAGGTCTCCTCGATCCTAGCTTAGAGCACCCGAAGCGATTCGAGTCTGCACGTCCAGGGTATTGCCGCCTGTTATCCACAGTCTTCTGCGCGAAAATCCATCATGGAGCCGCGCAGCTATTCCATGCCATCACACGCGTTCGCGCAACCAGGCGAAGCTGCGGCGGATCCAGCCGCCGTGCACGACCGGCGGGCCGGCCGCGAAATCCATGAAGGGGCGCCCTTCGCCGGCCGCCCAGGCCAGCAGTCCGATGGCCCCCGAGAAGCCGGGGCCCGAGGCGGTCTCGGGCAGGCCGCGCACCAGGCGCGGGCGGCCAAGGCGGATGGTCGTCTCGCGCCCCAGCACGCGCTGCGCGAGTTCCCGCGCGCCGATGAGCTGCGAGGCGCCGCCGGTCAGCACGACGCGCCGGCGCATCTCGGCGGGCAGGCCGCTGCTCTCCAGCCGGTCGCGCAGCAGCTCGAAGCTCTCCTCCAGCCGCGGGCGAATGATGCGCACGATCATCTCGCGCGGGATGCGCGCGATCTGGTCGTCATCCTCGCCGACCAGGGGCACTGGCAGCATCTCGCCGCGGTCCTCGGCGGATTCCAGCACGCTGCCATGCATGGTCTTGAGCCGCTCGGCATGGGTGATGGGCGTGGACAGCACCCGCGCCAGATCGTTCGTCACCTGCCAGCCGCCCACCGGCAGCTGCGCGGTGTGCATCAGCCGGCCGTCGGCGAAGGCGGCGATGCTCGTCGTGCCGCCGCCCATGTCCACCACGACGGCGCCGAGCTCGCGCTCGTCGTCCACCAGCGTGGCGAGGCCCGAGGCGAAGGGGGAGGAGACCATCTCCTCGGCCTCCAGCTCGCAGCGATGCAGGCACTGGCCGAGGTTGAACAGCGCGTGGCTCGCGGCATCGAGCACGTGCAGCCGCGCGCTCAGCGTGTCGCAGACCATGTTGCGCGGATCGTCCACGCCGCTCGTCGCATCCACCTGGAAGCCGAGCGGGAAGGAGTGCACCGCCTCGCGCCCCTCGGCCTCGGTGCGGCGTACGCCCTCGCCCATGATGCCGCGCAGGTCGGCCTCGGTGACGGGACGTCCCGCGACCTGCCAGAGGATGTTGTGCGTCCGGCTCTCCGGCTGGCCGCAGGAGAGGTTGACGATCACGCCCTTGAGCAGCGTGTCGGCCATCTCCTCGGCGGAGGCGACGGCGGCGCGGATGCTGCGCTCGGCCTCCTCCATGTCCACGATCGAGCCCGCCTTCACCCCACGCGACTTCTGCCAGCCGAAGCCCAGGGCGCGCGGCGTGCCGTCGCTCTCGATGCGGGCGATGAGGCAGACGACCTTGGTCGAGCCGATATCCAGCACGCCGAAGACGCCGGGCCGCGCCCGGCCGAGACGGATGCCCCGGCTGGGGACGTCGGCCTGCGGGGGGGTGTAGCGAACGAGCTCATTCATCCGCGCTGACTCCGGGCAGGGGTGGCAGTGGCAGGCGCGGCCGGCGCGGCGGCCTGCATCCGCACCACGAGGCGGTCGGGCAGGCGCATATCCACGGCGGCGAGCGGGCGGTCGAGCAATTTGTCGCGGGCCTGGAGCTCGGCGAGGCGGGCGATGGCCGCCTCCTCCTGGCCCTCGGGCAGCAGGACGTCGGCGCCGTTCTGCAGGCGCAGGTTCCACCGCCGCTCGGAGACGCGCACGATGGCCTGCACCCGGTCGGCGATCTCGGGCGAGCTGCGGAGCAGGTCGATCATGGCGGCGGCGTAGCGCTCGGCGCCCGCGCCGACGACCAGCGGCAGCGGGCCGAAAGCCTGGAGGCGCTCGCTCGCCATCACGTTGCCCTGCCGGTCTATCACCGAGAAGCGGCCCTCCTTCTGCCAGATGGCGAAGGCCTGCCGCTCGGTGATGCGGATCAGGATGGTGCCGGGCAGCCGCCGCTCCACATGGGCGTGCTGCACCCAGGCGATCCGCTCCAGCCTTTCCTTGGCGGCGTTGGGGTCGAAGTCGAGCATGGCCTCGCCGGGGGTGGTGGCGATGGCGTTCTGCAGGGCCTCGCGCGGGGCGAATTCGCGGCCCTCGATGCGGATCTCCTGGATGGAGAGGCCGGGGCCGCGGCCCAGCTCGGCCAGGCTGGCGGCGGTGTCGCGCAGCCGCGCGGCCGGGTCGAGCGCGACCACGCCGATCGCCAGCACGCCCACCGCGCCCAGCGCCACCGAGGCGAGGCCGACCTTCTGCAGGGCATTGCGCCAGCGCTTGAACCACAGGCGCGTCTTCGAAGGGCGCCGGGGGGGCTTTGCGGCATTGCGCGTGCGGGCGGTTTCCACCCTGGACGTTTTAGGGGCCATGGGCAGCCTGCTCCACCATCCAGGCGCAGAGCGCGGGGAAGCCGATGCCCTGATGCGCCGCCTGCTCGGGCAGCAGCGAGGTGGGCGTCAGGCCGGGCTGGGTGTTCACCTCGAGCAGGATCAGCCGGCCGGGTTCGCCCTGCGTGTCGTCGTAACGGAAGTCCGAGCGGGTGGCGCCGCGGCAGCCCAGCGCCTGGTGCGCCGCGACCGCGACCTCCATGGCCTTGGCATAGACGCTCGGATCGATGGCGGCGGGGATGACGTGGCGCGAGCCGCCCTCGGCGTATTTGGACTCGTAGTCGTAGAATTCTCCCGCCTCGGCGAGGATGTCGGTGACGGCCAGAGCGCGGTCGCCCATGACGCCCACGGTGATCTCGCGGCCGGGGATGAACTCCTCGACCAGCGCCTGGCCGAAGGTCCAGCCGCGGGCGATCTCGGCGCGGCGGTTATCGCCCGAGCGCAGGATGTGCACGCCGACGGAGGAACCTTCGTTCACGGGCTTCACGACATAGGGCCGGGGCATGGGGTCGCCGGCTTCCAGCTCTTCCATGTCCACGACCTTGTGCGGCGTCACGGGAAGGCCCGCCGCGCGGAAGACGGCCTTGGCGGCCACCTTGTCCATCGCCAGCGCCGAGGCGCGGACGCCCGAATGCGTATAGGGCAGGCCCATCCAGTCCAGCACGCCCTGGATGCAGCCATCCTCGCCGAAGCGGCCGTGCAGCGCGTTGAAGACCACGTCCGGCGCGGCGGCGCGCAGCGCGGTGATGGTCGCGGCGAGATCGGCGCCGGCGTCGATGGGCGTCACGCGATAGCCGAATTCGCGCAGCGCCGCGATCACCTGCCCGCCGCTGGCGAGGCTGACCTCGCGCTCGGCCGAGATGCCGCCATGCAGCACCGCGACATGGGTCTCCTTCGGATCGCGGCGGACCGAGGTGAACGCGTTCATGCCGGAACTCCGATGCGCTTGATTTCCCAGTGCAGGTCGATGCCGGAATGCTCCAGCACGCGGGCATGGACCTGCTCGCCCAGGGATTCGAGATCGGCGGCGGTGGCGCCGCCGATGTTGAGAAGGAAGTTGGTGTGCTTCTCGCTGACCTGCGCGCCGCCGAGGCGCAGGCCCCGGCAACCGGCGGCGTCGATCAGCGCCCAGGCTTTATGGCCCGGCGGATTGCGGAAGGTACTGCCGCCGGTGCGCGCGCGGACCGGCTGCGTCGCCTCGCGCGAGGCCCTGATCTCGGCCATGCGCATGGCGATCGCCGCGCCGTCGCCGGGCGCGGCGCGCAGGCGGGCGCGAGTGACGACGCCGCGCGGCGGCAGCTCCGCATGGCGATAGGCGAGCCGCAGCCCGGCCGCATCCAGGCGGACGAGGCCGGCGGGCGTGGCGATCTCGGCCCAGTCCAGGACATCGACGATCTCGCGCCCATAGGCCCCGGCATTCATGGCGATGGCGCCGCCGATGCTGCCCGGAATGCCCGAGAGGAATTCCAGCCCGGCGAGGCCGGCGGCGGCCGCATGCTCGGCGACGGTCGCGTCCAGCGCCGTGGCCCCGGCGATCACGCCATCGGCCTCGACCGTCACGGCGCCGAAGCCGCGCGCGGGCAGGCGCAGCGTGACGCCGGGCAGCCCGCCGTCGCGGATGATGAGGTTGGAGGCCGCGCCCAGGACCGTCAGCGGCGTGGCGGCGTCGAGCGCGGCCAGCAGGGTCAGCAGGTCCTGGACATCGGCCGGGCGCGCGAGCCACTCCGCCGGCCCGCCCACGCGGAACCAGGTGAAGGGCGCGAGGCTCGCGCCCGCCTCCACCCGGCCGCGGAGGACCGGCATGCGGTGGGGAGTGGCGTCGCGCATGCTCATGCGCGGCGCAGCGGGGTGACGCGCCCGCCCGCCCCGGGGCCGCCCTGGGCCTGAAGCGCTGCGAGCTGCTCGGGCAGCGCATGCGCCCAGGCGGTGATGTTGCCCGCGCCGAGGCAGATCACGTAGTCGCCCGGCTTGGCCATGGCGTTGATCATCTCGGCGAGGCTCGCGGGCTCGGGCAGAGGGACGACGCTGCGATGGCCGCGCGCGCGCAGACCCTCGACCAGCGCGTCCTTGTCCATGCCCTCGATGGGCTGCTCGCCGGCGGCATAGACATCGGCCACGATCACCGTGCCGGCATCGTTCATGCACGCGCAAAATTCGGGGAAGAGCTGCTGAAGCCGCGAGTAGCGGTGCGGCTGCACCACCGCGATCACGTCGCGTGCGCCGGCCTGGCGGGCGGCCTTGAGCACGGCCGCGATCTCGACCGGGTGGTGGCCGTAATCGTCGATGACCGTGATGCCGCCGGTCTCGCCGACGCGGGTGAAGCGGCGCTTCACGCCCTTGAAGCCGGCGAGCGCGGCGCGGATCACATCCTCGGGCACGTCCATCTCGACGCCGACGGCGATCGCCGCCAGGGCGTTCTGGACGTTGTGCTGGCCGAGCATGGGCAGGCGGAAGGGCTGCAGCGTGCGCTGGCGGCCCGTGGTGCGGTCCTGCACCGTGACCTCGAAGCTCGCGCCCATGCGGTTGGTCAGCAGCTTCTCGGCGCGCACATCGGCCTGCGGCGAGAAGCCGTAGGTCACGAGGCGGCGGTCCAGCTTGGGGATCATCTGCTGCACGCCGGGATGGTCGGCGCAGAGCACGGCGAAGCCGTAGAAGGGGATATTGCCGACGAACTGGGCGTAGCCCTCCTTCATCGCCTCCTCGGTGCCCCAGTGGTCGAGATGCTCGGGGTCGATATTGGTGACGACGGCGACGGTAGCGGGCAGGCGAAGGAAGCTGCCGTCGCTCTCATCGGCCTCGACGACCATCCACTCGCCCGTGCCCATGCGCGTGTTCGAGCCATAGGCATTGATGATGCCGCCATTGATGACGGTGGGGTCCAGCTTGGCCTGTTCCAGCACGCAGGCGATGAGGCTGGTGGTGGTCGTCTTGCCATGGGTGCCGCCGACGGCGATGCCCCATTTGAGGCGCATCAGCTCGGCCAGCATCTCGGCGCGGCGCACGACGGGCAGCAGCCGCGCGCGCGCGGCCTGGACCTCGGGGTTGTCCTTCTTCACGGCGGTGCTGACGACGACGACCTGCGCCGCGCCCAGGTTCTCCGCCGCATGGCCGACCGTCACGCGGATTCCGGCCTCGCGCAGGCGCAGCACATTCGCGCTCTCGGAAAGGTCGCTGCCCTGCACCGCATAGCCGAGGTTGTGCAGCACCTCCGCGATGCCCGACATGCCGATGCCGCCGATCCCGACAAAGTGAATGGTTCCGATGGAGAGCGGCAGCGCGCGCATCAACGAGGTTCCTGAAGCTGGTTGGCCCGATGGGCGGAAAGCGAGAACCAGGTCGGCGAGGTCCCGCGCGGCCTGGGGTCGTGCCAGGGATGCCGCAGCGCGGGCCGCTTCGGCAAGCCTTTCCGGCGAGCCCAGGAAATCCGCCAGCAATTCCGCCAGACGTTCCGGTGTCGTACTGGCCTGGGGCAGGATCAGCGCGGCCCCGGCCTCGGCCAGCGCCCGGGCATTGGCGAACTGGTGGTTGTCGATGGCCGAGGGCAAGGGCAGCAGCAGCGAGGGCCGCCCGGCGCAGGCCAGCTCGGCCACCGTGGAGGCGCCGGAGCGCGCGATGACCAGATGGGCATTGGCCAGCCGCCCGGCGATATCGGGGAAGAAGGGCGAGAGCTCGACCGGGATTCCCGTATGCGCATAGGCGGCGCGCACGCGCTCCAGATCCTCGACCCGGCATTGCTGGGCGACGAGCAGGCGCGAGCGGATGGCCTCGGGCAGGGCCGCGATGGCCGGCGGCACGAGGTCCGCGAAGACCCGCGCGCCGAGCGAGCCGCCCGTCACCAGCAGGCGCAGCGCGCCATCGGCGGGCGGATAATCGGCGCCCACGAGCGCCGCGAGGGCCGGGCGGACGGGGTTGCCCACCACCCGGACCTTGGCGTTGCGCGGCACCTTGGTCGTCTCAGCATAGGCCAGGGCCAGCAGGTCGGCCCGTGGCGCGAGCGCGCGGTTGGCGCGGCCGAGCACGGCGTTCTGCTCATGCAGGATCACGGCCGGGCGGCGCTGTCCCAGGGTCAGCGCCGCCAGGGCCGGAGGGATCGCCGGATAGCCGCCGAAGCCCACCACCGCCGCCGCGCCCAGCCGCTTGAGCAAGGCGCGCGCCGTGAGCGTGCCGGAGGCGAGCTTCATCGCGCCCTTGGCGGCGCGCAGCAGGCTGCGCCCGGCAATGCCCTCGCCGCTTAGGACGAAGCGCTCGGCGCTGGCGAAGGCGGGGCTGTCGAAGGCGGCGGAGCGCGCATCGGTGAAGAGCACGATGCGCTCGCCGCGCGCGGTCAGCTCGGCCGCCAGGGCCTCGGCCGGGAAGAGATGCCCGCCCGTGCCGCCGGCCGCGATCGCGATGGGGCGCACCAGGGGGCCTCTCATGACGGGACCGGCGCGCGATGGCCGGCGGGAAGGAAGGTTGGGGCCTCCTCGGCCCGCGCCGTGCGGCGGCGGGTGAGGGCGAGCAGGAAGCCCATGCCCACCGCCAAGGCGATGACCGAGGAGCCGCCGTAGCTCACGAAGGGCAGGGTCATGCCCTTCGTGGGGATGAGGTGCAGGGAGCTCGCCATATTGATGAAGGCCTGGAGCCCGAACTGGGTCAGCAGGCCGGTCGCGGCCAGGGTCACGAAGGGGTCGCGCTCGTGGCGAAGGCGCATGAGGCCGCTGATCACCACGAAGGCGAAGACCGCGAGGATCACGAGGCAGACGACCAGGCCGAATTCCTCGCCCACCACGGGGAAGACGAAGTCGGCATGGGCGTCGGGCAGCACGTCCTTCACGCGGCCCTCGCCGGGGCCGCGGCCGAGCAGACCGCCATTGCCGAAGGCCTCGAGCGACATGCGGATCTGGAAGTTGTCGCCGGCCTCGGGGTCGAGGAAGCGCTGGACGCGGCTGCGCACGTGGGGGTGGAACATATAGGCCAGCACGCCCAGCACCGGCGCGGCGAGGCCGCCGATCAGCACCCAGAAGAGATTGATGCCCGAGACGAAGACCTGCGACATGAAGACCATCACGATGACCGCGAGCATGCCGATATCGGGCTGTTGCTTCAGCAGCATGGCGACCATGCCGATCAGGCCGAAGGCGATGATCAGGCCAGGGAAGTGGCGTGACCGCCGCCCCTCGGCGATCAGCCAGCCGCAGGCCACGGCGAGGCAGGGCTTGAGGAATTCCGAAGGCTGAAGCGACAGGCCCGGAATGGGAAGCCAGCGCCGCGCGCCCTTGATCTCGACACCGATGACCAGCGTCGCGGCCGTCAGCGCCAGCGCGCCGAGCGTGCCCAGCAGCGCCAGGCGCAGCACCCAGCGCGGCGTGCAGAGCGAGCAGGCCACCATCACCGCGACCGCGATCGCCGAATAGAAGACCTGCCGCAGGAGGAACATGTGGCGCGAGGAGGCGCCGATGCGCTCGGCGACGGCCGGCGAGGCGGAGAGCATCATCACATAGCCGATGGCGATCAGCGCCATCAGGGCCGCCAGCGTCCAGCGGTCGACGCTCCACCACCAGCGGCCGAGAAGCGAGGTGTCGTTGCGCGAGACCGCCATCAGGCTTGCCCTCCGGGCAGGTTCCGCACGAGCGCGCGGAAGGCGTCGCCGCGCTGGTCGAAACCGGTGAACTGATCCCAGGAGGCGGCGGCCGGCGAGAGCAGCACGACATCCGCGGCGCCGGCGAAGGCCGCCTCGGCGGCGGCCTCCACGGCCTCGGCCAGGGTGTCGAGGCGGCGATGCGCCACGCCGTGCTCGGCCAGGGTCGCGGCGAAGATTCCGCCGTCCTGGCCGATGAGGAAGGCCTGCGCGACGCGCCCGAAGAGCGGCGCGAGCGGCTCGATGCCGCCCTCCTTGCCCGTGCCGCCGGCGATCCAGACAACGCGCTCGTAGCTCGCCAGCGCCTTCGCCGTGCTGTCGGCATTGGTGGCCTTGCTGTCGTTCACGAAGCGGACGCCGCGGATCTCGCCCACGAGCTCCTGCCGGTGCGGCAGGCCGGGATAGCTCCGCAGCCCATCGGCCAGGTCGTTCCGGCGCAGGCCGAGGGCGAGGGCCATGGCGCAGGCGGCTGCCGCGTTCTGGGCGTTGTGCGCGCCGGGCAGGGTGGGGCAGGTGGACAGGTCGGCGAGCAGGCCGGGCTCGTCGCGCAGCAGGCTGCCGTTCGCCCAGACGCCGCCCGACTGCGCCGTATGCGCGGAGATGGGGATGAACTGGCCCGCGAGCTCGTCGCGCAGGCTTGCCGTCTCAGGGTCGTCCATGCCGAGGACGGCCGTATCCTCGGCGCGCTGCGTCGCGAAGATGCGGGCCTTGGCGGCGCGGTAACCGGCCATGTCGCCATGGCGGTCGAGATGATCGGGGCTGAGATTCAGCATGGCCGCACAGTTGAATCGAAGGGTCTCGATTCGCTCTAGCATGTAGGAAGACATTTCCAGGGCATATATCCCATCGTCGCCGAGGATGGGCATGTCCAGCGCCGCGGGGCCCAGATTGCCGCCCGCCTGGACGGGAAGCCCGGCCCGCGCGATCAGATGGGCCAGCAGCGCCGTGGTCGTGCTCTTGCCGTTGGTGCCGGTGATGCCGGCGAAGCGCGCCTTGCTGCCGGAGGCGCGCACCGCGCGATACAGGAAATCCACATCGGCCAGGATCGGCTTGCCCGCCGCCCGCGCCGCCGCCGCCGCCGGATGCACGCGCGGCAGGCTGTGCGGGATGCCGGGCGAGAGCAGCAGCGCGTCATAGGTGAAATAAAGGGCCGGATCGGCCACATGCAGCCCGGCCGCCGTGGCTTCGTCGCGGCCCGGCGCCTTATCGTCCCAGGCGGTGACCTCCGCCCCCCAGTCCCGCAGACGGCGCGCCGCCGGCAGCCCGGCCTTGCCGAGCCCGACGACCGCGATCCGCTGCCCCAGGAAGGGCCATTGGCGCTCCTGCGCCGTCACCGGATCTTCAGGGTGGAAAGGCCGACCAGCGCCAGCACCATCGCGATGATCCAGAAGCGGATCACGATGGTGGGCTCGGCCCAACCCTTCTTCTCGAAATGGTGGTGCAGCGGCGCCATCAGGAACACGCGCCGGCCGGTCCGCTTGAACCAGAAGACCTGGATGATGACCGACAGCGTCTCGACGACGAAGAGCCCGCCCACGATGGCCAGCACCATCTCGTGCTTGGTCGCCACCGCCGTCGCGCCTAGGGCGCCGCCCAGAGCGAGGCTGCCGGTGTCGCCCATGAAGACGGCGGCCGGTGGCGCGTTGAACCAGAGGAAGCCGAGTGAGGCGCCGATCAGCGCCGAGCAGAAGACCGCGAGCTCGCCCGCGCCCGCCACGCCGTGGAGCTGCAGGTAATCCGCGAAGACGCGGTTGCCGACGAGATAGGCGATCAGCGCGAAGACGGCGGAGGCGATCATCACCGGCACGATGGCGAGCCCGTCCAGCCCGTCCGTCAGGTTCACGGCATTGCTCGCGCCCATCATCACGAACATGGCCACGAAGGGAAAGGCGAAGCCGAGCGGGATCAGCGTGCCCTTGAGGAAGGGCACCGCCATGTTGGTGGAGAGGTTCTCGGGCAGCATCAGCGAGAAGCAGACGCCGGCGGCGAGCGCGATGACGCCCTGCGCGATCAGCTTCTGCTTGCCGGAAACTCCCTTGGTGTTGCGCTTGGTGACCTTCAGCCAGTCATCCGTGAAGCCGAGGGCGCCATAGCCCAGCGTCACCAGCAGCACGGTCCAGACGAAGCCGTTGCGCAGATCGGCCCAGAGCAGCACGGACAGCGTCACCGACAGCAGGATCAGCACGCCGCCCATGGTGGGCGTGCCCTTCTTGGTGAGGAGATGGCTGGCCGGCCCGTCCTCGCGGATGGGCTGGCCATGCGGCTGGAAGGTGCGCAGCCAGTCGATGACCCGCTTGCCGAAGACCAGCGAGATGAACAGCGCCGTCATGCAGGCCGCGCCGGCGCGGAAGGTGGTGTAGCGCGCCAGGTTGAACAGGATGAACTCGTCGGCCAACGGGCCGAGCAGCAGGGGGATCATGAAATCTTCCTCTCGGCGCCGGATATCGCGCGGATGATCTCGGCCATGCGCATGCCGAGCGATCCCTTCACCAACACCGCATCGCCGTCGCGGAGGGCCGCGGCGACGAGGGGCGCGAGGCTCGCGGCGTCTTGTGTGTGCGCCCCGCGGTGCGTGTCCGGCAGGGCGGCGAAGAGATGCCCCATGAGGGGGCCGCAGGCATAGACCAGATCGGCCGCGCTGGCCGCATCGGAGGCCAGCGCCGCATGCAGGGCCGGGCCGAATTCGCCCATCTCCAGCATGTCGCCCAGCACGGCGATGCGGCGGCTCGCCTTCTGCTGTTTCAGCACCGCGAGCGCCGCGCGCACGGCGGTGTCCGAGGCGTTGTAGCTCTCGTCCAGCAGCAGGGCGGTGCCGTTGTCGGGGGTGGAGACGCGGCGCATCTCGCCGCGCCCGGCACCCGCGCCGAAGCCCGAGAGCGCGGCGGCCGCGAGGCCCGCATCCCCGCCCGCGGCCTGGATGGCGGCCAAGGCGGCCAGGGCGTTCATCGCCATGTGTTTGCCGGGCTGGTCGAGGCGCAGCGTGACGTGGCGCCCCGCGAGATCGAACTCGGCCTCGCTGCCCGCCTCCGTGCCGCGCCAGGCCAGCAGCCGGGCGGTGGCGCCGGGGTCCTCGCCGAAGCCCACCACCTGCGCGCCGTAACGGGCGGCGATGTCGGCCATGCGGGCGTAATGGGGGCTGTCCAGCGGAAGAATCGCGATCCCGCCGGGGAGGATGCCCGCGGCGATGTCGGCCTTCTCCTCGGCGATGGCCTCGAGGCTGCCGAGATGGCCGATATGGGCGCTGCCCACCGTGGTCACGATCACAACGCCCGGCCGCGCCAGGCGCGAGAGCGGTGCGATCTCGCCGCGATGGTTCATGCCGATCTCGACGGCCGCCCATTCGCTGCCGCGCGGCATGCGGGCGAGGGTGAGCGGCACGCCCCAATGGTTGTTGTGGCTGGCGGCCGAGGCGTGGGTGGGGCCCAGCGCCGCGCAGGCGCGCCTGAGCATCTCCTTGGTCGTCGTCTTGCCGACGCTGCCGGTGACGGCGATGATCTTCGCGCCGCTGCGCGCGCGGCCGGCTTCGCCCAGCGCGGTCAGGCCCGCCAGGGTGTCCGCCACGCGCAGGATCGGTCCCACGGCCCCCACATCGCGATCCACCATGGCGGCCGCGCCCTTGGCGAAGGCCGTGCCGACGAAGTCGTGCCCGTCGCGGGTGTCGCGGAGCGCGATGAAGAGTTCGCCCGCGCCGACGGTCCGCGTGTCGATGGAGATGCCCGCGATCTCCAGGGCATCGTCGCAGGCCCCTCCCGTCGCCTCGCGCAGCTCGGGGCCGGTCCACAGAGCGCTCATGATGCAATTCCCGCGAGGCGGCGGACCACCTCGACATCGTCGAAGGGGGTGGTGATGCCGGCGATCGTCTGGCCGCTCTCATGGCCCTTGCCGGCCACGGCCAGCACGTCGCCCGGCTTCAGCGCGGACAGCGCGGCGGCGATCGCGCCCTCGCGCTCGCCGGCGTCGCGAGCGCCGGGGGCGGCGGCGAGGATGGCGGCGCGGATGGTTGCCGGATCCTCGCTGCGGGGATTGTCGTCGGCGATCCAGAGCTGGTCGGCCCCGAGATGCGCGGCCGCGCCCATCAGCGGGCGCTTGCCAGGATCGCGGTCGCCGCCGGCCCCGAAGAGGACATGCAGCCGCCCGCCGGGCGCGACATGCGGGCGCAGCGCCGCCAGCATTCGCTCCAGCGCGTCGGGCGTATGGGCGAAATCGACATAGACGGCGGCGCCGTTGGGCAGGGTTGCGGCCAGCTCCATCCGCCCGCGCACGCCCCCCAGTCGCGGCAGCAGCGCGAGGGTGGCGGCCACGTCCAGCCCCAGCCCGATGGCCAGCCCCGCGGCGACCAGCACGTTGTCGGCCTGGAAGCGGCCCGGCAAAGCGAGGGTGATCTCCGCGCGTCGGCCGAAGGCGTCGAGCGCGATGACCTGGCCGTCCGGCAGCGGACGCTGGGCGAGGAGCCGGATGTCGCTTCCCGCCTCGCCCACCTCGATGCCGCGCAGCCCGCGCGCGGCGACGATCCCGCGCAGCGCGGCCAGGGTCTCGGCGTCCATGTCGGCGTGCAGCACGGCCGGCGCGCCGGCGGGCAGCAGCGTGTCGAAGAGGCGCAGCTTCGCCGTGCGATAGGCCGCGAGGGTCTCGTGGTAGTCGAGATGGTCGCGCGTCAGGTTGGTGAAGGCGCCGGCGGCGATCCGCACGCCATCCAGCCGCCGCTGGTCGAGCCCGTGGGAGCTCGCCTCGATCGCCACGTCGGTGATGCCCGCGCCCTGCAGCGCCGAGAGCGTGGCCTGCAGCGTCACCGGATCGGGGGTGGTGAGGCTCGGCCCCGTCGCGAAGCCCTCGGCCACCAGGCCGATCGTGCCCAGCGAGGCCGACCTGCGCCCCGCCCCGGCCATGATCTGGCGGTGGAACTCGGCCGTGCTGGTCTTACCGTTGGTGCCGGTGACGGCGACGATCCGCTCGGGCTGCGGGCCGTGGAAGGCGGCGGCGACGAGGGCGAGGGCGCGGCGCGGATCGGCGGCGCGCAGCAGGGGGCGCGGCGGAACCCCGTCCGGCCATTCCGCGCCTTCGGGGGCGAGGATCGCCGCGGCGCCGGCCGTCACGGCATCGGCGATGAAGCGCGTGCCGTCGGCCTTCGCGCCCGGCAGGGCCGCGAAGAGGAAGCCCGGGCGCACGGCCCGGCTGTCAGCCGTGATTCCGCTGATGTCGGCTGAGCCTGAACCGCTCAGCCCGGGGCAGAGGGCGCGGAGCTCATCGAGTTGCACGGCCTGTCTCGGGGGGCTGGGGGAAAGGGGAAGGCATGTGCAGCACCAATCGCGGCATGGCGATGCCGTCGGAGGCATCGGTGCGGCGCAGGGGAGGGGCCTGCGGCTCCGCATTGGGGATGGAGCGCGGCGCGACGGCCGGGACGCGCGGCGCGGGCGCGGGGACAGCGGCCGGGGACGCGGCGGCGCGCGGGGCGGCAGGGCGGGGCGGGGCGCCGCCGACGGCGCCGCTCAGCGACAGGGCGATGGTCTGCTGGATCTGCGCCATGCGCTCGATCTCGGGCACCAGGCCCAGGATGGGCGCAGTGCGTTCGATCACGCGGCGCGCGGCCGGCGCGGCCACATAGCCGGCGGTCGCGTAGCCGCCCGTATCCGCGCGGCCCTTGGGGTCGTCCACCAGGATGTGCAGGGCATAGCGCGGCGCATTGATGGGGAAGGCGCCGATGAAGGAGGAGATGCGCTGGTTCTCGAGATACTGCCCGCGCGTGCCGACCTTCTGCGCCGTGCCCGTCTTGCCGCCGACGAAATAGCCCGGCGATTCCGCCGAGCGGGCGGAGCCGTCGGTGACCGCGATGCGCATCAGCCGGCGCAGGTTCTCCGAGGTCCGCTCGCTGATGACGCGCACGCCCTCGCGCTCCTGGCCGGGCGGGACGGCCAGCACGGTGGGCTGGCGCAGGATGCCGCCATTGGCCAGCGCGGAGACGCCGGTGACGATGTGCAGCGGCGTGACCGAGATGCCCTGGCCGAAGGCGATGGTCATGGTGTTGATGTCGCGCCAGCGCCGGGCGGAGGGCGCCAGCGGCGCGGCCGCCTCCGGCAGCTCGACGCCGAGCCGCGAGAGCTGGCCCAGGCGCCCGAGGAACTCGCGATGCCGCGTGATCCCCTGCGCCATCGCCATGTGCGCGGTGCCGAGGTTGGACGAATAGGCGATGATCTCGGGCAGCGAGAGCCAGCGGTGCTTGCCGTGGAAGTCGTCGATCTGGAAGCGACCGATGCGGATCGGGCGGGTGGCGTCGTAGCCCGAGCTTAGCGTGACATTGCCGGAATCCAGCGCCATGGCGGCGGTGAAGAGCTTGAAGGTCGAGCCCGGTTCGTAGACGCCGGTCACCGCGCGGTTGAAGCGCTGCTCGGCCGGCGCGGTGGCGAGATCGGCGGCGGCGAAGTCCGGCAGGCTGACCATGCCGATGACCTCGGCGGTGTTCACATCCATCAGGATGGCCGAGCCGCCGATGCCGCTGAAGCGGTCGATGGAGAATTCGAGGGCCTCGCGCAGCTCGCGCTGGACGCGGATGTCGATGGACAGGCGCAGCGCCGTGGTGCTCACGCGCAGGCGCTCGTCATACCACTTCTCGACGCCGGCGATGCCTTCGCCATCCACGTCCACGGCGCCCAACACATGGGCGGCGTCGCGGCCGCGCGGATAGGTGCGGCGCTCGGCCGTCTCGAAGTAAAGGCCGAGGATGCCGAGGTCGTTGATCGCCTGCTGCTGGCGCGGCGTGATGAAGCGGTCAAGATAGGCGAATTGCCGCGGCGGGCTGAGGCGCGGAAGCAGGCGCGCGCGGTCCAGATGCGGCAGGATGCGGTGCAGTTGGTCGGCAACCTGGGCCGGATTCTCGATCTCGCCGGGGCGGGCGTAGAGCGCGGTGCCGCGCACGGTGACGGCCAGGATCTCGCCATTGCGGTCGGTGATGGCGGCGCGGCTGACGGGGGGCTCCGGAGGCGGCAGGCGCGGCGTCTGCGCGATGCGCGAGGCGGCCGGCGACAGCACGGTCGCATCGGTGAGCTTCGCGGCGACCGCGACGAAAAGCAGGCCGAAACCGAGCGAGGCGAAGGCCAGGCGCGTGCGCATCTTGCGCATCTGCGCGGCCTCGACGGAGGCCACGCGCACCAGCGCGCGCGAGGGACTTTCCCGCGTGTGGTGGACCTCGCGCGCGTAGAGCTCCTGCGCCGGCGGGGCGACGGGCATGGGCTGCCCGTCGAAGCCGAGGGGCCGGGCGTCCGGGGCGGGAGGCTGGACGTCGCTCATCGGCCGAAGGGCACGGGGGGCGGCAGGCTCATCCCGCCGCCGATCAGCGAACCGCCCGAGGCCGCGGCGGGCTGCACATGCATCGCCGTGCGCAGCGGCGTCGGCGGCGCGGAGACCTGCGCCTGGGCCAGCTGCGAGGGACGCGGGGCTTCGGCGCGGGCGCGCGGCGCCGGCCGCGGCGCTTCGGCGAGGCGTGCGACCGGGGTGGCGACGGGAGCCGCGACGGTGGCGGGACCGGCGATCGGCGGCAGGGCGCTGGCGCGCGTCGTGGCCCCCGCGGTCGCAGGACCGGCGATGGGCGGCAGCGCGGCGACCTCGATCCGCGGCGCGGCGGGCGCGCGCGGCGCGGCGGCGGCATGGCGCACCGTGGCTTCGATCGCGGCGGGCGCAGGGGGGAGCACAAGGGCGGGCGCGGCGGCCGCGACGACGACGGGCGCGTGCGCCGGGGCCACAACCGGCGCCGCAACCACCGGTGCCGCGGCCGCGGCGACGACCGGCGCCTCGATCACGCGCTGCACGGGCGCGCCGCGGCGTGCCGGCGCATCGGCCTGCATCGAGGCGATGTTGAAGACGAGCACCTCGCCCGGCGCGGAGGGCGCGTCGGCGCGGCGGCGGAAGCCGGTCGAGGCCTCGGCCACGAAGGCCACGGCCTGGGGCATGCGGCGCTGCGCGTCGTCGAGGCGCTGGAACTGCGAGGGCTCCATGGGCTGCATCTGGGGCAGGTAGCTGGACACCATGCTGCGCAGGCGGTCCTGGTCGTTCAGCCGCGCCCATTCGGCCGAGAGCGTCTGCGTGCGCGAGCGTTCGCCCTCGATCTCGCGGGTCACGCTGCGCAGCTCGCGATCGAGCTTGGCCACCTCCTCCTTGGTATGGAAGACGTAGAGGCCGGAGCCGAGGAAGGCCGCGAAGGTGACGAGGGTCAGCGGGTGGATCATGCGGCGCGGCTTTCGGGCTTGCGGAGCAGTGCGCGGAGATGGGCGGAACGGGCGCGCGGGTTGTCCGAGGTCTCGGTGGAGCCCGGACGGACGGAGCGGGGCGTGAGGATGGTGAACTCGGTCGCGGCGCGGGGCGCCAGCAGCGCGGCGGGGCCGTGGCGCGACTCTCCGGGCGTGCGCCCGGCGGCTTTCTGGAAGGCGCGCTTCACGATCCGGTCCTCGAGGGAATGGAATGATACGACAACGATTCGGCCTCCCGGCGCCAGCAGGCTCAGAGCCTGTTCGAGAACGCGCTCGATTTCGCCGAGCTCGTCGTTCACGCGGATGCGCAGGGCCTGGAAGCTGCGGGTGGCGCCGTGGATGCCGGAGGGGTCGCGCGGCACGGAACGGCGGATCACCTCGGCGAGCTGCAGCGTCGTCTCGAAGGGCGTCTCGGCACGGGCCTTGACGATGGCGCGGGCGACGCGGCGCGAGAAGCGCTCCTCGCCGAACTCCCAGATGAGGTCGGCCAGCTCGCCTTCGGAGAGGGTGTTCACGAGATCGGCGGCACTCGGGCCGGTGCGGCCCATGCGCATGTCGAGCGGGCCGTCGAAGCGGAAGGAGAAGCCGCGCTCGGGCGTGTCGATCTGGAAGCTGGAGACGCCGAGGTCGAGCACCACCCCGTCCAGCGCCTCGATGCCGGCGGCAGCGAGATGGCTGCGCATGTCGCCGAAGCGGCCCTCGATGAGGTGCAGGCGGCCGGGATGCTCGGCGGCCAAGGCGGCGCCGCGGGCGATCGCCTCGGGATCGCGGTCCATCGCCCACAGCGTGCAGGGCGCGGCCTGGAGGATGGCGCGGGCATAGCCGCCGCCGCCGAAGGTCCCGTCGAGAATGGTCTCGCCGGCCTGGGGGGCCAGATGCTCCAGAACCTCGTTCAGCAGGACAGGAATATGGCTCATCAGGCGTCGCCCCCAGCGGCACGGGCGCGCGCATTGTCGGTCAGGAAGGTCCGGGCCTTGTCGATCAGCGCCTCGGCGGCCGCGGGCTCCCAGAGCTCGAAGCACTTCATGCGGCCGAGGAAGGTGACGCTGTCGGTGAGGCCGGCGAAGGAAATCAGCTCGCTCGGCAAAATCATGCGGCCGTCGGGGTCGGGGGTGATTTCCAGGGTGTCCGAATAGAGCGCATAGGCGCGGAACTCCTCTTCCTCGGTCGGCTCGTCGAGCGGGCCGTGGGAGTCGAGGGAGGTGTCGAAGGTGGAGGCGGGCCAGGCCTCGATGCAGGCGTGGCGCGTGGAACGGCGCAGGACGAGGCTGTCTCCGGCAAGACGGGTGCGGAACAGGGCCGGCACGCTGCAGCGCCCCTTCTTGTCCAGCCCGTTGATGAATTTGCCCCGAAATTGGGTCATCGTGCCGACAGATGCCCCTTTCGAATGCGCAAAGGGGGAATGTCGGCTGGGTTCCTTGGGTCGGGAGCAGCGGCCGACGAGATCCCCCCCGGAACCTCGTCGGCTCGCCCGACCAGCCCTTGTCCGGATGCTCGCCCCCCCGAGCGTCTCATCCGTATTGGGCTGAAATGGTTTTATCTGGGTCGATATGGGCAATCAAGGGATAATGACTCAGGCTCAAAGGGCTCGAGAGATACATTCCTGAGCTTTGACAGTGGCTTGATGATCACTTTTAAAATTTTACCTTCGGCGCCAAACACCCTTTTTGGGGAGTGTGGCGGGGAAGACACAGATTCGCGCTTGACCACCGCCGCGAGGTCGGCGCAACAAGCGCGCGGTGCCGGGTGGCTGGACGGCCGCTGGTCCTGCGAGCGATCGCGGGGCTGGAGGAAAGTCCGGGCTCCACGGAAATACGGTGCCGGCCAATGGCCGGCGGGCGAGAGCCTAGGGAAAGTGCCACAGAGAACAGACCGCCGTCCCAGCCTCGGTTTCGGCCGGGGTGCGGGCGGTCAGGGTGAAACGGTGGGGTAAGAGCCCACCGCGCTTCCAGCAATGGCGGCGGCACGGCAAACCCCACCGGGAGCAAGGCCGAATAGGGAGGGCAGCGCAAGCAGGGGCATTTCCGCCTCGTCCTCCGGGTTGGCCGCGCGAGGCTCGCGGTAACGCGGGTCCCAGAGGAATGGTCGTCCATGGCCCCAAGGTCAAAAGCCTGGGGGCCAAGACAGAACCCGGCTTACAGGCCACCCGGCATCATTGTTTTGCGCCCTCGGACGGCGGCGGCGCCGTCCGCTGTGCGGGCGGCATCCGCGCGGGACGGACGCTTCCGGGATCAGCCGATGGCAGTCAGGACGCCCTGCATGCGCGCCAGCGTGCCGGCATCCGCCACGCCGTTCACCTGCTCCGGCCGCCAATGGCGCTGGAAGGCCGTGACCAGCACCGGCAGCTCCAGATCGGTGCGGTAGCCGATCCGGCCAAGGAGCGCGCGCGCATCGCCCTCCGCCGGCCCGTCCACCTTCGGCCAGAGCCCGATGCCGTTCGCCGCCAGGCCCTGCCAGTCGAACAGCTCGCCCGGATCCTGCTTGCGGTCGGGCGACACGTCGCTATGGCCGACGACGTTGCACGCGGGGATCGAATGACGCCCCAGGATCTCCAGGCAGAGATCCGCCACCGCCGCCATCTGCATCGCCGGGAAGGGGCGATAGCCCCATTCATGCCCCGGATTGACGATCTCGATGCCGATCGAGACGTCGTTCAGCACCTCGCGCCCACGCCAGTGCGAGACGCCGGCATGCCGCGCCCGCAGCGCCTCGGGGACGAGGCGGAAGACCTGGCCGTCCTCCTCGACCACGTAATGGGAGGAGACCACGGCCTGCGGGTCGCGCAGGCGCTCGATCGCCGCCCGGCCCGAGGTCATGCCCGTATAATGCAGGATCAGCGTGTCGATCGCCGCGCCCTCGGGCCGGGTATCGACATTCGGCGAGAGGAGCTCCGTGACGCGGAGGCTCAAAGCTTGCGCTCTCTCTTGATCCGGTCCCAGGCGTTGTTGATCTCGGCCACCTTGCCCGTGGCCCGGTGGATCAGGTCCTGAGGAGCCCCGCGCGAGGCCATGGCGTCGGGATGGTTCTCGCGCATCAGCTTGCGCCAGGCGGTGCGGACCTGCTCGTCCGTCGCGTCCTGGGGCAGGCCCAGCACGGCATAGGCGTCCACGCCCGGCATGTCGCCGGCCCGCGCGCCGGGGCGGGCCTGGCCGTCGCGGGCGCGCTCCCATTCGCGCGCCTCCAGCCTGAAGCCGGTCTGCACGCGCTGGAGGAAGCGGACCTCGCCACGGGTCAGCGGTCCATCGGCGCGGGCGATCTGGAAGAGGGCGCTCAGCACATCCTCCAGCACGGCCTTCTCGGCGGCGAAGGCCTCGCCCAGCCGGTCGGCGAAGGTCTCGTAATCGGCGGAGGTCTGGCGCGCCTCGTCGAAGAGCTCGGCCACGTCCTTCATGTTCTGCGGCGGGATGCGGAACATGCGCTTGAAGGCGTCGATCTCGGCGCGCACCACGGGGCCGTCGCATTTGGCGAGCTTGGCCGAGAGCACCACCACCGAGATGGCGAAGAGCTGCTCGCGCGAGCCGAGGGCGGCGGCCATGTTGGCGGCGTTGGGACCGAGGCGCGTGGCGCTGTCGGCGGCATGGCCGGCCATGGCGCCCATGAGGGCGCCGACCGGTCCGCCCGTCGCGAAGCCGGCGATTCCGCCGATGATCTTGCCCCAGAAGCTCAACATCGACCCCTTTGCCTTCCCAGGGAGTAACACGCCAACCCCCTTGCGCGCCACGCCCCGGCCCTGCAAAGCAACGTCAAGTTGAGGAGTTTTCGAATGACCGTTGGGACCTGGCAGTTCTGGATCGATCGCGGCGGCACCTTCACCGATGTGGTGGCCCGGCATCCGGACGGGTCCCTCTCCACGGCCAAGCTGCTTTCCGAAAATCCCGAGCGATACAAGGACGCTGCCGTCGCCGGCATCCGCCAGGTCCTGGGCCTCGCGCCCGGCGCGACCCTGCCCGAGGGCCTGGTCGAGGCCGTGAAGATGGGCACGACCGTCGCCACCAACGCCCTGCTGGAACGCAAGGGCGAGCGCGTGGTGCTGCTGGTCCCCGTGGGCTTCGCCGACATGCTGCGCATCGGCAACCAGGCGCGCCCCCGGCTCTTCGACCTGAACGTGAAGCTGCCTGAGCTGCTGCATGAGCGCGTGGCCGAGATCGGCGGGCGCGTGGCGGTGGACGGCGCCGAGATCGAGCCGCTGGACGAGGCTGCCGCCCGCGCGGCGCTCCAGGCCGCCTATGACGACGGCATCCGCGCGGTCTCCATCGTGCTGATGCATGCCTGGGCGCATCCGGCGCATGAGCTGCGGATCGGCGCCATCGCGGCCGAGATCGGCTTCCCGCAGATCAGCCTCTCGCATCAGGCGAGCCCGCTGCCCCGCATCGTGCCGCGCGGCGACACGACGGTGGTGGACGCCTATCTCTCGCCGATCCTGGGCCGCTACGTGGAGCAGGTCTCGTCGGAATTGGGCGGGAACGCGAAGCTTTACTTCATGCAGTCCTCGGGCGGCCTCGCCGAGGCGACGAGCTTCCAGGGCAAGGACGCGATCCTCTCCGGCCCGGCCGGCGGCATCGTCGGCGCGGCGCGGACGGCCGCCATGGCCGGCTACGACCGCATCATCGGCTTCGACATGGGCGGCACCTCGACCGACGTGGCGCTCTACGCCGGCGCCTTCGAGCGCGCCTTCGAGACGGTGGTGGCCGGGGTGCGCATGCGCGCGCCCATGATGGCGATCAACACGGTGGCCGCCGGCGGCGGCTCCATCCTGAAGTTCGACGGCGCGCGCTATCGCGTGGGCCCCGAGAGCGCGGGCGCGGTTCCGGGGCCGGCCTGCTACCGCCGCGGCGGCCCGCTGACCGTGACCGACGCCAACGTCATGGTCGGCAAGGTGCAGCCGAAGCACTTCCCCGCGATCTTCGGCCCGAACGGCGACCAGCCGCTCGACGCCGGGGTCGTGCGCGAAAAATTCGCCGCGATGGCCGCCGAGATCTCGCGAACCACCGATACCGCGCCCTCGCCGGAACAGGTGGCCGAGGGTTTCCTCCGCATCGCCGTCTCCAACATGGCCCATGCCATCAAGCAGGTGAGCCTGCAGCGCGGCTATGACGTCACGAAATACACCCTGGCCTGCTTCGGCGGCGCGGGCGGGCAGCATGCCTGCCTCGTGGCCGATGAGCTCGGCATGGAGACCGTCTTCATCCATCCCTTCGCCGGCGTGCTGAGCGCCTATGGCATGGGCCTCGCCGACCAGGCGGTGATCCGCGAGGCGGCGGTCGAGAAGCCCCTCGCGCCCGAGGGCATCGGCGTGCTGGAGGCGCGGCTGGCCGAGCTGGAGGCCGCCGGCCGCGCCGAGCTGGTGCGCCAGGGCGCCGATCCGACCCGTCTCAAGGCCGAGCATCGCCTGCACCTGCGCTATGCCGGCACCGATTCCTTCCTGCCCGTCGCCTTCGGCTGCTACCACGGCGTGCTGCGCGAGTTCACCGAGGCGCATCGCGCGCGCTTCGGCTTCGCGACGCCGGAACGCCAGGTCGTCGTCGAGGCCGCGCTCGTGGAAGTCACCATGCCGGGCGAGGCCGTGCAGGAGGAGAAGCTCGCGGACCGGCCGTCCGGCGAGGCCATCCCGCTGCTCGACCGCGCCACGCTCTTCGCCCAAGGGGCGTCGCATGACGCGCCGGTCCATGACCGCGAGGCCCTGCTGGCGGGCGACGCCATCCGCGGCCCCGCCCTCATCCGCGAGGCGATCGCGACCACGGTGGTCGAGCCGGGCTGGGAGGCGCGCGTCACGCCGCTGAACCACCTCGTGCTCCACCGCATCGAGGCCCGCGCCGCCGCGCGGCTGGCCGAGACCGGCCGCGTCGATCCGGTGATGCTGGAGCTGTTCAACAGCCTCTTCATGTCCATCGCCGAGCAGACCGGCACGGTGCTGCAGAACACCAGCCTCTCGGTGAACATCAAGGAGCGGCTGGACTTCTCCTGCGCCATCTTCGACGTGACGGGCCAGCTCATCGCCAACGCGCCGCATGTGCCCGTGCATCTCGGCGCGATGGGCGAGAGCGTGCGCACGGTCATCCGCTCGCGCGCCGAAACGCTGCGCCCGGGCGACGTGGTGGCGCTGAACAACCCCTATAACGGCGGCACCCATCTGCCGGACGTGACGGTGATCACGCCCGTCTTCGACGAGGCGGGGAGCGAGATCCTCTTCTTCGTCGGCTCGCGCGGGCACCATGCCGATATCGGTGGCCTCACCCCCGGCTCCACCCCACCGGGCTCGGCCACGCTGGAGGAGGAGGGCGTCGTCATCGACGACTTCCTTCTCGTCGACGCCGGCCATTTCCGGGAAGCCGAGTTCCGGGAGCTCCTGGCCTCCGCGCGCTACCCCGCGCGCAGCCCGGACGTGAACGTGGCGGACGTGAAGGCGCAGGTCGCCTCCAACGAGATGGGCGTGCAGGAACTGCGCCGCGCCGTGCGCGAGTTCGGCCTCGATGTCGTGCGCGCCTATATGGGCCACGTGATGGACAATGCGGAGGAGAGCGTGCGCCGCGTGCTCTCCACGCTGAAGAACGGCCGCTTCGAGACCGTCACGGATGACGGTACGCCGCTGGTCGTCGAGGTCCGCGTGGACCAGGCGAACCGCAAGGCGGTCATCGACTTCACCGGCACCGGCCCCGAGCGCCCCGACAACTTCAACGCCCCGGCCGCCGTCTGCCGGGCGGTGGTGCTCTATTGCTTCCGCTCGCTGGTGGGCGAGGACATCCCGCTCAACGACGGCTGCCTGAAGCCGCTGGAGATCATCGTCCCGCCCGCGAGCTTCCTCAGCCCGACGCCGGGCCGGGCCGTGGTCGCCGGCAACACCGAGGTCAGCCAGGTGACCTGCAACGCGTTGCTGGCCGCGCTCGACGCCTGCGCCGCCGCCCAGTCGACCATGAACAACTCGCTCTTCGGCGACGACACCTACCAGTATTACGAGACCATCTGCGGCGGCACGGGCGCGGGCCCGGGCTTCCACGGCACCAGCGCCGTGCAGACGCACATGACCAACACCCGCATGACCGATCCCGAGATCCTGGAGATGCGCTACCCCGTGCGCCTCGAGGAATTCTCGATCCGACAGGGCTCCGGCGGCGCGGGCGAGTGGCAGGGCGGCAACGGCTCGCGCCGGCGCATCCGCTTCCTGCGCCCGATGCAGGCGGTGGTCGTGGCCTCGCGCCGCAACGTGGCGCCGCATGGGCTGCACGGCGGTGCGGACGGCGCGCCCGGCCGGCAATGGGTGGACCGCGCCGACGGCACGCGCGACGTGATCCCCGGCAATGCCGGCAAGGCCGACCTTGAGCCCGGCGACATCCTCGTCGTCGAGACGCCCGGCGGCGGCGGCTGGGGCCAAAACGGTTTGGACGAGGCTTGAGCCGAGCCGCCACCGCGCGCAGGGTCGTCCTCGCGCTTCTCGCGGGGCTCGCCGTCCTGGCGGCGGTGGCGGCTTACCTGCTGCCCAGATATCTCGACTGGGACCGCCATCGCGGCACCATCGCGGCGATCGCCTCCGAGCGGCTGGGCCGCCCGGTCTGGCTCGAAGGCCCCGTCACGCTGGAACTGCTGCCGCAGCCACGGCTGGAGGCCTCGCGCATCGTCATCGGCCAGACGGCGGACGACGTGCGGATGTCCGCCCGCGCGCTGCGGCTGCGCCTGGACCTCGGCGCGCTGCTGCTCGGCCGGATCGAGGTGCGCGAGCTGGCCTTGGTCGGCGCCGATATCCGCCTGCCCTGGCCGCCCACCTCGCTGCCGGGTCTCGCCCCTCTGCCGCGCCTTACCGCGCTCGACGCCCGTCTGGAGCAGAGCCGCATCTCCATCGGGGATGCGGTGCTCGACGGCGTCACCGCGCGGCTGACCGCCGGCAATCCTTCCGAGGCTTTGACGGCCGAGGGCTCGCTCACCTGGCGCAGCCGCACGGTGCGCTTCCAGGCCACGCTCGGCCGCGCCGGCGATGACGGCATCGCCCCGCTCGATCTCTCGGCCAGCCATGCCGGGGTGAACCTCCAGGCGCGCGGCGTGCTGCTCGCCGAGGGCGGCTTCGAGGGCCGGCTGGAGGTCAGCGGCCCCGACCTCGCCGCCGTGATTCCCGCGCCTCCCGGACCTTTCCGCGCCACCTCCTCCCTGGTCGCGGGGGCCGAGGCGCTGACGGCCCGGCAACTCGCGCTCGAGGTCGGCGGCCAGGCTGTGCGCGGCTCGGCCCTGCTGCGCCTCGGCCGCGAGCCGCGCTTCGACCTCACCCTCGCCACGCCGCGGCTGGAGGTCGAGCCCTGGCTGGCCGCCCTGCGCGGCGCGGGACCGCAGGCCGTGCCCATCTCGCTCGACGTGACGGCCGAGGGGGCGACGCTCGGCCCGCTGCGCCTGCGCAAGCTGCGCGCCGGCGCCTTCCTCCAGGGCGAGCGCCTGACGCTGAGCGACGTCTCCGCCGAACTGCCCGGCGGGACCACGCTCGAGGCCTCCGGCGCCAGCGCCGGCCCGCGCCTCGACCTCGCTTTGCGCTGGCGCTCGGCCCAGCCGGAGCAACTGGCCGAGGCCTTGGGCCTGACGCGATGGCCGTTGCCTCTCGGCGGCTCTGAGGGCCAGACGCGCCTCTCCTGGGAGGCGGGACAATTCACCGCGACGGACCTCACGGCACGCCTCGGCCCGGCGCGCGCGACCGGCGGCTTCGTCTGGCGCCAGCAGGCCCGGCCGAGCCTCGCGCTCGGGCTGGAATTCGACGGGTTGGAGGCGGGCGTGACGCCCAGCCAGCTCCTCGCCGTGCTGCGCGAGACCAGCGCCGGGACGGACTACCAGCTGCGGCTCGGCTTCGGCCGCCTGGCGCTGGGCGGCTCCGTCTGGGAGCGCCTTTCCGTGGACGGCGCGGCCGAGGGCGGGCGGCTGCTGCTGCGCCGCCTCGCCGGGCGCCATCTGGGCCTGGACGTGACCCTGGCCGGCACCCTGGCCGGCGGCCGCGTCAGCGATCTCAGTTTGGAGGCCGAGGGCGCGGCCGGCCCGCTGCTCGCCCGCCTGGGGCTGGAGCGCCCGGGCCTCGCCGCGCTGCCTTTGCGGCTGCGCGCCAGCGGCGGCGGCCCGCTGGACGCCCTGGCCCTGCGGATCGAGGGCGACCTCGCCGAGGCGCGCATCGAGGCCCAGGCCACGCTCGACCAACCCTCGTTCGACCAGGGCCCGGGCCGCGGGCAGGGTACCGTGACCGTGCGCCACCCCGGCGCGGCCCGCATGTTCGGTACCCTGCTGGAACGCGAGCCGCCTGGCTGGATCGGCGAGGGCTCCTTCTCGCTCATCGCGGCCCTCGCTCTTCGCCCGGAGGGCTGGAGCGCCGACAGCTTCGAGATGGTCGCCGGCGAGCTGCGCGGCCGGGGCCAACTGGCTCTGGCCTCCCCCGAAGGGCGCCGCACCCTGACCGGCCGCCTGGCGATGGACCGCCTGCCGCTGCCGGGCTGGCGCGCACTGGATCTGAGCGCCTGGCCCGGCCTGGGTCTCGACCTGGCGCTGACGGCCGACCGCGTGGAGGCGATGGACCTGCCGGCCATCGAGCAAGCCTCGGCCAATCTGCGCGCCGACGCGGCCTCCCTGCGGCTGGAGGATCTGCGCGGCAATCTCGCCGGCGGGACCCTGGCCGGCACGGCCCGGCTGGAGCGTGGCCCGGCGCTGCGATTCTCGACCGAGGGCAGCTTCACCGATGTGGTGCTCTCCGGACCGCTCACCGGGCGGCCCATGGATATCGGCGCCGGCCGTCTCTCCGGGGAATTCCGGCTCGCCAGCAACGGCAATGCGCCGGCGGCGCTGGTCGCCGGGCTGGGCGGCACGGCCCGGCTCACGCTGCGCGACGGCGTGGTGCAGGGGCTGGACGCCGCCGCCGCCGCCGAGGCGCTCGGCCTGCCCGCGCTCCGTGCGGCGGAGGCGGGGCTGCGCGCGGGTCTGGGCGGCGGCGCGACCTCCATCGAGCGGGGCATGGCGAACCTTTCCTTGGCGGCGGGCACCGTGACGATCGACGAGGCGGCGCTGAGCGGCGAGGGCGGTCTCACGCTCGGGCTCGCCGGGCAGATCGACCTGCCGCGCGACGTGATCGACCTGCGCGTCACGCTGCCGGTCCAGGAAGGCGCGCCCGCCGTGGCGCTGCGCCTCACCGGGCCGAGCGGGGCGCCGCGCCGTCTCGTCGAGATCGCGCAATGGTTGCGCTGGCGCGCGGAACACGCGCCATGAGGCATGGACGCAGGGCCGGTTGCACGGCTATTTGGCGAAACGGCGGGTTCGAAAAGGCGATATTTGAATGACAATTGAGACAGGTGCCCGGGCCGATGCCCTCGCGCGCGCGGCGGCGATGTTCGACGAGGGGAAGCTGAAGGCCCGGCTCTCGGACTTCGTCGCCATCCCCTCGACGGCGCAGGAGGAGGGCTACGAGCCCTATCTCACGCAGTATCTGGAGCAGGCCATCAAGCCCTGGGTCGAGAGCCTGGGCTTCACTTCGGTCACGCTCAACCCGAATCCCCTGCCGGGCTTCGGCCCCATCCTGACCGCCGAGCGCATCGAGGATCCGTCCCGACCGACGGTGCTGCTCTATGGGCATGGCGACACGGTGCGCGGCCTGGACGACCAGTGGAGCGAGGGCCTCAAGCCCTGGGAGCTCATCGAGCGCGACGGCAAGTGGTACGGGCGCGGCACGGCCGACAACAAGGGCCAGCACGTCATCAACCTCATGGCGCTGGAGGCGGCCCTGGCCGCGCGCGGCGGCAAGCTCAACGCCAATGTGAAGCTCGTGATCGAGATGGCCGAGGAGCGCGGCAGCAAGGGCCTGCGCGAATTCGTCGCGCAGAATGCCCGGCTCCTGGCCGCCGACGCGCTGATCGCCAGCGACGGTCCGCGCGTCATGCCCGAGGTGCCGACCATCGCCACCGGCACGCGCGGCACCTTCCACTTCGATCTCGTCGTGAAGCTGCGTGACGGCGGCGTGCATTCCGGCCATTGGGGCGGCCTCACCAGCGACCCGGCGGTGATCCTGGCCCATGCCATCGGTACGATGATGGACCGCAACGGCAAGATCCTCGTGCGCGACTGGCTGCCCCGCAACGGCGTCCCCGCCGATGTCCGTGGCGTGCTGGACGGCTGCGAAGTGGGCGGCGGCGGCGAGGCCGCGACCATCGACGCCGATTGGGGCGAGCCCGGACTGACCGCGGCCGAGAAGATCTATGGCTGGAACAGCCTCATCATCCTGGCCATGGTCAGCGGCCGCCCGGAGAACCCGGTGAATGCCGTAGCACCCGACGCCCGCGCGCATTGCCAGATCCGCTACACCGTCGACAGCGATCCCGACACCTTCGCGGAGGCGCTGCGTAGCCACCTCGATGCCCACGGGCTGCAGAACGTGAAGATCGAGAACGCCTTCACCCGCATGCCGGCCTCGCGCACCTCGCCTTCGCACCCCTGGGTCGTCTGGGCGCGCGACAGCATGGAGAAGTCGCTGGGCAAGCATGTGCAGGTGATCCCGAACTCCTCGGGCGGTCTGCCGGGCGATGTCTTCGTGGACCACCTGAACGTGCCGCTGATCTGGGTGCCGCACAGCTATAACGGCTGCAAGCAGCATGGGCCGGACGAGCACCTGCTGCCGGGGCCGGCGCGCGAGGGGCTGCTGGCCTTTGCCGGGATGTATTGGGATTTGGGCGACAAGTAAGGCCGGGCGGGGGCTCCGCCCCCGCATCCCTGCCGGGATCGCCTGACCGAGCTTAGAGCATCACCCGATCAGACGGAATCGTCTGGTCGGGTAAAGATGCTCGAAAAAACAAGGATCTAGAGACTTCGAAGTGAGCCCTTGCGAACGAAGAAGGCTCTAGATCAGGCGGGCTTCGCGCAGCGCCGCCCTCAGGGCGGGGGGCAGCCCGTCGATGCCGGGAGCGGCGCTGTGGTCCGCGAGGTCCGGCGGGGCCGCCTCGGGATCCAGATAGCGCCAGCCCTGGAAGGCCTTCACCGAACGCGCGGCCACGGGCACCAGCAAGGGGTCGAGCACGATCCCGGCGCAGGCCGTCCCGTCCTCCATGGTGTCGTCGATGATGTCGATGACGCGCTGGCGCACCTGCAGGAAGCCGGCCACCACCCAGTAGATGCTGCCGCCGTCGAGGATGTCGTCGCGCCGCTTGGGGCGGTTGCGCGTGCGGTGGCGCAGCGGCGCATGGGTGATCGCGCGCTCCGCCTGCCACGCCTGAAGATGCGCGACGTCCTTGGTCCCGACGGAGAGCTTAATCAGATGGATCATCGAGGAATGAATGGGCCCGACACCGGAGTCGGGCAAGATCGTCACTGAAGCGATCTGTGAAGAACTGGTTCGGGCCCGGCCGCGTTGCGACCGGAGCCCGAAGGCCAGGGCATCAGCCCTGGCGGGTAACCATCAGCGTCTTGATCTTGCCGATCGCTTCCGCGGGGTTCAGCCCCTTCGGGCAGGTCCGCGTGCAGTTCATGATCGTGTGGCAGCGATAGAGCCGGAAGGGATCTTCCAGATCGTCCAGCCGCTCGCCGGTCGCTTCGTCGCGGCTGTCCGCGATCCAGCGATAGGCGGCCAGCAGGATCGCCGGGCCGAGGTAGCGGTCGCCGTTCCACCAATAGCTGGGGCAGGAGGTCGAGCAGCAGAAGCACAGGATGCACTCCCACATGCCGTCGAGCTTGGCGCGCTCCTCCTTGGACTGGCGGCGCTCCTCATCCGGCGGCGGCGGCGTCTCGGCCTTCAGCCAGGGCTCGATGGAGCGGTACTGCGCGTAGACCTGGCTCAGGTCGGGCACCAGGTCCTTCACCACCGGCATATGCGGCAGCGGGTTGATGCGCACGTCGCCCTTCACCTCGTCGATGGGCTTGAGGCAGGCCAGCGTATTCAACCCGTCGATGTTCATCGCGCAGGAGCCGCAGATGCCCTCGCGGCAGGAACGCCGGAAGGTCAGCGTGGTGTCGACCTCGTTCTTGATCTTGATGAGCGCGTCCAGGACCATCGGGCCGCACTTGTTCAGATCGATCTCGTAGTTGTCCGTGCGCGGATTTGCGTCCTCGTCCGGATCCCAGCGGTAGATCTTGAAGGTCTTGACCTTGGTCGCGCCGGGCTCGGCCTTGAAGGTCTTGCCCGCCGTGATGGTCGAGTTCTTCGGAAGGGTGAAGGTTGCCATGTTCAGTACACCCGCGGCTTGGGCGGAAACACCTGGACCTCGTTGGTCAGCGTCCGCATCTTCACGTCGCGATAGTCGAGCTTGACCTCGCGCTTGTCGTCCACCCAGGCGAGCGTGTGCTTCATCCAGTTCACGTCGTCGCGATCGGGGTAGTCTTCCTGGGCATGGGCGCCGCGGCTTTCCTTGCGCGCTTCCGCGCCATGGATCGTCGTCAGCGCATTGCCGAGCAGGTTGTCGAGCTCCAGCGCCTCGACCAGGTCGCTGTTCCAGATCAGCGAGCGGTCGGCGACGCGGATGTCCTCATAGCCGGCGGCGATCTTGTCCATCTTCTCGACGCCCTCCTTCAGCAGATCGGAGGTGCGGAAGACGGCCGCGTGGTTCTGCATGGTGCGCTGCATGTTCAGCCGCAGATCGGAGACGCTCGTGCCGCCCTTGGCGTTGCGCACGCGATCGAGGCGATCCAGCGCGTTCTCGCCGGCCTTGGCGGGCAGCGGCGGCTGGGTCGCGCCGGGCTTCAGCACCTCGGCGGCACGCAGCGCGGCGGCGCGGCCGAAGACCACGAGATCGAGCAGGGAGTTGGTGCCGAGGCGGTTGGCGCCATGCACCGAGACGCAGGCGGCCTCGCCCACGGCCATCAGCCCGGGGACGATCGCATCCTGGTCCTGCGCGGTGGGGCGCAGCACCTCGGTGTGGATGTTCGTCGGGATGCCGCCCATGTTGTAGTGGACGGTCGGGAGCATCGGGATCGGCTCCTTCGTCACGTCCACGCCGGCGAAGATCTTCGCCGTCTCGGAGATGCCGGGCAGGCGCTCATGTAGCAGCGCCGCGCCGAGATGCTCCAGGTGCAGGTAGATGTGGTCCTTGTGCGGACCGACGCCGCGGCCCTCGCGGATCTCCATCGACATCGCGCGCGAGACGACGTCGCGCGAGGCGAGGTCCTTCGCGGTCGGCGCGTAGCGCTCCATGAACCGCTCGCCCTCGGAATTGGTGAGGTAGCCGCCTTCGCCGCGCGCGCCCTCGGTGACGAGGCAGCCCGAGCCGTAGATGCCGGTGGGGTGGAACTGCACGAACTCGTTGTCCTGCAGCGGCAGGCCGGCGCGCAGCACCATGCCGCCGCCATCGCCCGTGCAGGTATGCGCGGAGGTGCAGGAGAAATAGGCGCGGCCATAGCCGCCGGTCGCCATCACCACCTGCTGGGCGCGGAAGCGGTGGATCGTCCCGTCCTCGAGGTTCCAGGCGGTGACGCCGCGGCAGACGCCTTCCTCATCCATGATGAGGTCGAGCGCGATATATTCGACGAAGAACTCGCAATTGGCCTTCAGCGCCTGCTGGTAGAGCGTGTGCAGGATGGCGTGGCCGGTGCGGTCGGCGGCCGCGCAGGCGCGCATGGCCGGCGTCTTGCCGTATTCCTGCATGTGGCCGCCGAAGGGGCGCTGGTAGATGCGGCCGTCCTCGGTGCGCGAGAAGGGCACGCCGTAATGCTCGAGCTCGATGATCGCGGGCACCGCCTCGCGGCACATGTATTCAATGGCGTCCTGGTCGCCGAGCCAGTCCGACCCCTTCACGGTGTCGTACATGTGCCAGCGCCAGTTGTCCTCGCCCATATTGCCGAGCGAGGCGCCGACGCCGCCCTGCGCGGCCACGGTGTGCGAGCGCGTGGGAAAGACCTTGGTGATGCAGGCGGTCTTGAGGCCCGCCGCGCCCATGCCGAAGGTGGCGCGGAGCCCCGCGCCGCCGGCGCCGACCACGACGACATCGTAGGTGTGATCCACGACGCGATAGGCGCCGAAGGAGGGCTTGCTGATGGCGTTCATCGACCCGATCCGCTCTCTGGCGCGGCGGCAATGGCCCTCGCGCCCCAAATGACTCGCCGGAACATGCCGGCCTCAGAAGCGACGGCGCGAAGCCGCCGTGAATTCAAGCGTTCCCGCAGCAACGCTTCAGTCCCCGATCCGCGAGGTGGATCGGGCCTAGAGCGCGAAGGCGATGCGCAGCACCGAGAAGGCGCAGGCCAGCGCCAGCAGCGCGCAGGCGCCCTTGATGACAAGCAGATAGGCGATGCGCTGGAACTCGTTGCGCACATAATCCTCGACCACCACCTGCAGACCGGCCGCCATGTGGTGGAAGGTGAGAAGGATGAGGGCCAGCATCAGCACCGCGTTCAGCGGCGTGGCGATCCAGAGCAGCGTCTCGAGATAGGTGGTGCCGGCCAGGCCGATCATGCTCACCACGAACCAGAGGGTCAGCGGCAGGAGCGCGATGGAGGTGACGCGCTGCATCCACCAGTGATGCGTGCCCGACTTCGCCGAGCCGAGGCCGCGGACGCGGCCCAGCGGGGTGCGCAGGGCGGGGGAGGAGTTTTCGCCGGCCATGTCGATCAGCCCCAGAACACGATGGCGAGCAGCCAGGTCAGCACGGTCAGCACGCCCGTGCCGATCAGCACGGCGCGGCCGGTCTTGTAGACGGTGGGGATGTCGAAGCCGAAGCCGGCATCCCAGACGAGGTGCCGCAGGCCGGCCAGCGTGTGGTACCAGGCGGCCAGGGTGAGCCCGAAGAGCATCAGCAGGCCGAGCCAGGAGGACATGAACCACTGGACGCGGGCGAAGGCGACCTCGCCGGTCGCGGCGGCCATGAGCCACCAGGCCAGGAGCAAGGTGCCGCCGGCCCAGGCGGTGCCGGTGATGCGATGCATGATCGAGACGAAGCTCGTCATCTGCATCATGTCGTAGACCTGAAGGTGCGGGGAGAGCGGGCGGCGAACGACCTTGCCGTCCGTGCGGCGACCCACCATTCCGGCCTCGCGCGGGTCACTCATACGCTCTGCGCCTTCATCGGGGAGAACACTCCGGCCATTGCAAGTTTGTGGGGCTTTTCTAGGCGTCCCTTCGCAGCTGCGTCAATCCGACCGGGTGCAACCGGCGGAGTTTAGTCCATTGCGAACAAGTCGCAATTCGGTCGATGGAAGTTGCCCGCCGCGGGGTGTCAGGCCGACTTTCGCGACAAAATGTGGATTGACCATGAGTGACTGGGACGTGACTGTGCCCGCCCGGTCGAGAGCGGGGGATCGTGCCCCGTTTCCGGGCAGGTAACGTCCCGTGAAGCTGTTTCGACGACATCTGATGATGGGGTATGCGCTGAGCCTGTTGCTCGGCGTCTCCGCGGCGCAGGCCCAACCGAATTCCATTCCAGCGCCTGGGATGGATGGGCGGGAGCCGATTCGCCTGTTAGTGGGCTTTCCGCCCGGAAGCGGCGTGGACCGCATCTCCCGTGTCTTCGCCGAGGCCCTGGCCCAGCGCCTGTCGCGTCCCGTCACGGTCGAGAACCGCACGGGCGCCCGCGGAAACGTGGCCGGCGAGGAGGTTGCGCGCGCGACGGCCGATGGGAACACCCTCGGCGTGGTCACCGCGACGACGATGATCCTCAACCGGAACCTGTCCCGGCAGTTGGGCTATGACCCACAAGCAGACCTGACCCCCATAAGCCGCTTCGCGAGCTTGCCTCTTCTGGTGCTCGGCGGGCCGGGTCAGGGGCTGCGCAC